>CAMLIY010000070.1 GCA_946480125.1 uncultured Asticcacaulis sp.
TCATGGTGCTGGGCGATAACGAGCAGACCTCGCGCGAAGCCTGGGCCGACAACCACATGGGCGACCGCCAGTCCTTGGATCTTATTGGTCGCCAGAACGATCTCGCCGCGCAGATTTTCGCGCTGAAAAAGCCGACCGTCGCCTTCCTGCTCAATGGCCGTCCGCTGTCGGTCAATCTGCTGAATGAAAAGGCCGACGCCCTGATCGAAGGCTGGTATATGGGCCAGGAAACCGGCTGGGCCGCCGCCGATATCCTGTTCGGCCGGGCCAATCCGGGCGGCAAGCTGCCGGTGTCGATCGCCCGCAATGTCGGTCAACTGCCGATCTTCTATAATTACAAGCCGAGCGCCCGCCGCGGGTATCTCGATGGTGAGACCTCGCCATTGTTCCCCTTTGGCTATGGCCTCAGCTATACCACCTTCGATATTTCGGCCCCGAAGCTGGAAAAGGACACCATTGGCACGGCGGACAGTGTGACAGTCAGTGTTGAAGTCAAGAATACTGGCTCGCTGAAGGGCGACGAAGTGGTCCAGCTCTATATCCGCGACGATGTTTCCTCCGTCACGCGTCCGGTCAAGGAACTGAAGGGCTTCAGGCGCATCACGCTCGATGCCGGCGCCAGCCAGACGGTCAGTTTCACCATCACGCCGGCCGATCTGCAATTCTATAATATGGATATGCAGCGGGTTGTTGAGCCGGGCACCTTTACGATCTCGGTCGGACCCAATAGTGTAGACCTGAAGACGGCGACCCTGACGGTCGCCTGAGCAGGGGAATAGTCTATGTCGGATATCAAGCGGCGCCATCTCTTGAGCGGGGCGCTGGCAGGCGGGGCGATGCTGGGCGTCACTTCGGCAGCCAGCGCGCAGAATAAAGGCCAGGACAATGCGGAAGCGCAAGGCATTCAGGCGGCCTTGCAGGATTATAATGATCCGGCGACGCTGACCGTCCAGCCGGCCGGCATGGATTGGGCACAGCTCCGTCGTTACCATCTGGCCAATGCCGATGTGGTCAAGCTGCCGGATACCGCTAGAAAGGTCGTCATGATGGGGGATTCCATCACCGATGGCTGGCCGGGGCAATCCGGCACGCTTTATGCCGAAAATGGTCTGGTGGGCCGTGGCATTGGTGGGCAGGTCTCGGCGCAGATGCTGGTCCGCTTCATGGCCGATGTCGTGGCGCTGCGTCCGAAGGCCGTGCATATCATGGCCGGCACCAACGATATCGCCCAGAATCAGGATCCGTATGATCCGGTGGCCACCACGCAAAACCTGCAAGCCATGGCTAATCTGGCCAGCATTTATGGCATCAAGGTGATCATGGCCAGCGTGCCGCCGGCGGACCATTTCCCCTGGCGGCCGGAAGTCGGCAATCCGGTTGAGAAGATCAGGGCGCTCAATGAGTGGATCAAGTCGGTCTGCGCGGCGCAAAGCTACACCTATGTCGATTACTGGCCCGCCCTGGCCCTGGACAGCGGCGCCATGCGGCCGGAATTCAGCGCCGATGGCGTCCACCCCAATGCCCAGGCCTATGCCGCCATGGCCCCTTACGCGCTTGCCGCCATAACGGCAGCGCTGACCTGATCGATCAATGGTCATAGCCTGTTAGATGGGGTGGCGGCTTTTCGCGACGGAAAAGGGTAACCTGAACGTTAGTAAAGCGAGGATAATTTTACCAGGTTCGCCTGTGTTGTTCTCCAAGGCTGGCCCCCCAGCTGTCAAGCTTTACAGGTGCAGGTTCATGACGACAATCAGCCGACAGGTTAAGGTTATCCGCGATGTCGACCGTCAGCTGTTCGAGCGTGATATTCTGCCGGCCGGAGAGCCTGTACTCATGAAGGGGCTGGTATCGTCATGGCCGGCCGTACAGGCCGCGCAGCCATCAAATCTGGCTGTTGCGAATTATCTTAAGCGCTTTGACCAGGGCAAACGTGGTCTTGTGACTGTGGCGCCGCCTGAAATGAAAGGGCGGTATTTCTTTAATGCCGAGATGACGGCGTTTAATTTTTTCACCGATACGCAGACAGTATCGGGCATCCTCGACTGGCTGCTGCAACAGGGCAAGCTTAAGGATGCGCCGACGGCCTATATGCCATCGGTGCTGATCCATGAGTTTTTACCCGGTCTCGCCACAGAAATGACTCTGCCTGTCAAACCGGAACTGGCGCCGCGCATATGGATTGGCGGTGAAACGGAGATCCAGACACACTTCGATCCTTCGTACAATATTGCCTGTGTGGTGGCGGGAAAGCGGCGCTTCACCGTCTTTCCGCCTGAGCAGGTCCATAACCTCTATCCAGGCCCGTTCGATGTCACACCCGGCGGTGTGCCTTTTAGCATGGCGTCGTTATATGATCCCGATTTTGACAAATATCCGCGCTTTCGAGACGCTTTGTCTGTCGCGCAATATGCCGATCTCGAACCGGGTGACGCCCTCTTCGTGCCCTATATGTGGTGGCACCACGTTCAGTCGTACGGCGCTTTCAATGTGCTGGTCAACTATTGGTGGAGCGAGGGGCGCGTCGATATGGTGACACCTTATCTGGGCTTCTACACGGCCTTGCTGGCCATGCGCGACCTGCCTGCGCAGGATAAGGCGGTATGGCGCAACTTGCTGGACCTTTTCGTTTTCGGGGATCACGAAAAAGCGGTTGAGCACCTGCCTTCGCATGCCCGTTCAGCCTTGGGACCGATAACGCCGCAGATCGAGCAGAAAATAAAGGCCTACATCAAGACGACGCTTAAGATATAACCACTCAAGTGCTTAGGGGGGATTGGAATGAAACAGCTAATCCTGATCGCGGTTCTCACCTTTACGCCCTGTACGGCTTTGGCCTGCGAGGGGCAGGTCGTGGTCTGCGATCGCGCGGCGCCCGACAGTTTCGCCCTGATCAAGGGTGGTGTGCCGGCAATGGTCTATGTCGCCGCTGACGCGCCGAAGCCTGTCCTGCGCGTGGCGGATGATTTCGCCGCCGATCTCGAACGCGTATCGGGCCGTCGCCCCGCCGTGGTGCATAACCTGAAAGCGCTTACCGGCGATGTCGTGATGATCTCTGAGGCGAAGGGCGGGGCGTGGGAGTCCTATGTGCAAACCGTGGCCTCGCGGTCGGACGGCGGTAAATCCCTGATGATTACCGGTGCTGATCCGCGCGGCGCGATCTATGGCACCTATGATATATCAGCCAGGATGGGCGTGTCGCCGTGGTACTGGTGGGCCGATGTGCCGGTGGTGAAAAAGACGGATATCTACGTCACCGCGGGCTCCCGCTCCGATGCGCCGAAGGTGAAGTATCGCGGCTTTTTCATCAATGACGAGGAGCCGTCCTTTGGCGGCTGGGCGCGGGAAAAGTTCGGCGGCATCAATCACGAACTCTATGGCCATGTCTTCGAGCTGGAACTGCGCCTCAAGGGCAATTACCTGTGGCCGGCCATGTGGGGCAAGGCCTTCTCGGACGACGATCCGCTGAATCAACAGACAGCGGCCGATTACGGCATCATCATGGGGACTTCGCACCATGAGCCGATGACGCGCGCGCAGGACGAATGGCACCGGCATCAGGAGGGCGGGGTCACCGGCGGCAAATGGGACTACACCAGCAATGCCGCCAACCTGCGCACCTTCTGGCGCGGTGGCATCGAGCGGATGCAAAAGGGCGGCTTTGAAAACATCGTGACCGTGGGGATGCGCGGCGATGGTGATGAACCGATGAGCGAAGGTACGGCCACGCATTTGCTCGAAGGCATTGTGGCGGACCAGCGGAAAATCATCGCCGATGTCACCGGCAAAGCGGCTGATCAGACGCCGCAGGTCTGGGCGCTGTATAAAGAGGTTCAGAACTATTACGACCACGGCATGAAGGTGCCGGATGACGTCACCCTGCTGTTTTCCGATGACAACTGGGGCCAGATCCGGCGGTTGCCGGAGCCGGGCAAAGCGCGGGCAGGCGGCTATGGTGTCTATTACCATTTCGATTATGTCGGTGGCCCGCGCAATTACAAATGGATCAATACCAACCAGATCGAGAAGACCTGGCAGCAGATGGACCTGGCTTACGAAAGCGGCGCCGATCGTCTGTGGATCGTCAATGTCGGCGATATCAAGCCGGTGGAATATCCGCTGTCATTCTTCATGGATATGGCGTGGAACCCGGAAGCGATGACGCCAGATGCGCTTAAAGCCTATCCGGCGAAATGGGCCGGCCAGCAGTTTGGTCAGGCGCCTGCGGCGGAAATCGGCGAGATATTGACGCGATATAGCCAGTATAATGCGCGCCGGAAGCCGGAACTGATCACGGCCGACAGTTTTGATATTACCAGCCTGTCCTATATGGAGCAGGATTATGATCTTCTGGCGCAACGCACCCGAACACTTGGTCAATCTCTGCCTGAAAACGCACAGGACGCTTATTTCCAGCTCGTCGAATACCCGACGGTGGCCAGCGCCAATCTCTACAGTCTTTATTACAACACGGCGCTTAATCATCTGGCAGCTCTGGAAGGCAGCCCGCGCGCCAATCCTCTGGCCGATATCGTGGAGAAAAAGTTCCAGACGGACAAGGACCTGGCGGCGCAATATAATGGCTTGGCAGGGGGCAAATGGAATCACATGATGGACCAGACCCACATCGGCTACGACAACTGGCAAGAGCCGAAGACCCAGGTTCTGCCGAAGCTGATCCGTGTGCCTGAAAAAGGAAAACCGGCGAACAATGCGTACAAAAGCGATCGCACCTATCTGCGCCCTAAGCCTTCAACGGCAGATATATTTGTAGAAAATGAAGGCGCCATCGCCATTGATGCCCAGCATTTCATGCGCAAGACCGAAGCGCCCGGCCTGCACTGGCAAGTGATTCCAGACCTGGGCCGAACCCTGTCGTCGGTCGTCTCGCTGCCTCAGACCGCGCCTGCGACATCGGTGGGCGACATGGCTCTGGAATACGATTTTCAGCTGGCCAAGGAGGTTGATGTCACACTCAATCTGTACCTGGCGCCGACACTGGACACGCAAGGCAAGGGGGGCTTGCGTGTCGCTGTCACGATCGACGACCGGCCAGCGCAGACCCTGACCTTCGATTTGAAGCCCGACACGCCGCAATGGACTCAGGCGGTCAAGAACAACATCCTGATCCTGCCGTCGGCGTTCAATAGTCTCAAGCCCGGCAAGCACACCATCAAGGTGTTTCGGATCGATGGCAATGTGGTGATGGAACGGCTGGTGCTCGATACCGGCGGCCTGAAGCCGTCCTATCTCGGACCACCGGAGAGTGCGACCAATTAAGCCCGGCGGCGGCCCTGTTGCGGCAGGGTAGACTTGATAAAGCCGGCGGGCGGGTCGGTCTCGGCCAGCACCTGTTCCTTGATGGCGCGCGGTTCGCCAAACAGATGGCCCTGAGCATAACCGATTTCGATATCGAGAATATCGACGACCTGCTTTTCGCTCTCGACCTTCTCGGCGATGACCTCGATGCCGTAGCGCGCCAGCAGGCCGGCATAATCACCGGCATGAATGTCCTTGAGGAACTTCATCGCCGGCTTGCCTTCGACTTCGAGCAGTTGTTCCAGCAGGAGCGGGGCAGCGACTTTGACGTAACGCACGTCTGAGCGATGCAAGTCCTGCAGGTCGAAATCGATGCTTACGACCTTATCGAGTGAGAAGCGGAAGCCGAGATCGGCCAGCTTGGCCATGTTGCGCGCCTCGACCGATCCGCGTGTGGCGAAGGCGTCCTGGCCCAGTTCGAAGATCAGTGAACCGGACAGGTCTCGGTTTTCATTGAGGAATTCGAGAAACTGCGGGAAGAAGGTTTCGTCACGCAGGGAAGTCAGGGAAATATTGCAGAAGATGCCGATGCGGCGATCCTGCTTGGCCAGACGGCGAACAATCTGCACGCAGCGGAACAGAAGCAGATTATCAATCGAAGGCACCAGGCCCTCGGCATCGGCCACGGTCAGGTATTCGGCCGGCATCATGACGCGGCCGGTGGCGTCGCGCAGGCGCGAAAATGACTCATAGAAAATGGTTTTCCGCTGGGGCAGGGAAACCACCGGCTGGAGATAGAGATCGACACGGTTGGAGATCAGCGCTTCGCGTATGGTTTCGATCAGGGCCAGGGCCTGGGTCTCTTTATGGTTCATCGCCGGCGTGCCACGCAGGGGCACGACTGTGGCCGCCGGTGCTGATTTCCAGTCATTAAGCCGGTCCTCGATGCTTTCACCGAGCTTCATCACCAGGTCTTCCAGCATCTTCACTTCCGAGGTCAGTTCCTCGGACCGCGAAGTGCGCTGGTTTTGCACGCGATCGGCCAGTTCCAGCATGTCCTTCTGGGTCGAATCGATGGCGTCGACCATCAGGCGGTGGGCGTCACGCACGTTTTCGACATCGCGCAGAATGCGGCGCTCGGCGAATTGTTGGGCAGCGTAGGCATGAAACGACAGGCAGACCCCTAACGTGCCCGCGAGAACGGCCAGGGCCGTGCCGAAATCCGAACCGCCGTTCCAGACCATGGCGGCGAGGCTTAAGCCCACCAGAATATAGGTCAGAACAAGGATAGCCGGGGTGAACTTGCCCATTGATGGTCCCATTTCGCAGGATGCGGCATATAGAATCGCAAGCCAACTATGGAATGATTCAATTCACGCGCCTAGTGGGCGTTAATATTTACTAACAGAAGATTAAAGTTAATAGGCGCCGTCGGTATTGCGCCGAAGGGGACCGGTGTAATTTTGGTCGCCAGACCGGCGTCTATCAGGTCCGAAATAGGTCTTGCAGCGAATAAACGGCCGTGGCCTCATAATGACGGAATCAAGCCGGCCAAGCAAGGCGCGGGCGGTGAGCGGCTTGACGATAAATTCATTGATGCCGGCATCCCGGGCCTGAACGACGCGCGAGCGTTCAGAGTGGCCGGTGATCATAATGATGGGCAGGTAAGGGTTTGACGAATCTGATGAATTGCGCAGCATTTTCGTGAATTCCACACCATCGATCGGATTCATGTTGAAATCGACCAAAGCAATATCGGCGGGATACTGACGCAACATATCCAGCCCCTCGGCGCCATCACGCGCCTCACGGACATTGCGGATTCCTGACCCTTTCAGGATAGCCGAAACGATGGAGCGCATATGCTGATTGTCTTCGATCAGCAGGATTTTCAGACTACTGTAATCGGCCATGTGCTCAGATCAGATCCAACAAGCGCGCTTTATAGAGTGTTGTTATGAGAAACGCATAGGCCTGTTATGCGGAATATTCAAATATTTACGATAGAATATTGTGCTGTGATAATTAGGTGACCATCAGGCTGGGGTCCATGTGCCGGTCTCCCCATTTCAAACGCCAGCACAGATGCGGCCCGGTGGCGCGGCCGCGATCGCCGACCCGGCCGATCAGCTGCCCCTGAGTGACATGGTCACCTTTACCAACCAGCACGCGTGACTGATGGAGATACATCGAAATCAGGCCCTGGCCGTGATCGATAAACGTCAGCCCGCCTTCATAGAACATATCCGGTTCGGCCAGCACCACCAGACCGGCCTGTGGCGCATGGATGGGCGTCCCTGTGGGCGCAGCCATATCAAAGCCGAAATGCGGACTCTTGGGTACGCCATTAAGGATGCGCTGATTGCCAAAATGTCCTGAAATCACAAATTTTTTCAGCGGCCAGCTAAAGCCGCCCTTAAAGTCGTCATCCTGGGTATGGCTGGCGAAGGCGGTCGCCTTTAGGGCCGCCTCACGTTTGATGCGCTCCAGGGTTTCCGGCGCCTGGGGCGTTACGGTTTCCGGCGGCAGGCCATTGACGCGCTGAGTGTCGTAGGTCTGCGGCGCTATGAGGCGTGTGTCGGTTTCGGTTTTTGTGGGTGTGCGCAATTCGATGCGGCAGGTGGCCGGCGAATCGCGGTCGAAACCGACATAGAACCAGCCTTCGGATGAGGCCGTGCCTTGTCTGACTCCATCGACCCACAACTCGGCGCCGGGGGTGGCGCGACCGACGCAGTAACCGCTCTGGATGAAGCGGCCTCTAAGCTGGAAGGGGTCTGGTGCCTGTGCCAACACAGGCAAGGCAATCCCGCCGAGCCAGCAAGCGGCCCCAAGTGTCACGACGGAGCGGCGATTTAGCGCTGAAGGCTTTTCCATGCCTGGGTAGCCTCCTCGGGACCGGCATAGGCTTGCTGGGTGCGCGGATCCCAGTATTTCAGGGCTTCAAGCGGAATCTGCTTGCCGGAAACGGCGCAGATCACGAACTTGCCTGGACGCATGACGGTGTAGTCGCCATCTCCATACTGGACAATGGCCTGACCGGGCAGGGGGGAGGGAGTATGCATATTCATACCCGGCAACATAGGCCGGCCGGCCTGTCCGATCAAGGGGCTTAAAACAGACTGCCCTGATCCGGAACGGATGCGCGCGGCTTTGGCGCGACCGGCTTTGGCGCTGGCTTTTGAGGCGAAGGCGGGCCGCCTTCCGCGGCAATGACGTCCAGTTTTTGCTTGTCTTTGAAGGTCAGAACCAGCGCTTCACCATTCGCTATGCCGACCGGCGATTTGACCAGAAACCCATCTGGCCGGTTGACACGGGCGAAGCCGAGATCAAGGGGCCGGTCGGGGTTGAGGTTAATGCGTAATTGTTCAAGTCTTTGAAGACGTTCCTGGTTTTGAGTAAGAATGCGCTTGAAGGCTTCAGGCAGGCGTTTCGCCAGATCCGGCAGGCGTTCGCCACTGCGTTCGATATTGCGTATCAGGGCGCCCTGCAGGCGGCGATCGAGTTCAGGCAAGCGTTCGCCCTTCTTTTCAGCGCAGCGTATGAAAGCTTCGATCATCCGCTTTTCGAGCGCGGGCAGGCGGGCATGAGTCTCAGCCTGTTCTATCAGGCGGAGACCCGTGCGGTTCAGGCGTTGACCAAACTGGTCGAGCCGGTCGCGTTTCAGCTGCACTTCGCGCGTCAGCAAGGCGGGAGTAAAGCGTCCGGACATGCGGGCAAAACGCGTTTGATGCAGATTCAGATTTTGCAGCAGCCCCCCGCCGAGGCGGTGCGCCACATAATCGAGTTGTTGCTGGGCTGTGTTGATCAGGTCTAGCGGCTTGGGCAAGGTGCGGGCCAGCAAGGCCACGCGTTCGCGGCGCATTTCCAGCCCACGCGCCATGCAGGCCTGCCGTCGGCGTTCAAGATCGGCGGTGAAGGCGCGCAATTCGCCGAGCACCGGCGTGGCCATTTCAGCGGCACCGGTGGGCGTTGGCGCGCGGCGATCGCTGACATAATCGATAAGCGTGGTATCGGTTTCGTGTCCGACGGCCGAAATGATCGGGATGGTGCTGGCGGCGACGGCGCGCGCCAGGTCTTCGTTGTTGAAAGCCCACAGATCTTCGACCGAGCCGCCGCCGCGCGCCACAATAATCACATCGGGTCTGGGCAAGGCGGGGTCGCTATGAAAACCGCCCAAGGCGTTGATCACCTGCGGAGCCGCGGCGTCGCCCTGCACCACGACCGGCCAGACAATGACCCGGCACGGCCAGCGATCACGGATGCGGTGCAGGATATCACGGATAACAGCGCCGGTTGGCGAGGTGATGACGCCGATGGTGCGCGGCGCATAGGGCAGGGGCTTTTTTCGCGCCGGATCGAACAGGCCTTCACCATGCAGCTTTTTCTTGAGGCGGTCGAGTTGCGCCAGCAGGGCGCCGACACCGGCCACCTCCATGGCCTCGATGACAATCTGGTATTTTGAAGAGGCCGGAAAGGTGGTGATCTTGCCGGTGACAATGACTTCCAGGCCGTGCTCAGGCTGGGCTTGCAGGCGACTGACATTGCCCTTCCAGATGACGCCATCGATCGCCGCCTTGTCGTCCTTTATCGTCAGATAGACATGACCCGAGGCATGGCGCGTCACCTTTGAGATTTCACCACGCAAACGCACATGATCATAGGTGGTTTCAAGCGTACGCTTCAGCGCGCCCGCCAGCTCAGAAACCGAATAAGCCACTGCGTTTGATGATTCGGGGGCGGTCAGATGGTTAGGCATGGTGTCAGTTTAGCGTAATTTTCGGCGATGCCCCAGCTTTGAGGCTCTAATCGTTTTTTATCCACAAATGTTTAGGCTTTCTTCAGAAGACTCAACTTAGGGTGAGTCCTATAGTTCAGTGGGTCAGAGTTCAATGCGCCCTCCATTGCCAAAAACGGAACTAGGCAGCCGCCGCGCTGTCTTCCATGAGGCTGATATATTCGAAGCCGAAGCGGATTCGGGATTCGAACACCTGACCGCCCTGGCAGCGGATATTCTTGACGCGCCTATTGCCCTGATCTCACTGGTCGATGGCGAGCGCCACAGTTTTGTCTCGGCCCATGGCCTGGCGCTGAAATCGATCCCGGCGGAAATCTCCTTCTGTGAGCACACCCTGCGTTCCGGCGCCATGATGATCGTGCCGGATGCCACGGCCGATCCGCGCTTTGCCGGAAATCCGTTCGTCATGTCCGATCCGAAAGTCCGGTTCTATGCCGGCGCGCCCCTGCATTACGAGGGCGCGCTGATCGGCACCTTTTGTATAATCGACGTGAAGGTGCGTAAGGATTTCGGCGCCGTTGAAGCCGGAAGGCTGCAAAAACTGGCTGACAGTGTTTCGGAAATGCTGGCCCTTCGCAAGAGCGGGCTGGCGAAAAAGGCGGCAATTCGCAAACTTCAGGAAACGCAGCGCAAGCTCGAACTGATGGAAGAGGTGGCGGGTGTCGGTTACTGGCACATCAGCGCCCGTACTGGCGAGTGTTTCTGGTCACGCGGCGTCTATGCCATTCACGGGCTGAGCCGCGATAGTTTTCAGCCAAGCCTCGATACCGCCATTCAACTGTTTCACCCTGATGACCGGGCCGAGGTCGAGCGCTGCGTGCGCAAGGCCATGACGACGGGCGGAGACTTTACATTCGAGCACCGCCTGATCCGCGCGGACGGCGAGGAGCGTATCGTTTATTCCCGCGGCGGTGTCGAAACCGGCGAGGACGGCCAGCCGGACTTCATCTTCGGTACTTTGCAGGATATTACGGAACAGGCCTATCTGGAAGACACGCTGCGGGCCGCCAAGGAGAATGCCGAGGCGCATCAATTGGCCAAGTCGAACTTCCTGTCCAATATGAGCCATGAAATCCGCACGCCACTGACGACGATCCTGGGATATGCCACGCTCTTGAACGGCGTATCGGACGTGCCTCTGGATGCCCGGCACTATATCGGCCGCATCAATAAGGCCGGGGAGGCCTTGCTTAGCCTGATCACCGATGTTCTGGATTTCTCCAAGCTGGAAGCAGGACAGGTCCGGCTTAATCCGCAACCCACCGATCTGCGCGCTCTGAATTCGGATATCGTCGATCAGTTCGCCGTTCTGGGGCAGACGCGCAATATCGAGATGCGTTGCGACTACGATCCGCAAACGCCTGACTGGCTGATGGTGGATGAGGTTCGCCTGCGTCAGGTCCTGTATAACCTGGTCGGCAATGCCTGCAAATTTACCACCAATGGCACGGTTGTCTTATCGGCGACAGTGGATAAAACCGGACGTCTGCGTGTTGAGGTCCGCGATAATGGGCCAGGTATTGCGCTCGATCAGCAGCCGGCCCTGTTCACCCGTTTCAACCAGACTGACAACAGCATCAATCGCAAATATGGCGGGTCGGGGCTCGGTCTGTCCATATGTTATGAGATCATCAAGCTGATGCAAGGTGAGATCGGTGTCGAATCGCTTCCGGGAGAGGGCGCCTGTTTCTGGTTCGAGATACCGGTGACGATCGCCACTGCCCCCATCGCGGCCGCAACAAAAAATCTGAAGCCGATTTTCCTCGAAGACCGCAAGGTTTTGATCGTTGATGATCATCCGATTAATCGTGAATTGATCCGCTTGTTACTGACCGATTCCGGTCTCGAAATTCATGAGGTTTGCGATGGCGAGGAGGCTCTGGAAGTCTGCGAGACGGTCAAGTTCGATTTGATCTTCATGGATATCCAGATGCCGGTGCTGGATGGCATTGCCGCCACGCGCTGTCTGCGTGAGCAGGGCGGACTCAATGCTGAGACGGCGATAGTGGCGCTCAGCGCCGCTGCACAGACAAAGCTTTTCGACGATACCCGCGGCCATGGCTTCAACCATGTTCTGACCAAACCGATCGACATGCCGCAATTTTTTAATACCCTGCACGCTTGTCTCGAAGGTACGGTAACGCCCTGTCGGCTGGCCAGCTGACAGTTTTTGCTTGACCCGAATGGCCGGTTGAGGGAAGCGAAACCCATGAACATTCTGCTGATCGGTTCGGGCGGCCGCGAACACGCCCTCGCCTGGAAAATTGTCCAGTCATCGCTGTGTGACACACTGGTCATCGCGCCCGGCAATCCCGGCATGGCGGCGCTGGGAGAGTGCCGCGACATCAAGGCGACGGACGTTGCCGGCCTGGTTGGCCTGGCGCGTGAAATCAAAGCCGATCTGGTGGTGGTCGGGCCGGAAAGCGCCCTGGCCGAAGGGCTGGCTGATGCCTTGACCGCAGCCAATATTCCCTGCTTCGGACCGATGAAAAAGGCGGCCCAGCTTGAATCGTCCAAGGCCTTCACCAAGGATTTCTGCAAGCGTCATAATATCCCGACGTCCGCTTCCGAGACTTTTGATAATGTGGCCGAGGCCCGCGCGTTCCTCAAAACCTACAGCCCGCCTTATGTCATCAAGGCCGATGGCCTGGCGGCTGGCAAGGGCGTCGCCATCTCGCCCGATTATCAGGACGCCGTAGCCGAGGTCGAGGCCATGCTGGGCGGGCGCTATGGTCCGGCCAGTTCCAACATCGTCATCGAAGAGTTTATGACGGGCGAGGAAGCCTCTGTCTTTGCCCTGTGCGATGGGGAGACAGCGCTTTTGTTCGGCTGGGCGCAGGATCACAAGCGTGCGTTTGACGGGGATACCGGCCCCAATACCGGCGGTATGGGCACCTATTCGCCGGCACCGATCGTCACGCCGGAACTGCTGCGCATCACTCAGGATGAAGTCCTCACCCCGACCATGGCGGGCATGAAGGCCGAAGGCAATCCGTACAAAGGCGTACTGTATGCCGGTCTGATGGTGGAGGATGGCCGTCCGCGCCTGGTCGAATATAATGCCCGCTTCGGCGATCCGGAATGCCAGGTCCTGATGCTGCGCCTGAAAAGCGA
>CAMLIY010000071.1 GCA_946480125.1 uncultured Asticcacaulis sp.
TTGTTACAGGCTGTTACACCCGTGACCCAAGCGGTTTGGGCCTAAATGATCCGGCAACGCCTTAAACGTCAAGGTGTCTGTTACAGACTTTTAATGCTGTTATCCGACAAAGATGCCGAACGTGACCGCAGATATAATCAAAAGTTCAAATATGTCCGATAGTTAACCTAACAAGCTATTCATAAAAAAAATTGCTTGAGGGTCGAAAAAAAATTCACCTCAAGGTCAGTTTCATCGAAAAAAACCTCTTTAAAGCGATTTTTTCATCCAGACCGCAACCGGCGGATCGTGCACCTCCATGTTAGCGCTCCCAAAAACACCGTTATAAGGCTTTGCTGACTCGAACCGAACTGCCATTCAACCGATAATGTCCTGCCGCGGAACGCACACGCAAAATTTTTGCGCCGCTTTCGATAAATTTTCGACAATATCATCCGGATTTCATAGTTTCATCGATAGTGCGGCAGCATATTTTTCACCACCTGACATAAGCTGATTATAACGGTACGTTCCTGGACCAAAGCCATGCCCAATAGATTGGAAACCTGCACACATGCCTCTGGAGCAGGCGGTTATCTAATAATCGATCTAAACGCGCTGACAGCCAATTATCGATTGTTATCTTCCAAGTCGGGTAAAGCGACGACAGGGGCTGTAATTAAGGCGGACGCTTATGGTCTTGGCGCGCGTCAGGTCTCCACGGCCCTCTATGCCGCCGGATGCCGACACTTCTTTGTCGCCCAGGCGCTGGAGGCATTCGATCTGCGCCCTCACCTTCCGGCCGACTCCGCCCTCTATGTATTGAACGGCTTGCCGGAAGGATGCGAAACATCTTGCGCCGCCCGCGGGATCATTCCGGTGCTGAACTCCCTGAATCAAATAATGCGCTGGAGCGCGGTGGCCTGTGAGCACAACGCGCGCCTGCCGGCCGTCGTACAGTTTGATACCGGCATGACGCGTCTGGGCCTTACACTCGACGAAGCCCGCGCGCTTGCCGCTGCGCCTGAAGTCCTGGCGCCGATGGATGTCAGATTTATCATGAGCCACCTCGCTTGCGCCGACACGCCGGACAACACGCTCAATGCGGCACAATTGACCGATATGCACATCTTCAGGGCGTTGTTTCCCCACCTGCCCGTCAGCTTCGCCAATTCAGGAGGCGTTTTCATGGGTGAGGATTATCTGCAAGATTTCACGCGTCCAGGCATTGCGCTGTTTGGTGGTGCGCCTAATGATGCGCCCCATAACCCCATGCAGCCTGTCGTCAGCCTGAATGTCGCCGTCATCCAGACGCGTAACATCCCGGCCGGCACACGAATTGGCTATGGTGGCAGCTATATTGCCAGGTGTGATATGCGTCTGGCTACGATCGCCGCCGGTTACGCTGACGGTTTACCCCGGTCCCTAAGTCCCGGGGGGGCGGCCTGGTTTGATGGCATCCGCCTGCCGATGGTCGGTCGAATATCGATGGACAGTCTTATGCTCGATATCAGCGCCCTGCCTGATGACTTGCCCGCGGGCAGCTTTGTCGAACTGATCGGCCCTCACCAGTCGATTGATGATATTGCCGCCGATGCCGGCACTATTTCCTATGAAATACTGACAGGCCTGGGCCGTCGCTTTTACCGCGAATATGTGGGGCTGGCATGAAAATCATTATTCTCGGCGCCGGCGTCATCGGCGTCACCACCGCCTGGTATCTCGCCCGGGCTGGCCATGAGGTGACGGTGCTTGATCGTCAGTCCGGCGCCGCGCTGGAAACCAGTTTTGCCAATGCCGGAGAGGTTTCGCCCGGTTATTCCTCGCCCTGGGCCGCGCCCGGTATTCCGCAAAAAGCCTTGAAATGGCTGTTCATGGAACATGCCCCCCTGATTGTACGCCCAACCATTGATCCGGCAACGGTTCGCTGGATGCTATCCATGCTGCGTAACTGTACCAAGACCCGTTATGCCCGTAACAAGAGCCGCATGGTGCGAATCGCCGAATATTCCCGCGACTGTCTGATTGCCTTGCGCGCAGAGACCGGAATCCAGTACGATCAGCGCACTCAAGGTACGCTGGAGGTCTTCCGCAGCCAGAAACAACTCGATAATATCGGTAAGGATGTCGAGGTGCTGAAAGCGGGCGGGGTGCCGTTTGAAATACTGGATACGGCCGGATGCGCCGCGGCGGAACCCGGTCTCGACGCCAGCCGGATTGTCGGCGGCATGCGCCTGCCCCATGATGAGACCGGCGACTGTTACAAGTTCACCACCGCCCTGGCCGCGGTGGCTGAAAAATCAGGCGTACACTTTATATATAATATAAATATTCGCGGGCTGCGTCACGATGGCCGCCGAATAGCGGCCATCGAAACCGATAGGGGGGCATTTGAAGCGGATATCTTTATTGGCGCGTTAGGCAGCTACACACCGAAACTCGTCAAGCCGCTGGGACTTGACCTGCCGGTCTACCCGGTCAAGGGCTATTCGATCACGGTACCCATTATCAACGAAGCCCGCGCGCCGGTTTCAACCGTCATGGACGAGACTTATAAGGTAGCAATTACACGCCTGGGCAACCGTATCCGTATCGGCGGCATGGCCGAGATCGCCCGTTTCAATACCGATTTGCCGCCTGCCCGTCAGGCGGCGCTTGTCCATTCTGTCGAGGATTTGTTCAGCGGCGCCGGGGATCAGTCACAGGCCAAATTCTGGTGCGGCCTGCGACCGATGACGCCCGACGGCACACCAGTGATCGGCCGGACGCGCTATGACAATTTCTGGCTCAATACCGGCCATGGCACACTGGGCTGGACCATGTCTTGCGGCTCGGCGCGCGTGCTGTCCGATATGATCAGCGGCATAAAACCGGAGATCGAAACGGCTGATCTGTCGATAGCGCGCTACAATTAATCCGGATGCGCCACGACCAGCAGCATGATCGCCACTGACTTGCCCGGATTTGAAATAGCGTGAGGCACATCCACGGCATAACGCGCCGTTTCCCCCTGACGCAGTTTCGTCTCTTCAGCGCCGGCCCGCACCACAGCAGAACCGGATAAAACGGACAGGTGCTCTCTCGCGCCCGGCTCATGCGCTTCAGAAGGTAAAGACCCGCCCGGCTGGATGATCAGTTCATACCATTCGAATTTGCCGGCCAGTTCGATCGGTCCCAGTATGCGCAGTTCGCTTTGACCATCCGGATTGATCAGCGACGGCGTGGCATGGGCCGCGACCACCGAAATCAATGGCGCGGATCGTTCCGGCCGGCCGGCGGCCAGGAAGTCGGTGATCGAAACCCCCAGCGCATTGGACAGCCGCCACAGCACGGCAACGGTCGGATTGGTGGTATTGCGCTCGATCTGGGACAACATCGACTTGGAAACCCCTGCCCGCTTAGACAACTCGTCAAGCGACAGTTTCTGTGCCTGGCGCAAGGTCAGCAAAGTGGCGCCTATAGCGGGCGGACCTTCAAAAGCGGTGTTAATAGCCGGGCTAGACATTCGTATTGTTCTTTTTCAAATTATCCGTTATAGCGGATTTAAGATCGATATATTGAAAATCGTTCAATTTAACGGCCACCCTAGACCAAAGAGGTTTGCATGTCGAGCCAGTCCCCAGATCGCACGGACGCATTTTATAAAGACGTAAAAACCGCGCTCGCCACCATCGGGCAGCAAGGCCTGTTCAAATCTGAACGTATACTAGCGACGCCGCAGGGGGCGCTGGTGCGTTTGTCAGATGGTCAACAGTTGATCAATATGTGCGCCAATAACTATCTCGGTCTGTCATCGCACCCGATGGTCATAGCGGCGGCGCATGAGGCATTGGATAATCGCGGTTTCGGTCTGAGTTCCGTGCGCTTTATTTGCGGCACCCAGGATCGTCACAAGGAACTGGAACAAAGGCTCGCCGGCTTTCTTGGGACTGAAGATTCAATTCTGTACGGCTCGGCCTTTGATGCCAATGGCGGCCTGTTCGAAACGCTGTTGACGGACGCCGATGCCGTGATCAGCGACGAACTGAACCACGCGTCAATCATTGACGGTATTCGCCTGTCAAAGGCGCGGCGCTATCGCTACAAGAATAACGACATGACCGATCTGGAACGTCAGCTCCAGGAAGCCGATGCCGCCGGCGCCCGGCATAAGCTGGTCTTCACTGACGGCGTGTTTTCGATGGACGGTATTATCGCCCGACTGGATGATATCCGCGCCCTGTGTGATCGCTACGGCGCGCTGCTCGGCGTTGATGACAGCCATGCGTCCGGCTTTCTCGGCGCGCGCGGGCGCGGCACCCATGAACTGCGTGGCATCTTCGGCAAGGTCGATATCATCACCGGCACGCTCGGCAAGGCGCTCGGCGGCGCTTCCGGCGGTTTCACCGCCAGCCGCAGGGAAGTGATAGATCTGTTGCGCCAGCGTTCGCGGCCTTATCTGTTCTCCAATACGGTCGCGCCCATGATCGTTGGCGCCACCCTCGCCGTGCTCGATCTGCTGGAAAATGACACCGCCCTGCGTGACCGCCTGGAACAGAACGCGGCCCGCTTTCGCAAGGGCATGACCGAGCTGGGCTTCGAACTGAAACCCGGCGAGCACCCGATCATTCCGGTCATGACACACGAGGCGGAGATTGCCCAGCGCCTGTCTGCCCGCCTGCTGGAGCTCGGCATCTATGCCGTCGGCTTCTTCTATCCGGTTGTGCCAAAGGACAAGGCGCGCATTCGCGTTCAGATCAGCGCTGCCCACACCGATGACGAACTGGACCAGGCGCTGGCCGCCTTTGCCACAGCCGGCCGTGAACTGGGGTTGATCCGATGACCAAAATCCTGATCATCGGGGCTAATGGTCAGTTGGGCAGCGAATTGGCCATCGCCTTGGCCGAAAAATACGGTGCCTCGCAAATTATCAGCAGCGATATCGCCCCGTCTGAATTACCCTACCTCAAGCACGAAATTCTCGATGCGACTGATGCGGATGCTCTGCGACGCGTTGTGACCGAAAACAGCGTCACCCAGATTTATCACCTCGCGGCCGCCCTTTCCGCTACTGCGGAAAAGAAGCCTTTATGGGCGTGGAATCTGAACATGAGCAGTTTGCTAAATGTACTTGAATTAGCAAAAGAATTAAAACTCCGCATCTTCTGGCCCAGTTCCATCGCTGTATTCGGCGCGACAACCCCTCCCGAGCACACACCGCAAAAAACCGTCATAGAACCGCAAACCGTCTACGGTATCTCCAAACAGGCCGGCGAAGGTTGGTGCCGCTGGTATCATGAGGTCCACGGCGTCGATGTTCGCAGTCTGCGCTACCCCGGACTGATCTCCTATAAAACCCTGCCAGGCGGCGGCACCACTGATTACGCTATTGATATTTTCCGGGCAGCGGTAAATGGCGAACCCTACAAGTGTTACCTGAAGGCGGAACAAACCCTCCCCATGATGTTTATGGCTGATGCCGTGCGCGCAACGCTCGAACTGATGGAAGCTCCCGCAGAAGCGATAAGCGAACGTGGCAGTTATAATGTGGCGGGTGTCAGTTTTTCACCTGCGCAGATCGCTGCGGAAATCACGCGTCATATATCCGGCTTCGACATCACTTACACCCCGGATTATCGTCAGGCGATCGCCGCTGGATGGCCGGCCTCCATCGATGACAGCCAGGCAAAACGTGATTGGGGCTGGCAGGCCGAATATGACTTGCCGCAATTGGTAGGCGCCATGCTTGATGGTATGAAGCTTAACGGTGAAATATCACATGGCGTTGTCCACATTTAAATCTGTAAAACGTTATATTACAGAATGGCTTATGCTTAAATTTAAATGTATGACCTTAATGCGTGAAGTGCGAGCCTTATCGAGAACATACCGACATCTCACAATTTCGCTCCTAAAACATATGGCGCCCTGATGCCCCCTCTGAGAGGGTGAGATCAGGAGCATAAAATGATTACCATTGATGATATCCAGATTGCCAAGGCGCAGTTGGCTGCCCTCCTGCTGGCCTTCCGGCTGGAAGATAAGAATGACGATATTCCGCTCGACATCATTGAGCTGATCGCGCGTCGCATGCAGCGTCAAGAGGATATGGACGTCTTTGAACTGGGTATTTTTGTTCGCGCTAACCTGATCTGTTTTGAATTAGGCACACTGTCGTTTCCAGATATTCATAGCCGCTTCATGACCGCAGCACTTGCCGCCGCAATTGGTCCGGCCGAATTCGCCGAAACACTTCATATCGGCACCCGTGGCTGCCGCCTTTAAGTCAGTCGATACAATCCCGCACCATGCGCCGAAATTTGTGCTGTGAACCTTTCTTTAACACGGCCAAATTCGCTTTTCGCCCACAGATCGCGAACATTGACTTCGTTTCGGTCAATGATTGATAAATCAAAGCTCATATCGGCAAGCTTATCGGTCGTATTAAACAGCGCCAGATAATAATCACCATTTTCTGCTCGGGCCGTCCACACGCGTTGACCATCCGCCACAAAATGCGGTTGGTTGTCTTGGCTGGATTGATTGACGGCAAGCACCTCGTCATTGGTAAGCAGGTCTAGGGTTGGCTGATCGAGATGACGTAAATCGCCCCCCATGATCAGGGGTGAACGCGCGATTGACCACAAAGTCATCACTGTTTTTTGCTCTGGGGGTGTGAATTTCGTATCGCGTTCGCCAAGTGCCAGCCGTCCAAGCGGCAGCATATCGGCGTCGGGCCAGCCGCCAGGCACCCGGTGTTCATTCCAGTTTTCGAGGCGGGTAAACTGTGCTTCAAGCAAAGACCACTCATCCCAGAAATCATCGCTGATGCGCCACATCTGAGCGTATTTCCGAACATGAGCCGCGCGTGCGACCGGCGTTTCTCCTGGCGACAGGCTTAATATTATCGGGCGCCCCGTTTTCATGATGGCCGTATGCGCCGCTTCGATTTCCGCGGCATGTGCATCGTAGGGACGGCTCATATCGTCCATTTTCACGAAATCAACGCCCCATGACGCATAGAGCGCGAACACGCTGTCATAATAGGCCTGTGCGCCCGGTTTGTTCATATCGACGCCATACATATCCGGGTTCCACGGACAGATACTGTGAATATTGGCAATATCCCGCGCACGTACCTTTGTACCAAAAACCGGAAGATTCTGTTCGACTGCCAGACGCGGAATTCCACGCATGAGGTGTATGCCAAATTGCAGGCCAAGGCCGTGCACCTGATCAGCGACAGGCTTGAAACCCTTGCCATTGGCGGCAGATGGAAAGCGATTTGGCGCCGGCAACAAACGACCATAACCATCGATCATTGGTTTGGGCTTAACAGCATAGGTGTAGCTGTTGGCGCCCGGCTCATACCACTGGATATCAATGGTAAATATATTATAGCCGTGCGGCTTCAGCTTATCAGCCATGATCCGGGCCGTTTCCAGGGCCTGGGCTTCATTGATTGTGGTGGCAAAACTGTTCCAGCTGTTCCAGCCCATAGGCGGCTTGGGCGCCAGTGGTATTAGTGATTTGGCCCGGGCCGCAGGGACAGAACCGATTAGAGGCAAGGCGGTCAGTCCGGCCAGAAGGCCGCGTCGGTTAGCGGAAAAGGTCATGCATGGCTCCCGTTATTATCGAAGGAATAACAGTCTGGAAGGGAAAATCCAGCCCCGGCACATCTTATAGACATTTTACAGCGCCTCTCGCCCATTGGCATAATAACCTTACGGTCAGGCGCGTAGAGTGACAATCTATGTCACGTGAAACTGACAATACGTAATGCGTCGATCTTCATATCCGCATCCTTTCAAAGACTTAAGGAGTTACCATGGCCACCACAGGACCCTCCCAGACAACCTCTGATAAAGGCGCGGAAAAGATCAAAAAAGGTAAAGCGCCCCGTATCCAGCGCGATAATGATACGGATCATGTCAGCAACGCAGAGACACATAACAAAGCGACGCGTCAGGAAAGCCGTGACCGGGACGAGCACAAACACTTCCATGCCGCCGACGCTCAAGACATCAAACGTTCTCAATCCTCTGCGCGTGCACAAAAGCGGGAAAAGGGTTGGGAAGATAATAGGGACCATGGGGAAAACAGACGCGATGCCCGCGGGGCTGATGACAATTATTCACCGGACAATTATCACCATAACAGCGCCTACCTGTCCTCTAATGGCGCAAGCGACGTTCGCGCGGCCGGCCATCGCTACCAGCAGATGGGACACGGGGCTAATCGCCGCCCCGATGATGGCTATGGAGATGCCATCAGCGAAGTGGATAGCAGATACCTGGGTGATCGACGTGGCAATGATGATCGCCGGGAAGACCGCTGGCGTGAAGAAAGCAGATATAATGACCGGGGTCACTACGACGGCAACCGGGCCGAACGTGATCGTTATGAATTGAACGACCGCCAGAACGGCTGGCAGGCCAATGTGCGTGTCGATAACCGCGGAGATGACCGTCGCCACCCGGATGATCGCCATTTTCATAATAATTGGCGCGACCAGCAATGGCGTGAAACGGCTTCACGCAGCGATCGTCATCAGTGGCGGCCAAACGATGATGAACGTAATGAACAGCGTAATGGTAGCGAATATGATCGCGATCGCGGCTCATATGGCAATTCGCGATTCCGTGATGATGATTACGGCTACAGGACATCGCGCCACGACAGCGATCAGTATAGGGGTGATTATAGCCGCGAAGATGAGCGGAATTACCCGCAACAGCCGCGCGGATATTCGGCCACTTCAGAACGCGATTATGATGATCGTAATCCGTCCCACGACAGAAACCGCAACCGTTACAGATAATTAAACATCGTATATTCCGCCCTTTTAGCCAGGAGTGCGTCCATGTATGTCAAGGATATCATGAGTACAGATTTCCATCTGGCCAGTCCTCAGACGACCTTAAAACAAGCGGCTGAAATAATGCGCGATGGCGATTTTGGCTACCTCCCGGTGGGTGACAATATCAAGCTTAAGGGCGCCATTACCGACCGTGACATTGTGATACGCGCTGTGGCCGATGGCGTCGATTCGCAAACCCCTATAGGCGACATCATGTCGGAGACCATTATCTATTGCTTCGAAGATGATGATTTGCGCGAGGCGGCGGACCTGATGAAGAGAGAACAAATTCGCCGGCTGGTCGTGTTGAACAGCAATAAGCGTGTTGTTGGCGTGATTACGCTTGGAGATGTGGCGCGCGCCGATCAACAAAAACTGGCGGGTGAAATCGAAATACAGGTGGCGCAAATCTGAGCGCGGCCCTTCAAGTCGCAATCAGAAAAAGATCGCTCCGTCGCCGTTGACTTTTGGTCCAAAAAACCGCCACCCTTGCTTTGTCAATCACAGGCAATGGAGTGGCATCGTGGCTAAGGTTACCGGTCTGTCAGGCAATGAAATCTATTGCATGGCGCTTAAAGGATATTCCGCCGGCGAGCTGGTGGTCGGGAATAGTGTCAATTCCATGGGCTTCCTTGGCTCTCTCGGCGCCGGTCTCAACAATATGCTGGGCGGCGAAATTCCCCAGGTAACGCAGGCCATTCAGGATGGCCGCATGCACGCCTTCGCCCGCATGACCAAGGAAGCGCAAAACCATGGCGCGTCGGGTGTCGCCGGCGTTTCCGGCGATCTGCGCGCCTTTTCCGGCAATACTGAATTCCTGTTCGTCGGTTCGTGCGTATTTTCAAAAGCCGGGGGCGTTCCGTTCTTCACCACGGCCGGCAATGCCCAGGAGCTTTACTGCCACATGGATGCTGGCTATCGGCCGATCCAGCATGTTTTTGGCAATATCGCCTATTCGATGGGGATTGGCGGCGGCTTTATTGGGGCACTCAAACAATTGGGGCGGGGTGAGATTTCAGAATATTCTGACGTTTTCAACAAAACCCGCCACAAGGCGCTTGACCGGATCACCGCCGCAGCACGGGCCGATGGCGCCAATGCGGTGCTTGGTATCCGCACCACCATCCTGCCATGGATGGGCACACACGAGATGGTCATGACAGGCACGGCGGCGCATCACCCAGGCCTGCCATCTGATGGTGTGGTATCATCGGATCTGACCGGCGAGGAATTGTGGTCGATGGCGTCACTTGGCTACGCCCCTATGAAGTTGCTGATGTCGACCTCTATCTATTCGCTAGGCCTTGTTGGCGGCATTTTTTCGGCATTTAAAGCCTTCGCCAAGGGCGAAATCAGCGAACTGACCTCGCTGGTGCACGATGCCCGCGAACATGCACTCGATCGTCTCAAGGCCGAGGCTGATTCGATCGGCGCCGAAGAGGTGGTAGGGGTAAAGACCTACATCATCGAAATCGGCCAGGGGCTGATCGAGTTCATGGCCATCGGCACGGCGGTGCGCAAGGCTTCAGGAATGGGAACCGAAACCCAGATGATGCCGGCCCAGGCCATTGTCCATGACAAGGATACCTGGATGGATTCGGACATGGGTATGTCGCTGATGCGTCCGGTGGATAGTCAGGGCGCATAGCTGGATATTACCCCCGTCATAACCATATTGTCGTCATGCGTCTGTTTGATGAAATTGCCACCTGCACGCTCTGCGCGGCGCATCTGCCCCTTGGGCCAAGACCCGTGGTGCGGGCATCCGATTCGCGCGCTAAAATCTTGATCATTGGCCAAGCGCCGGGCACAAAAGTCCATGCCTCCGGTGTGCCATGGGATGATGCGTCCGGCAATCGCCTGCGCGACTGGATAGGTGTCACGCCGGATCAGTTTTATGATGAAAGCCGGTTTGCCATCATGCCGATGGGCTTCTGTTATCCCGGTCGTGGCAAAGGCGGCGACAATCCCCCTCGCCCCGAATGCGCGCCGTTGTGGCATCACCGTTTGCGCTGCAGCCTGCCGAATATCCGCCTCACCCTGCTGATCGGCGCCTATGCGCAGGCGCACTATCTCGGGGTCCGGCGTAAGGCCACCCTGGGAGAGACCGTCCGGAACTGGCGCGACTATATTGACGAGGGCTATCTTCCCCTCGTCCATCCCTCGCCGCGCAATGGTATCTGGCTAAGAAAAAATCTGTGGTTTGAAGCCGAGATCGTACCTTATTTACGCGAACATATCGCCACCCTAACAGGCACTGTCTGATGTGCGGACAATACGAGGCGAGGCTATATCTCAATTTTCTGAAAAACGTCCTGCACCTGCCGGATCTGCCGGATCAAGTGGAATATGGCGCCACAGCAAAGGTCGCGCCGACCGATGGGGCGCCGATCGTCATTGAAAATCCCGAAACCGGGCGGCTGGAAGTCATTCCTGCGCGATTTGGTCTGATCCCGCACTGGTATTCGGGTTCGCTTAAGGACTGGAAGGTATCGACCTTCAACGCCCGGCTGGATACGGTGACTGAAAAGCCAGTCTTTAAGGGCGCGTGGAAATACCGTCACGCCCTCGTGCCGGCGGATGCCTTTCATGAATGGTCAGGCACAAAAAATGCCCGGAAAAAGTGGCGGATCACGCGCGGCGATAATCAACCCCTGGCCTTTGCAGGTCTGTGGGACTGCGCCAATTTGCTGGAAGGTGAGATATGGAGTTTCACTCTGCTGACGCGTGAGGCCGGTCCGGATATGTCCGCTATCCATGACCGTGAACCGGTGGTTTTGCCCCCGATCAGTGGGACAACTGGCTGCGAAGAAAGCCGGTCGATCTGGCCGTTGGCGCGCCATTCAAACTGACGGCGGAGGTTATACCCGCGCCTGTGCAGGCGACATTGTTCTGACCCTACATCTCACCGAAGAATTCGCGCTGTGAGCGCTCCAGCTCCTCGACATATCGCCGATTGACATATTTTTCCGTCAGCAGGCCGAGCAATTTGTGATTTTCATCCACCACCGCCAGATCGTCGACACCGAAATGCTCAAACACCCGCATAATCGCCGATATATCCATGTCCGGCCGCACATAGACCTCGGTCTGTCGGGCCAGTTCTTTTAACGGCGTCAGCGTTTCCTGAGTTTCGATCCACGCTTCTGGGGTCAGGACAATACCGCGATAATCGCCCTCATGATCGACCAGAAGTACCCGGGAGGTGGAACCTAGAGGCACCTGTTCGCGCATGGCGGCAACGCTAATGTCGTCCGGTAAGACCGTATGATTCTTGCGCATAAGGCTCAGCGCCGTAAGGGCCTTTACCCAGCCAATATCGCGCGCATTACGCACGGTTTCGCCGCGCAGGTGCAGACGCCAGGTCGAAAAGGAGTAGCCGAAGCGCTCGCGGATAATGGCGCTCGAACACAGCGCGGCCGTCACCACGGCCGCCGTCAGGTTGAAGTCGTGTGTCACTTCCAGCACCATTAGCGACATGGTCATAGGTCCGCCCACCACCGCAACCGCCAGAGCCGCCATGCCGACCAGTGACGCATTGAGGATATCAAGATCGGCGGCGGGATAGATATGGTTGATAATCTGGGCGAACGCAGCGCCAAGCAGCGAACCCAGAAACAGCGATGCGAAGAAGAGGCCGCCGCGAAAGCCAAAGGCCAGTGAAATTACAGAAGCGCACAATTTGAGGGCGAAGATCGCCAGTAAAGTGACTACCGTGGCCTGCTGCGCCATATAGAGATGCATGGCGCCATGACCTGAACTCAAGGCTTGCGGTGCCGCCCATGCCACGGGTATCAGAAAAATACCGCCAATCAGCGGTCGCCATATTTCACCAATCGGCAGTTTCCGCACCACCGCTTCCATGCTGGCCACCAGCCGGATTATGGCGATGCCTACACCGGCACACACTGCCCCCAGAACGGCGTAAAGCAGGTAACCGCTGATTTCAATGGTCTGGCCGATGGTCGAGGCGATGACAAATGGCTCGATATTCATCAATTGCGCCGCCAGAACAGCCATTAGCGACGCCGCCGCCACTGGCGCCAGCGCTGATACGGTATAGCCGCCCAGAACCAGTTCAAAGGCATAAAAGGCGCCGGCCAGTGGCGCACCGAACGCCGCGCCGATGGCGGCGCCAGCGCCGGCGCCAACCAGGGTGCGCAGCGAC
>CAMLIY010000072.1 GCA_946480125.1 uncultured Asticcacaulis sp.
TGCCCCTGACAACCTCGTTTTACAAAAGCGCCATTCCGCGCGGCACCTATCGCCATTATAAAAACAAGCTTTACCGCGTTTTCGGCACCGTCACCCATTCGGAAACCGAGGAAGATCTGGTGCTTTATGCCCCGCTTGGCCAGACCGCTGGAGAGGCCCGTCTGTGGGTGCGGCCACTCGGCATGTTCACCGAATCGGTGGAAACTGACGCCGGCACCGTGCCGCGCTTCGCCTTTGTCGAGGCTTTCCCTGATTTCACGGAAGACAACAATTGAGCGACTCTGATCGCTGGATAGAACTGGAACCGGAGGCCTTTGCTGACAATGGCCACCCGATCCTGCGCGCCATGCGCGGGACGCTGATTCTTGTCCGCCTCAATCAGATCGATGCCAATGACGAGATGACCAGCCATGAAATTCTGGCGGGACAACTGATCCGCGCCAATCGCTCGGAAGGCTTTGTACTGTCGCTGGTCGGCAAGAAATCCGGCCAGGAACTGTTCCTGCCGCTGGTGCCGGCGGCCTTCAACCTGCAACCGCCAGGCCAATATATGCTGAGTTGCGGCTCGGTGATCGAAAACCCGATCTTCCTTGGCGCTTTTGACGTGTATCGCCCATGATCGGGAAGATGCTTCATGACCCGTTCCTGCTGATCTGCGGCGGATTGTTTATCGTCATCGCCCTGTTCATGCTCGTGCAGAAGCTGCGGAACAAATCTCCATAACACGATAGTGTTATGGCAAGGGCGACCGCCCGCCGCCGCTGATGCGGCGAGCCATGCGGCGTTTGAGCTACATCATGTCTCGTCGTGGCGGATGCCGTCCCACGGTTCGCGCTTAGTCAGATATTGCAGCGGCCAGACATTTTCGCGCGTGCGGCCGCAACGCGGACAGTCGGTTTCGTGCGGCTCAAAAACGCCATAGAAGAAATTACCGCGATCGGCGCCCTTGGTATCGATATGCTTGCCGCAGCGCGGACACAAGAAGAAGAACTGTGAAATGGCGAGGCCAAGAAAGGCGAAGGAAAACGCCAGCGGCGCAGTATCACCCAGCGCACCGATCAGACAGACCGGCAACAGGATCAGATAGATGATGGCGCGTGTACGATAGCTCAAGTCAGGCTCCTTCGAGCGCGCTCCATACCCGCAAGGCCTGCCTCATGGCAAGTACCTCATGCACCCGCACCATTTTCGCCCCCTTGGCGATGGCGTGCAGATGCACAGCCAGCGTGCCGCCGACACGATCACTGGCAGCGGACGGGTCAGCCCCCTCCCGCGCCTCCAGCGCGGCGATAAAGCGCTTGCGCGAGGCCGCCATCAGCAGTGGAAAACCATGTGACGCCAGCCGGTCGGTGGCGCGGATCAGGGCCAGGTTGTGATCGAGCGTCTTGCCAAAACCGATGCCGGGATCAAGCCAGATATGCTCACGTTTCACCCCGGCCTGCATGGCGGCTTCGGCGCGCATCAGCAGGTAAGATTCCACCTCAGCCACCACATCCTCATAATGCGGCGCGGCCTGCATGGTGCGCGGCTCGCCCTGCATATGCATAAGAATGACATCGCCGCTCAGGTCCGCTGCCACGTCCAGGCTTGCCGGCGTGTGCGTGAGCGCCGTGACATCGTTCCAGACAGTCGCACCGGCTTTGAAGGCCGCGCGCGCCACTTCCGGCTTGAGCGTATCAATGCTGATCGCGCCCGGCCATTCAGCGGAGATAGCGGCGATAACCGGCACGACACGGGCGATTTCGGCTTCCGCACTGACCGGCTCCGCACCCGGCCGCGTCGATTCGCCGCCGATATCGAGCACATCAGCGCCTTCGGCGATCAGCCGCCGCGCCTGTTCGAGCGCATCATAGGCGCCGCCATCGGAAAAGCTGTCGGGCGTCACATTGATGATGCCCATGATCAATGGGCCTTTTAGGGCATAAAGGTCGAGCAGGCTCATCACGCATCCTTCTTTATCCCTTTTGACAAGGAATAACGAAGGACGCAAGCCAAGCCTGCCCGACCCGATCTCAGATTAGCGTACCGGGTTATCCAGGCAAATGAAGGTCTGGCTGACCATATCCGTATTGGCGGTGTATTCCGCCACAAAGGCATCCCACGCCGCGTCGTGCGGCATATTGGCACTGGAGAAGGACGGTGGATCGATATGCAGGGTCACCACCTCGTCCGGTGACAGACTGGGTATATGGGTCGTGGGGTCCATGGTCATAACGGAGCCGCCGACCTGGATGTTCGAAGTCATGCCGTGGCTGCGATACCAGGCGAGGTTATCGGCGACCGCCTTGGTAAAGCCTTCGCGCGTACCGCCCGGTTTGATCTTTGATACGCGATAGATGATGACATGGCCGCTGGGGCATTCCGCGGCCTGGGCCATGGCGGGAGCAAAAGCGGGTACGACAAAAAGGCCGCACAGCATGGCGGCGGCAACAAGCATTTTCATGGAAGTGTCCTTGTGAGTTTCGGGAAACGCGACGCTACTGACGACCAACACTTTCACGAGAACGCGACACTTTTATACGCAAAGCTTCATTTCAATCCAGCATCCCTGGTGGCCAGCAGGGACAGAGCCGTCAGGTCGAGATGCCCCTCTCCGCCGTCAACCAGTCGGCCGAGCCGTGCGCGCAGCAGCTCATTCATAGGCATGGAGACGCCCAGCGTATCCGCAGCCTCTCCGGCCAGGCGCATATCCTTGGCGGCCAATACCGCCGCGAAACCAGCCGGCTCGAATTTCTCCGAAACGATCAATGCGCCATAATTCTTGTAGATCGGCGCACCAAACAAGGTCGACGTCAGGAACTCCAGCAGGTCGGCCTTTTCAACCCCGCCCTTGGCGACCAGCGCCATGGCCTCGCCCAAGGCTTCCGTGACATTGACGATCAGGAAATTGCCGGCCAGCTTGACCAGATTGGCGGCCGAGGGCTTCTCACCAAACACCTGCACCTTCTGGCCGATGATTTCCAGCAACGGCATGGCCTTGGCGATGGCGTCAGCAGATCCGGCGGCGGCAATAAACAGCTTGCCCTCGGCGGCGACCGGCGGACGGCCAAACACCGGCGCGGACACAAAGTTCTGCCCCCTGGCGGCATGGGCCTCGGTCAGTTTGTCGGCCAGAGCCACGCTGATGGTATTGAGCGATATATGAACGCCACCGGCCGGCAGATTCGCCAGGATATCGCCGGATACACCTTCGACCGCCGCATCATCGGCCAGCATGGTGAAGACCGCATCGCCTCGGCTGGCTTCTGCCGGCGTCGCGGCGCGAATGGCGCCCCTTGCTACCAACGGATCAGCTTTTTCCGGCGAGCGGTTCCACACCGTCACTTCATGACCGGCCGTCACCAGATTGGGTGCGATCGCTGCCCCCATATTACCCAAACCGATGAAACCGACCTTCATGGCACGTCTCCTGATTATGCGGGCTTGCCGATCCGCTTGATTTCCCAGTGCAGGTCGATGCCGAGCTTGGTCATGACATCGGCGCGTACGGCCTCGCCCAGACCTTCCAGTTCGGCGGCGGTAGCATCGCCGGTATTGATCATGAAGTTGGAATGCAGTTCGGAGAACTTGGCCGCGCCGAACAGCCTGCCGCGCCAGCCAGCCTCATCGACACACTGCCAGGCGCTCTTGCCTTCCGGATTCTTGAAGGTCGAGCCGCCGGTCTTTTCGCGGATCGGCTGGGTCTGTTCGCGGCGGGCGGTGATCGCTTCCATTCGCTCGGTGACGGCCGCCGCCTCATCAGGCTTGCCCTGGAACAAGGCGCCGGTGTAGATGACGCCTTCCGGTTCGGAATGGCGATAGCGGAAACCCATATCGGCATTGGAGATCGTCACGCGTTCGCCGGCGCGGGTAATGGCATAGGCCTCAATCAGGATGTCCTTGGTTTCCGAGCCGTAGCAGCCGGCGTTCATGGTGAGCGCCCCGCCGATCGTGCCCGGCACGCCGCGATAGAATTCCAGTCCGGCGATGCCGTTCTGCGCCGCTACCTTGGCGACATTGGCATCCAGCGCCGCGGCCCCGGCTTCGATGCGGTTATCGCCACGCGGCGTCACATCGGCGAAATTGCGGCCCAAACGAATGACCACGCCATCAATGCCACCATCGCGCACCAGCAAATTCGATCCGACACCGATGGTCAGGACCGGAATACCGGGATCGAGGTTTTTGAGGAATTCGCTGAGATCAGCGGCATCTTCCGGCAGAAACACCACATCGGCCGGACCGCCGACACGAAACCAGGTAAACGGCGCCAAGGCGGCGCGAGTCATCATCTTGCCGCGTACGGGCGGCAGGTCGGCGATCCAGGCGTGACTATCGTGGCTCATGCTTTCAGCGCTTCCAGTTGCGCCGGCAGGGCATAGGCCCACTGTGTGATATCGCCAGCACCAAGCAGCACAACGATATCGCCCGGTTTGGCCTCGGCCGCCACCAGACCCGCCAGATGCGCTGGTGTATCCAGCGCCACGGCATTGCGGTGACCGAAGCGATGCAGCCCTTCGACCAGATTCGCTTTGTCAACGCCCTCGATCGGCGGTTCGCCGGCCGAATAGACATCGGCCACAATCACCGCGTCAGCGTCATGGAAGCACGAGGAGAACTCGTTCATCAGGTCACGCAGGCGGGTATAGCGGTGCGGCTGGACCACGGCGATAACCCGGCCTTCCGATACCTGACGCGCCGCCTTCAGCACAGCGGCGATCTCGACCGGATGGTGGCCGTAGTCGTCGATCACGCGGATGCCGTCGACCACGCCGGTCGTCGTGAAGCGGCGCTTGACGCCACCGAAGGCGCCCAGGCCGCGGCGGATATCGTCCTCGCCGATACCCAGTTCGCGGGCGATGGCGATGGCGGCCGTGGCGTTGGAGACATTGTGATTGCCGGTCATCGGCAGCTTGAGCTTTTCCCAGGTGAAGGGCTCGGCGCCAATTGACTGGCTGGGCGGCGAGAAAACGACATCGAAACAGGCGCCTTCCGGACCAAATTCGATATTGGCGCAGCGCACCTCGGCCTGCGGGCTTGCGCCGTAGGGGATCAAGCGGCGGTTATCAATGCGGGCGGCCAGGGCCTGCACTTCCGGATGGTCGATGCAGACGGCGGCGAAACCATAAAAGGGAATGTTCTCGATGAAATCGCAGAACCCCTTCTTCACGGCGTCGAAATCGCCCCAGTGATCGAGGTGCTCGGCGTCGATATTGGTGACGATGGCCAGGGTCGATTTCAGGCGCAGGAAGGAACCGTCGGATTCATCGGCCTCGACGACGATCCAGTCACCATCCCCCACCTTGGCATTGGTGCCGTAGGCGTTGATGATGCCGCCATTGACCACGGTCGGGTCCATGCCGCCGGCGTCTAACAGGGCCGCCACCATCGAGGTGGTCGTCGTCTTGCCGTGGGTGCCGCCGACCGCGATGGAGAATTGCAGGCGCATCAGTTCGGCCAGCATTTCGGCGCGGCGCACCAGCGGGATGCGGCGTTGGCGCGCCTCGACCATCTCCGGGTTGTCCGGCTTCACGGCGGTCGAATAAACCAGGGCGCAGACCCCTTCCGTGACGTGCGCCGCTTCATGACCGATAAATATCTGCGCGCCGAGCTTTTCCAGGCGCTCGGTATTGGCCGAAACCTTGGCGTCCGACCCCTGCACCTTATAGCCGATCTTGATCATGATTTCGGCGATGCCGCTCATGCCGATGCCGCCGATGCCGACAAAGTGGACAGGGCCGAGATCAAAGGGCGTCGGGCGCTTGGAATGGAGGGTCATGGGCATTTCGCAGACAGAATTGAGGTGGGATTCGGCTTTAGACCATCGCAGTCTGGCTGTCACGAAGCTTTATCGGCCTTTGGCTTTAGCAGGGAACGCCCCGGCGCCTTACCCCGCTTTTTCGTCACATCCTCCCCCGTATAAAGCCGGCGGACCAGAGTATAGATAATCACGGTCAACGGCATGGCGAACAGCACCCCCATGGCCCCCAGCAGACCGGCAAAGCCGATCACCGCAAACAGGGTCACGATCACCGGAATGGAGGCGATGCTACGCTGGACCATCGGGGTGATGAAATTGCTCTCAAGCTGCGACACGCCGACATAGATGACAAGCGCCCAGATCAGGGTCTGCCAGCCTGAAACCGCCGCCAGCAGCAGGCCTGGACCGGCCGAAACCACAGGCCCTACGATCGGCACGAACTGCGCCAGACCCGATACCATGCCGAGTGCCAAGGCAGACGGTACGCCCAGGATGGTCAATCCTATGCCGGTCAGGGTGCCGACCAGCACCATAGAAATGAATTGCCCGACGAACCACAACCGCAAGGCATGACCGGCCACATTCATGGCGTCGCGGACCTTGCCCTTATGCTCGTCATTGAACAGGAACACCACGCCATCACGATAGCGACCGGGATTTATGGCCAGGATAATGCCGGCAATGGTCGCCACCAGCAGGTTGGCGAGCGCGGAAAACACATTCCCCGCAATGATTGGCAACTTGGAGGCCACACCGCCTGCCTGTTGGCCAAGCAACTGAATCTGTTTCTGCACCTCGTCATTCAGACCAAATACCTGCAATCGCGCCTGCAGGGCCGACCAGGCCGCCGGTATCTGCTTGCTCAGGCCCTGCGCCTGCGTCACCAGCTCATAACCGAACAGGGTAAAGGTGACGGTGATCAATGCCAGCACCAATACCAGCACGGTAAGTACGGCAAAGGTGTCATTGAGCGGGGTGTATTTTATCAGGGGCTCGGCCAGGGCGCGCAAGACCGTAGCGATAACGATGGCGCCAAATATCAGCAGCCATAAACCGAGCAGCTTGAAAATCAGCAGCGCCGCCGCAAACGCCAGGATGACGAATAAAACCCGTTGCATGAAGCCGACATTTAGGGCGCGTTCGGTCATAATCTATTCCTTGATCCGTTTGACGGTGCGTTCAACCAGGTCGGCCAGCAATTTGGCGGCATCAGGGCGCGCCACCGCCTTGGCCGCTGCGGCCCGCATTGGCAAAAGCGCGGCGCCTTCGATCAGGGTGCGAATTTCCTCACACAGGCCTTCGGCGGTGACATCCTCTTCCTTGATGACAACGGCCGCCTTGGCCGCTTTCAGAACCTCGGCATTATAGGTCTGGTGGTCATCAGCCGCGATCTTGAGCGGAATGAGGATCGAGGGTTTGCCCGCTACGGCCAGTTCACAAACCGTTGAGGCCCCCGCCCGGCCAATGACAATATGAGCCCTGCCCAGGCGTGCGGCCATGTCTGTGAAAAAGGGCGCGACCTCGGCATCAATTTCCGCCTCACGATAGATTTTCGTGGCCATGTCAATCTGGTCGGCGCGCGTCTGCTGTTCGACGTGCAGATTGATACGCAAACTGACCGGCAGCAGCGCCAGGGCTTGCGGCACGGTTTCCGACAAAATCTTCGCCCCCTGGCTGCCGCCCGTCACCAGAATCCGGATCGTCGGATCGATGACCGGATAGGGTTCATCATAAAGCGCTCGGATATCCGGCCGCACCGGATTGCCGACCACTTGGACCTGGCCTTCCATCTCGGCCGGTGCCAGGCGCAGAACCGGAAAGGCACAGGCCACGGCATCAACGCGCTTGACAATCTGGCGATTGGAACGGCCAAGCACAGAATTTTGCTCGTGAATCAAGGTTATATCTTTGCGACCCAGCGCCGCCATCAGGGCCGGATATGAGGGATAGCCGCCAAAGCCGATGACCGCCCACGGCTTCAGCCGCTTAAAAGCCTTACGGGCCTGCATAATGCCCAGGCCGATCTTGATCACCGCCCGCGCCATGCCCAGGGGATCATGCTTCCGGAAGGTCGCCGCTTCCAGCGACAGGCGCTCAATGGCGGGGAAATTGGCAGCGAAAGCCGCGCCACGCTTGTCGGACGCCAGAACCACATCCCAGCCCCGGTCATTCAATTCACGCGCCAGGGCTTCGGCCGGAAACAGATGCCCGCCTGTGCCTCCGGCCGCGACGATGGCCAAAGGCTTGGCGGAAAAGGAAGACGCCTTGCGTCTTGGCTTGGCTTTTTTAGCGGTGCCCATTTAATCCCCGGATCAGGCGTACTCAAATTTGGAGTTACCTTAGTGGCTTCCGCATAAAAAACTAAATCCTTTCTGTTGGTCATCTACCATTTTGTCGGGTCATCTTGCGGTACTTCTTCCTGCCGGCGGCGTGTCAGCGCCAGAATAAAGCCAAGGGTCAGGCCCATGGCCAGCATCGACGAGCCACCATAAGAGATAAATGGCAGGGTCATGCCCTTGGGCGGGATCAGGCCGAGATTGACCGACACATTGATCAAGACCTGCATACCCAGCATAATATAGAGCCCGGAGGTGGCGATCTGTCGAAACGGATCCTGCATCGCCATGGCCTTCAGCAAACCGCGAATGATGATGAAAGCGAAGATGCCGATGATGATCAGGATCAGCCACAGACCGTATTCTTCCGCCACCACCGAATAGATGAAATCGGTATGCAGGTCAGGGATCAGCCGTTTCATCGTGCCTTCGTTGAGTCCGACGCCCCACAGGCCGCCATTGGCGATCGCCGCCTTGGCGCGCGCCACCTGGAAGCCGGAATCGGCGTCCGGCGAGATAAAGCCCATGATACGGTTACGAAAGTGCGGCTGGATGAAGAAGAGGCCAACTAGGCCGGTGCCGGCCGCCGCCAGCATGCCGATGATCCAACGGAACGGCACGCCGGAAATAAAGAAACAGGCGCCGAAAGCGATGGTGATCAGGATGGATTGTCCCACATCGGGCTGGATCAGCAAAAGGCCGATAGCCAGGGCATACAGACAAAAGGCGACGGTTACGCCCGGCACGCCCTTGCCCTTCTGACCTTCGCAGAACATCCAGGCGATCAGAACGATCAGGGCGGGCTTTAAGAATTCCGATGGCTGGAGCGCGACGGGCCCCAGTTCGAGCCAGCGCCGTCCGCCCTTCGCGGCATGGCCGATCAGTGGCAGCATGGCCATGATTGAGATCGCGCCGCCATAAGCCAACACACTGACGCGCTTGACGCCCTTCAGGGATAACATCGACACCATGATCATCACCACGGCCGTTAGCAGAGCAAAAACGAAGTGGCGCTTTGTATAATAAAAGGTGTCGTAGTGGCTGACATGCGGTGCTGCCACCGGAGACGACGAGAACGAAAAGAAAAAGCCCAGCACCAGCAGGATCAACGCCAGAGTAAGCGTCACGCGATCAAGCGTCCACCACCAGATGGCGGTGGGCGAGCGGTCGGTACGCGTGAAGGGATGGGCGTAAGCGTGAGCCATGAACGAACCTTGGGGCGGCTGACAGGGGAACTAAGCTCACAGGATTCACCAAATCGTAGTTAACATTCGCTTAAGTCTGTCCGCAATTTGTAAGAGATTGTTAATCGCACGCGCGCAACGGCCTGAGTTATCGCCCTCACCCGCTTGGCGCGGGAGCAAAAGACAGTCACACCTTCTCGCCCGTCACGCCCAGCTTGATCTCGCTGACCGCATCGCGGAAGGCATCGCCACGGGCCTCGAAATCCTTAAACTGGTCGAACGAAGCGCAGGCCGGAGAAAACAGCACAATCTCTTCCTTGCCGGTTTTTTCCGCCTCGGCATAGGCCTGGGCCACAGCGGTAAACAGCAGACGCGACTGGGTGCAGGGCGCGGCCTTGCCGATGGTTACTTCAAATAGTTCCGCCGCCTCCCCGATCAGGTAGGCGTGCTTCACCCGGTCGAACAGATCGCGCAGATCGTCTATGCCGCCCGCTTTGGCGACGCCGCCGGCGATCCAGAAGAATTTGTCAAAAGATGACATGGCCTGGCGCGCGGCGTCGGCATTGGTCGCCTTGGAATCGTTGATAAAGCGTACCTTGCCGATGCGGCCGATCTCCTGCATCCGGTGCGCCAGGCCTGGGAAGGTACGCATGCCGGCTACGATTTCGTCCATCTCCAGCCCAAGCGCCTTGCAGGCCGAATAGGCGGCGGCGGCGTTCTGCCAGTTATGGCGGCCCGTGAGGGTGCGCACGGCCTTGAGATCGATCACCTGGCGGGCGCGGACATTGGTGCCGTCATACAGCACACCATTGAGCGCATAGACACCATGACCCAGCGTCCGGCGCGCCGAGATCGACACCAGCTTGACCGGCGAATTGACGCGCATGTCGCTGATAATGGCGGCCGTATAGTCATCGTCAGCGCCGATGACCGCTGTCTGCTTAGAGCTTTGCGCCATGAAGATACGGCGCTTGGCCTTGATATAGCCGTCCATGCCACCGTGACGATCGAGGTGGTCAGGTGTGATATTCATTAATACCGACACATCCGGCGCGAAGCTTAAGGTCAGGTCGAGCTGGTAGGATGAGGTCTCGATGACATAGATCGCACCGGCGTGCATGTCCGGCAGGTCGAGGACGCCGACACCGATATTGCCGCCGACATGCACGTCCTTGCCGACATTTTTCAGAATATGACCGATCAGGGCCGTGGTGGTCGATTTGCCATTGGTGCCGGTGATCGCCACGGTGCGCGGACGCTTGTGCGCCGGCAGACAGGCGAGCGTGCGGGCAAACAGCTCAATATCGCCCAGCACCGGCACATTGGCGGCGTGCGCCATCTCAACCGTCCAGTGCGGCGCGGGGTGCGTCAGCGGCACGCCAGGAGACAGCACCAGCGCGGCGAACTGCGACCAGTCGGCATTTTTCAGGTTCTCGACCGTGAAGCCTTCCTTCGTGGCGGGCAACAGGTTCGACGGCTTGTCATCCCACAGGATCGGCTCCGCGCCGCCGGCTTTCAATGCTCGCGCGGCGGAAAGCCCTGACCGCCCCAGTCCGAAGATGGCGACCTGCTTGCCCTCAAAGCCTTTTACCGGGATCATCGAGCGCCTCCCCAAAAGTGTGACGCGGTTTTTGGATAAGAGGCGCGAACAAACATCAAGCTTACCTTAGTTTCAGTGTCGCCAGGCCCACCATGGCCAGCATGGCCGCCACGATCCAGAAACGGATGACAACGGTCGATTCCGCCCAGCCCAGCTTTTCGAAATGGTGGTGGATCGGCGCCATCAGGAAGACGCGTTTTTTCGTCAGCTTGAAATAGCCGACCTGGATCATCACCGACAGGGCCTCGACGACAAACAGTCCGCCGATGATGGCCAGCACGATCTCATGCTTCAGCGCCACAGCGACCGCGCCGAGACCGCCTCCGAGGGCGAGTGAGCCGGTATCCCCCATGAATATCTTGGCCGGCGGCGCGTTGTACCACAGGAAGCCCATGCCGCCACCGATAATGGCCGCCAGCAGCACGGCCACTTCACCGGCGCCCGGCACAAAATGGATGATCAGATATTCGGCGAACTTGGCGTTGCCGACGAGATAGGCAATCAGGGTAAACGCCCCCGCCGCGATCATCACCGGCACGATGGCCAGGCCATCCAGCCCGTCCGTCAGATTGACGGCATTCGACGCCCCTACGATCACCACGGCGCCAAAGACAACATAGAAATAGCCGAGATTGAAGATGAAGTTCTTAAAGACGGGGATGACCAGCGAGGTGGCCAGGTGCGGCGCATCGGCCGGCACCGGCGAATAGTACATCAGCACGAGAACAGCGGCGACGGCGATGGCGATCTGCGCCACCAGCTTTTGAATCGAGGTCAGGCCGGCCGAGGTCTGCTTCGTCACCTTGGCGTAGTCGTCGATAAAGCCCAGCACACCATAGGCCATGGTGACGCCAAAAACGACCCAGGCCGAGGCCGAATGCGGATCCACCCACAAGACGGTGGCGACGGCGATGCCGGCCAGAATCATCAAGCCGCCCATGGTCGGCGTGCCTTTTTTCGTCAGCAGGTGGGTAGACGGGCCATCTTCGCGGATCGGCTGCCCCTTGCCCTGGCGGGCGCGCATCCAGCGGATGAAACGTGAGCCCATGGCAACGGCGACGATCATGGCTGTGATCATGGCCAGGAAAATGCGCACCGTCTGATATTTCATCAGATTGATCAGCGGCCAGTGCTCATTGAGACCCTGGAAATGCTCATACAGCAGATAAAACATGAATGACCTTTTATTCGTCGAGAGCCAGCAGAGTCTTGGCGATCAGTCCGGCTTTCGAACCGTTCGAGCCCTTTACCATGACCATATCCCCCCCTTGCAAGCCCTCAATCAGGGCCGGCGTCAGTTCGGCGGCAGTTTCGCCGTAGCCACCGCGCAAAGCGGAAGGCAAAGCGTTCCACAGGTTTTTCATCAAAGGCCCTGCCAGATATACCTTGTCGATGTCTTGGGCCGCGATCACCGTTGCCAGTCCGGCGTGAAGCGCGGCCTCTTCCGGCCCCAGTTCGAGCATGTCGGTCAGGACGACAATTTTTCGTGAATCGGCCGGTTTCGGCTGCGTTCCCAGCGATTCCAGGGTGGCAGTCATAGAAACCGGATTGGCGTTATAGCTTTCATCGATCACAGTCATCTCGCCACCTTTAAAGGCTTTGCGCGTGACCTTGCCGCGGCCATCAAGCGCGGCGAAGCTTTCCAGCGCCAGGAGCGAGGTATCGAGATCGACCTCCAGCGCTTCCAGCATCAGCAGGGTGGCCAGGGCATTGACCGCCTGGTGCCTGCCGGTATGCGCCAGGCTGAAAATGATGTCGCG
>CAMLIY010000073.1 GCA_946480125.1 uncultured Asticcacaulis sp.
TCTTCGCCGGTCAGCTCGAAATTGATATGCTCGGCCATATTGGTGGCGTAGTCACCGATCCGTTCCAGGTTCTTGGCCATAAACAGCAGATGCGTACAGGCCGAGATGGTGCGCGGATCGCCCATCATATAGGTCAGCAGTTCGCGAAAGAGGGCGTTGTAGTGCTCATCGACTTCGGTATCCGAGGCCCAGACGCTTTGCGCCAGCTCAACCTTGCCGCCCTTATAAGCGTCCAGCACATCGCGCAGACGTGACGATACCAGCTTGCCCATGCGCTCGATCGAGCGGGTGATCGGCGTCATCGGCTCGGCTTCGGAAATGACGATGGCGCGCTTGGCGATATTCTTGGCCAGGTCGCCGGTGCGCTCAAGCGCGGTCGCCAGCTTCATGGCCGCCACGGTCTTGCGCAGGTCTTCGGCCATCGGCTGGCGCAGGGCGATCAGGCGAATACACTTGCGTTCAATATCCTTTTCAAGCTCGTCGAGCTTGTGGTCGCGGCCGACCACGCTTTGCGCCAGGGCAACATCGCGGCGGGCCACGGCTTCGACCGCTTCGGCCACCTGCGCTTCGGCTAAACCGCCCATCAGCACCACTTCGGCTGAAAGCTGATCGAGCTCATCACCATAGGTCTTGACGATGTGTGTATTCATCTTGAACGGCACCTTTGAAATTCCTTGTTCCTGACGGCTGACGCAGTACGCCTGTAATCAAGAACTATAGCCCCAATAGGCGTATTTTGTGACAGTTTTATAATGGCTTTTTGTTTTTGTGCGCGCAAGCTACTCGCAAAGGCCAGGGACGCCCATTCTCCAGGACTGATTGGCGCCGTTGCCGACTGGTTATACCAGTGGGCGGACCTTTTTCTCTATCCGGCGTCTTTCAATTGTGTGGCGGTATCTGAAACCAGACGCGGTGTATCGGCCGAACCAAAGGCGCGCGTCTGTGGGAAATAGGCACTGAAAGCGGTAAATGTCTGCGGCCCTTGCGGCAAAGTCATCACCTTGCCATCGCGTTCGAGAATATCATCCTCATTGGCCGAAACCGGCCCCTGGCTTTCGACAACCAATCCACCGCGATGGCGGTTGATAATGTGCTTGACGATGGCCAGACCAAGCCCCGTGCCCAGTCGGTCGCCGCTTTTCTGACCTTCGACACGATAGAAGCGCTCGGCCAGGCGCGGCAAAAATTCCCGTTTTATTCCAGGGCCTTCGTCGCGCACAGTGATACGCGCATAGTGCTCATGGACATTGCGGTCCGGCCTCAGCAGGATCAGTTTGGCGGCCTGCTTGTCGCTGAGGGAGGTGACCTCCGGCAGGGTCATATCGAAGCAGATGGTAATAGTGACGTCTGAACCCGCCGGCGCATATTTCAGCGCATTATCGGTCAAATTCTGCACCACCTGAAGGATTTGATCGCGGTCGCCGATGATCGGCCATTTTACGTTTCCATGGGGTCCCGGCTTCGGTCCATCGATGCGCAGGCGTACGCCTTTCTGTTGGGCAATGACGCTCAGGCTGTCAACAACATCGCGCACAGCCAGCGGCAGGTCGGTTTCACCTGAGGGCGGCACATGCTCGCTCATTTCGATCCGCGACAATGACAAAAGATCGGCGATCAACCGGCCCATGCGATCGGCCTGGGCGCCCATGATTGTCAAAAATTTGTCACGTGCTGCTTCATCATCACGCGCCGGGCCGCGCAGGGTTTCGATGAAGCCGGTGATCGAGGCCAGGGGGGTGCGCAACTCATGGGAGGCATTGGCGAGGAAATCGGCGCGCATCCGCTCCATGCGCCGGGAATCGGTTTCATCACGGATGACCAGCAGGGCCAGTCTTTGACCATCGTGGGCGCTTTCCATTGGCAGGGGTGCGGAAAAAGCGCGCCAGAACTGATCGTGCGCGCCGCCGGTGGTTTCAAAAACCACCGAGCCGGTAATGCCGCCAAACAGAGCTTCATCGACGTTTTCCAGTACTTCCGGCACACGTATAGCGCCAACCAGCGGGCCGCCATCCGGGCGCAGATGAAACACCACCTGGGCAGCGGCATTGGCGAAAATGACCCGTCGCGCGGCAATATCATCCGGCTCATGCCCCGAAACGATCATCACCGGATCGGGCACGGCACGCAAAACTTCCTGGAAGCTCGGCCCTTGCGGCTGAACCTTGACCTGCTTTTCCGGGGCCTTCAGCGCCTTGATCTTTTCCTCGGCATCGCCAAGCAAGACCAGATAGCGGATCATGGTATAGCCGATGACCAGAAGCGCCACGAAGACCATTAAGGGATGCACGGGCGGCAGGAAAGCCATGGCGATCAGGATCATGCACCCGATAACGGTGCCTATCGGAATGATTTTCCAGACGCTTTGACGCTTTTCCATACGGCCCAAAACCTTGTGACGCTCATATTATGACCGAAAGAACGTCGTGATTATAGCGATTTGACGACAGTTTGGTGACTTGGCCGTAAACAGGCGATTAATCGGCTTACGGACAGTCTAAGGGCGCGTTTGCCCATCGCCGCGGACGACATATTTGAAGGTCGTCAACTGATCGACCCCAACAGGCCCGCGGGCGTGCAGGCGGTCAGTTGAGATGCCGATCTCGGCACCGAAGCCGAACTCACCGCCATCGGCATATTGCGTCGAGGCGTTCCAGATGACGATGGCGGAATCGACCGAATTGAGGAAGGTTTCGGCGGCTTGCGCGTTTTCAGTGATAATCGCTTCGGTATGGCCGGAACCATAGGTCTTGATATGGGCGATGGCCGCCTTGAGATCATCGACCACACAGATCGAGATGATCGGCAGCAGGTATTCGGTGCGCCAGTCGTCTTCGGTGGCGGCTGACATGGGATAGCAGACTTGCGCCCGGTCATCGCCACGCAGTTCGCAGCCGGCGGTTTTCAGTGCTTCGGCGATCTGCGGCAGAAGCGTGGCGGCCACGGCCTGATCGACCAGCAGGGTTTCAGTCGCGCCGCAGACCGAGACGCGGCGCATCTTGGCGTTCAAAGTGACGGCCACGGCCTTTTGCGGATCGGCGCTGGCGTGGATATAGGTATGGTTCAGGCCTTCGAGGTGGGCCAAAACCGGCGCGCGCGCCTCGGCCTGAACGCGCGCCACCAGCGACTTGCCGCCCCGCGGAATGATGAGGTTGATCGCCTTGTCGAGTCCACCGAGGATCAGACCGACGGCGTCGCGGTCGGAGGTCGGGACCAGTTGCACGCAGTATTCCGGCAGGCCGGCGGCGCGGAACCCGTCTTCGAAGGCAGCATAGATGGCCAGGGCCGAATTGAGCGCTTCCGAACCGGTGCGCAGAATGGCGGCATTGCTTGAGCGGATGCACAGGGCGGCGGCATCGGCGGTGACGTTCGGCCGGCTTTCATAGATGATGGCGATGACGCCGATGGGGGTGGAGACGCGGGCGATATCGAGGCCATTCGGACGGGTCCAGCGCGCCAGTTCGCGGCCGACCGGATCAGGTAGTTCCGCGACCTCTTCCAGCCCTTTGGCCATGGATTCGACGCGCGTCGGATTGAGAATCAGGCGCTCGATCATGGCATCGGTCAAGCCCTTATCACGGGCGAACTGCTGGTCCTGCGCATTAGCGGCCAGGATTTGCGCCTCACGCTGGCGGAGCGACTTGGCGGCTTCGAGAATGGCCTGTGTCCGCACCTCTGGTCCGGCCAGCCGCAGTGCCTCCGCGCCGAGTTTGGCCTTGGCGGCCATGTCGGTCATCAGGTCATTCAGCGATACGGCGCTTTGATCATCCATTGGGAGGCTCCTTGGTCATCGAGGGCTATATAGCGCAATGACTGTAAATTACGACCATTTCATGGGATATTATTCAGACGCAGAGCCTACTCACCTTTACTTCATATGACGCGAACCAAAAACGCGGCATGATGAGGCGAAAAGTTTTAGCTGTCGAGAAACGGAGCGGAGCGTACTTATGTACGTGAGCACCGTATCGCAGACAGATGAGGCTTTGCAGCCCATCATGCCGCGTTTTTACACCAACGCCATATCATCCCGATGAATGACTTCATCGCCTGACGTATAGCCTAAAATCGCTTCAATGTCGCGGCTGCCACGGCCACGGATCAGACGAATAGCCTCGGCGGAATAGGTGACGATCCCCCGCGCCACTTCGACGCCAGTTGGTGAGATAATCGACACGCTATCGCCCTTATCGAACTGGCCGGTAACCTCGACAATGCCTGACGGCAGCAGGCTCTTGCCATTATGCAAAGCCCGCGCCGCACCGTCATCCAGCATCAGCCTGCCGGCTGGCACCACCGTGCCGGCGATCCACGCCTTGTAGGCCGCACCGAGACTGGCCTGCGGCTTGATCAGGGTAAACTTGACGAGATTGGTCAGGGGTCGCACGACAAGCCCCGACGCGATCAGCGTGGCGCAGCCGGCCGAGCCAGCGATCTTGGCGGCGGCGATCTTGGTGGCCATGCCGCCGGTGCCGACGCCGGCCTGCGCATTTGCGCCACCTGCCATCGCCTCGATCGAGGCATCCAGCTTTTCGACGACCGGAATATGCGTGGCGCTCGCATTACGGCGCGGATCGTCCGTATACAGACCATCGACATCCGACAGCAGGATCAACGCCTCCGAACGCACCAGTTGCGCGGCCCGCGCTGCCAGCCGGTCATTGTCGCCATAGCGGATTTCCTCGGTCACCACCGTGTCATTTTCATTGACGATCGGCACGCATCCGAGATCGAACAGGGTATCGATCGTGGCCCGCGCATTGAGCCAGCGCCGGCGTTTTTCGGTATCTTCGCGCGTCAGCAAAACCTGCGCTGTCTTGAGACCGACCGTGGCGAACGCCTCTTCCCAGGCGCTCATCAGGCGCGGCTGACCAGCGGCGGCGGCCGCCTGTTTCTCATCCAGTTTCAGCTTCTTGCGCGTCAGGCCGAGATAGCGGCGGCCGAGCGCCCCGGCGCCGGATGAGACAAGCAGAACCGACTTGCCCTCAGCCATCAGTGCCGCGATATCCGCCGCCAACCCGCGCATCCACGCCGCATCGGCCACGCCGGAGGCCGCATCGACGATCAGGGCCGAACCGACCTTGATGGTGATGCGCTTCGCCGATACCAGAACATCGGGCAGCGATTTTGTGGCGTCAGATGACATGAAGGCCTTTATTTCAGCGGCTTTAAATGATAACTCGCGCGCTTCATAACGGCAATGCGTGCGCTTGCGCAAGTCCTTACCTTATTTGACAAAATTGGTAACAAAATGAACTATATAGGCACCCGCGGCTTCCGCGAACCCCGTACCTTCGCCGGCGCCCTGCTCGATGGCCTGGCGCCCGATGGCGGCCTCTATGTGCCTGAAACCTACCCGACACCAGATTTTGACCTCGCCGCCGCTTCTGCCTGCGATTACGGCCTTCTCACCGAAAAACTGTTGACCCTCTTCGGCGTCGACGTACTGGGCACCGACGCCGTGCAAAAAGCCGCCGCCCGCACCAAGGCCGCCTTCCTCAACGACGCCGGTAAAACCCCTCTGGTCCAGGTCGAGGACAATCTGTGGATCCTAGAGCTTTGGCACGGCCCGACGCTCGCCTTCAAGGATATGGCGATGCAGATGATCGCCCCACTGACCGATGCCGCTTTGGCGCAGAATGGCGAGAAACTGACCCTGGTGACGGCTACCTCAGGTGATACCGGCGCTGCCGCCGTGCGCGCTTTTGCCGGTTCTGAGCACGTTCGTCTGGTGGTCTTCCATCCGCTTGGCCGCGTGTCGCCGGTGCAGCGCCTGCAGATGACGACGGTTGAGGCTGACAATGTGCTGAATATCGGCGTCGAGGGGGATTTCGATGACTGCCAGCGCATGGTCAAGCGCCTGCTCGGTGAAGAGGAATTGAAGCAGAACGGCCTGATTTCAAGCGTAAATTCGATCAACTGGGGCCGGCTTTTGGGTCAGGTGCCCTATTATCTCGCCGCTGCCGCGGCATCTGGCGCCGACAAGCCTGAATTCGTGGTCCCGACCGGCAATTTCGGCGATGCCTTCGCCGGCTGGGCCGGGCGCAAGATCGGTGGCAATATCGGTCATATCCACGCTGCGGTGAACCGTAACGACGCGCTCGCCCAAGCTATCAATACCGGCCATTATGTGCGCCATCAGGCGGTCGAAACCGCCTCGGTTTCGATGGATGTGCAGGCGCCGTCGAACTTCGAGCGCTTGGTGTTTGAAGCCTCAAACCGCTCAGCCGAAGGCACCAAGGGCGTGTTCGATAACTTCAACGCCACCGGCAATGTCCATCTCTCCGGCGACCTGCAAAACGCCCTGCGCGCCCAGGTGACCGCCTCGACGATCAGCGAAGACGAAACCGCGCAGACGATCAGATACGCCCATGAAAAATGGAACAAGGTGATCTGCCCGCATACCGCCGTGGCCGTGGCCGCCGCCCTCAAGCGCAATGACGGCCAGCCAATCATCGCGCTTTCGACCGCCCATGCCGCCAAGTTCCCCGAATTTGTCACCAAGGCGCTCGGCTTTGCGCCGGAGGTGCCGGAAGCCATCCGCAAGTTGCATGGCCAGAAGGAAACCATCCAGTCTATCCGCAATGATGAGTTCGCGGCGCTCGAAGCGGTCAAGGCCTTTCAGCGCCAAACTTAATCGTCGACGACCGGCGCGACAAAATGACTGTTGGCTTTCAGGGCGATCCCCTTGCTGCCATTAACAGCCAGGGTGTACTGGCTAATGAATCGTGTTCCCAATATGCCGTCGATGTTAAAATCACTGTTATGACCCGCCGGGTCCATCAACATGACAGGCAGGCTGTCCAGTTTTATGTCGCCAATGGCGAAGTTCGGCATGGTGACCAGGCGCGTCGCGGTTATCGCCCCGGTGACGCCACGCCGCTTGAGATCCCGATAAACCGCAAACCGATTCCATAACCCCTTTGATTTCACTATACGCGGAAACAGCACCAGTTCATCGCCGGAGCCTGTATCAAGCAATACCTTCAACGGCATACCGTCTATCACAACGGTCAGATAAATCTTCTGTGATTCCCCTGGATTTTCAGCGCTCAGGTAAGATTTGACCGGTGTAAAATCGGAGAGATCGGGCCATGCGCCGCGATAAAGACGGATTTCCTTTGCCTCGTAATCGAGTTGTGATGGCAGTGTCGTCAGGAAGCCCGCCGGCAGCATGCCCATGCGCCCATTCCTCACGCCGAAATGCGGAAAGCCGGTAAGGGCGACATTCGCCTGCCGCAGATTCGTGCCATAAATGATTTCCTGCGCGGAATAGAGCGTAAGGGGCAGAACCTTACCGCCCAGACCGTTGGTGTTCAATTTCCGGATAACAGGCAATTTAAGGGTCTGGGCGAGTTCGTCACGGACACCGCTGCTGGAGGCTCCGGTATCAATGACGAAGCTGTACGGTCCTTCTGCGTTGATCATCACATCGATCAGCGGCGCGCCAACCTCCGTAAATGTCACCGGCATACGGATCACCTCATCAGCATATACAACGCCGGGGCAACAGGCCGCCAAGCCGGCCAAAAGCATATGTCGTCTGTCGATCATGTCAAAACCCTGCGATGCCTTGATGCTCTTATCATACAGCCTCTAACCCCTTTGTGCGTCAAACGCGATACAATCACCGCAAACTCTCGCCCCAGTCGGCTGATACGCGGAAAGCTCAATCAGGGGCCTTTCCATGCGCACAATCCTTTTTCTGACGACAGCTTTTTGCCTTGTGCTGTCTTCCACCGCCTATGCCCAGATGGGCGGCGGCATGAGTGGCGGAGGCGGAAGAGGGGGCGGCAAAGGCGGCCATAGGGGTGGTGCGCCTTCAGGGCCGCCCGGCGCCACCCCGGATGCCCGGCCAGCCGCCGCTGTACTTTCCGCAGCCATGCGCCTGAAGGGGCTTGTCACCATCGCCGGTGAAACCAAAACAGTAAACGGCGCCATGACGTCTGATAAACCGGATATGTCGGCCCTCTATGCCATGCGTGACGCCAATGTGACGCTCGACAAGGTCAGCATCCTTACTAGCGGCGCTTCCAGCCTGGTTGCCGACAGCCACACCTTTGGTATCAATTCCGCCGTGCTGATCGATACGGCCGCCAAGGTGCATATGATCGGCAGCAAGATCACCACCGAAGGCCAAGGCGCCAATGCCGCCTACGTTACCGGCGACGAGACTAAGCTCACCCTGACTGACGTTGCCTTTTCCACCGCCGGCACCGGCGCCTATGGCGTAGATATACGCGCCGGCGCTACGCTGGAGGCAACCAGCACCATCATCACTACCGGATCCGATCATGCGCCCGCCATCGCCGCCGAAGCCGGCGCGCGACCGGTGCGCCTGAGCGGGGGTAAGTTCGCCACGCAAGGGCCCTCCTCACCGGCTTTTTTATTGAGCGCCGATCTTGATGCCACGGGTGTGACGGCTTCAGCCGGTCGCGCCGAAGGGGCGGTGATCACCGGCCATCATCGCGTGTCATTCACGGATAGCACCCTCTCGGCCCAGGGTTACGGCGTGATGATCTATGATGCCCCCGGCGCGCATGATGATGGTCCAGGCGGCGGCTTCGATCCTTCGCACCGTCATGGTCCGCGCGGAGAAGGCCCCTCTGCGGAGGGTGATGCTCCGAAGGGTGGGGCTGTACGTCCGGTGACTGACCTGCTGGCGCCTGCGCCCGAAGACGGCCCTGGTGTTCGCGGTTTGCAGATCACCGGCGGCAAATTGAGTGGCCAGCGCGCGGCCTTTTATGTCACCAATATGCGCGCCCATATCACGCTTCAATCGGTCGAGGTCAGCAGCGGCGATGGCATTATTCTCAAGTCGGCCGCAGACCAGTGGGGTGAGCTGGGCCGCAATGGCGGCGACGCGATGCTAGTTGCCCATCACCAGATCCTGACAGGTGATTTCGTTACCGATGCCATCAGCCATATCGCGGTGAACCTGAGCGAAGATTCGCACCTGACCGGCAAGACGACGTCCAATACCGACATCACGCTCGATGCCACCAGCACCTGGACCCTGACGGATGATAGCGGGGTCGGCAAACTGACCGCCGACCCGACACGGATCAATAGCCAGGGGCACAGGCTGAGTTATGACACCTATCGCAATCCAACGCTGAACGGACAGACGCTTGCACTTCCGGGTGGAGGGCAGCTAGTGCCCGGCGGCCTCTAAAAATACGTATGCCCGGTCTTGATGCCGCGATGATAGTCGAGCCGGCGGTAGAAGGCTTCCGGGTCTTTCGGCTTTACCACCCATGAGGGGTCATGGTTGAGCAGGTCATAGAGCCGCGTCAGTGTAAAACGCACGGCCGAACCACGGGCAAACAGCGGCAGGGCATTGATCTCCGCTTCGGACAGCGGGCGCGTCTCATTATAGCCCTTGATAAAGGCGGAGATCATCTTCGGCTGAGGCTGGCCACCGGGGGTAAAGCCCCAGGCATTGAGCGACACCGCCAGATCATAGGCGTAAACATCCGTGCAGGCGTAATAATAGTCGATGACGCCGGTGACGATGCCATCGTCAGTCATCAGCACATTGTCAGTGAAATAGTCGGCATGGATGGCGCCGACGGGCAAATTCGAGGGCCAGTTTGCCTGCAAAAACGCCAGTTCCTCGCGGAAATCGGCGAGTATATCCTGAGCACGCGGCGAGGTGGCGGCCTTCGGTTCGCAGCGTTCAATCAAACCGGGCCAGGCCGCCGGCCCCATGGAGTTTTCGCGTATCTGCGGGAAATCACCGCCGATCAGATGCAGCCTTGCCAGATATTCTCCGGCCGAGGCGGCATGACGGGTATCCGGATTTCGAGGCCAACGCCCCGGCAGCCACTTGATCAGGGCGCATGGTTTGCCATTGATCCGGCCCAATGACTGGCCGTCGCGTTTCAGGGCCGGACCCGGCGCCGGATAGCCCTTGCGGTCGAGATAGAGTGTATAGTCCATAAACCACGGCAGGCCCTCTTCGGGCGTGGCGGCTTCAAACAGCGTCAGGGCATAGAGGCCGGAGGTCGTTTCCACCTTGAAATTAGTGTTGGAAACCCCCTCCTCAATACCTTCGAGATGGATCAGTTCGCCTATATCATAGGCGCTGAGATAGGCACGGGCGTCCTCCAGAGATACGGGGGTAAAAACAGCCATTCGCGCCCTGTCCTGATCCTCAAAAGCTTGTGCCATCCGGTTCGACACTTGCGGCATATAGACATAAAGCCGTGATCGCCAAAAGCTTTTCCTTGTGGACATAAGCCAGAATGTCTAAATCGCCGGCTTAGAATCCATCGCTTGGGTTGCACGTGCGCATCTGATAGCAAGCCGCATCCCTTAAAAGGACTCCGCTCATGGCCAAGACTGTAAATTCCGTTGTCGATCTGATCGGCGATACCCCGCTGATCCGCCTCAAGGCCGCCTCAGAGGCGACCGGCTGCGACATCTATGGCAAGGCGGAATTTCTGAACCCCGGCCAGTCGATCAAGGACCGCGCCGCCTTGTGGATCATCCGCGCCGCCGAGGCCGATGGTTCGCTAAAGCCTGGCGGCACGATCGTGGAAGGCACGGCCGGCAATACCGGCATCGGCCTGGCCATGGTCGCCAAGGCTTTGGGCTACACCTCCAAGATCGTCATCCCGCGCACCCAGGCGCAGGAAAAGAAGGACGCCATCCGCGCTTTTGGCGCTGAACTGATCGAGGTCGACGCCCTGCCCTACGCCAATCCCGGCAACTATGTCCGCTATTCCGGCACCCTGGCGCAGGAATTGCGTGATGCCGGCGAAAGCGTTATCTGGGCCAACCAGTTTGATAATACCGCCAATCGCCAGGCGCATATCGAGGGCACCGGCCCGGAAATCTGGGCGCAGACCAATGGCAAGATCGACGCCTTTATCTGCGCCGTCGGTTCCGGCGGTACGCTCGGCGGTTTGAGCCTCTATTTCAAGCAGAAGAACCCGGACATCCAGATCGGCCTGGCCGATCCGTTTGGTGCCGCGCTTTACAGCTATTACACCACCGGCGAGCTGAAATCCGAAGGCAGTTCGATCACCGAAGGCATCGGACAGGGCCGCATCACCGCCAATCTCGAAGGCATCACGGTCGATCGCTCCTACCAGGTGGCCGATGCGGAATGGCTGCCTGTGCTTTATGACCTGATCGAAAACGAAGGCCTGTGCCTCGGCACCTCGGCCGCGCTCAATATCGTTGGCGCCATGAAGATGGCCAAGGATCTCGGCCCCGGCAAGACCATCGTCACCGTGCTGTGCGACTATGGCAACCGTTACGCTTCGAAGATCTTCAACCCGCCGTTCCTGCGTGAAAAAGGCCTGCCGGTCCCGCCGTGGATGGCGGCGGACTGATGGATTTTAACCAACCCGTCGTCAGCTATGCTCCCTCCTCCCTACGCAGTGGGGAGGTGGCATCGCGTCGTCAGGCGTCGATGACGGAGGGGCGCCCCTCCACCGCTTCGCGGTCCCCCTCCCCACTGCGTAGGGAGGAGATTTTTTTAAATATCCTGGGCAGCAAAGACCGGCGGTTCGATGTGCGTGCTCGGTGCGCCGTCAACGCGCTGGGCCTCGGCGCGCAACCACTCCATAAAGCGCACCTGCGCCGGGGTCGGTTCGCGAGTCTGCGGCCACACCAGGTAATAGCCATATTCCAGAGGTTTGTCTTTTTCATCGAACAGCACCATCAGGCGGCCGGCCTTGAGGTCGGCCTCGGCGATGGTGCGCTTGGCCAAGGCTACGCCGCGACCGGCGACCGCGCCTTCGATGACCATGCTCGACTGGTTGAAGCGTGGACCGCGTGTCGCATCAACACCCTCGACGCCGTGCGCTTTCAGCCACATCGGCCAGTCCGGGCAGCTCGGATCGGTTTCGGCGCCGACATCGTGCAGCAGGACGTGGTGGCTCAGATCGGCGGGCTTCTTAATCGGTGCGGCCTCGTAAAGCAGCGGCGAGCACACCGGCACTACGGCCTCGGCCAGCAGGTGTTCGACATTGAGGCCGCTATAGTGTCCGTTGCCGTAGCGGACGGCCAGGTCGATATCCGAGACAGCGAAATCAACCGGCGCCATATCGGCGCTCACCCAGACATCGATATCCTCATTAGCGGCGCTAAAGTCATAAAGGCGCGGCATCAGCCACTTGGCGGCGAAGCTCGGCGCGGCGGAAACGGTGACGCGGCCTTTCTGGTTGCCCTGTTTCATCAGGCGCGTCGCCTCGAACATCTTCTCAAAGGCTTCTTTCAGAATCTGCGCCGAAGCCTTGCCGGCATCGGACAACACAACGCGGCGGCCGTCACGCACAAACAGTTCGACACCGACATGCTCTTCCAGCAGGCGGATTTGTTGCGACACCGCGCCGGGCGTCACGAACAGCTCTTCCGCAGCCTGCTTGAAGCTTTCATGGCGGGCGGCGGCTTCAAACACCCGAAGCGCCGACAGCGGCGGCAAACGATCACGCGACATTCACAAATCCCCGACTTGGCTCTTGTAGCCTCAGCTCAACTCACCTAAACGCCCCCTTATAGCGTTTCCAAGTTTAAAAAAACTATTCCTGAAACGATCTGGAGAAAAAAATGACCGAAGCCAATCCGCTTCATCACATCGATGCGCTGGAA
>CAMLIY010000074.1 GCA_946480125.1 uncultured Asticcacaulis sp.
CCGTCGCCTTTGCCGCCAATCAGCCGCTGGAAATCGTCGAGGTCGATCTGGAAGGGCCGCATTACGGCGAGGTCCTGGTCGAGATCAAGGCCACCGGCATCTGCCACACCGACGCCTACACGCTCGATGGTCTCGATTCCGAAGGCATCTTCCCGGTCATCCTGGGTCACGAAGGCGCCGGCGTGGTGGTTGAGGTCGGCGAGGGGGTTACGTCGCTTAAGGTCGGCGATCACGTCATCCCGCTCTACACGCCGGAATGCCGCCAGTGTAAATCCTGCCTGTCGCGCAAGACCAATCTGTGCACCGCCATCCGCGCCACGCAAGGCAAGGGTCTGATGCCGGATGGCACGACCCGCTTTTCCTACAAGGGCCAGCCGATCTATCACTATATGGGCTGCTCAACCTTCGCCAACCACACTGTGCTCCCGGAAATCGCCCTAGCCAAGATCCGCGATGACGCCCCGTTCGACAAGGCCTGCTATATCGGCTGCGGCGTGACCACCGGCGTTGGCGCCGTGGTCAATACGGCCGGCGTCGAACCGGGCGCCAATGCGGTCGTCTTCGGTCTCGGCGGCATCGGCCTCAATGTCATTCAGGGCCTCAAGATGGTCGGTGCCGACAAGATCATCGGCGTTGATGTCAACAACTCGAAGAAGGAGTGGGGCGAGCGCTTCGGCATGACCCATTTCGTCAATCCGAAAGAGATCGACGGCGATATCGTCGCCCATCTGGTCGAACTGACCGATGGCGGTGCCGACTACACCTTCGACTGCACCGGCAACACCACGGTCATGCGCCAGGCGCTCGAAGCCTGCCATCGCGGCTGGGGCGAGAGCATCGTTATCGGCGTGGCCGAGGCCGGCAAGGAAATCTCCACCCGTCCATTCCAGTTGGTCACCGGCCGCGTCTGGAAGGGCTCGGCCTTTGGCGGCGCGCGCGGCCGCACCGACGTGCCGAAGATTGTTGACTGGTACATGGACGGCAAGATCGAGATCGACCCGATGATCACCCACACCCTGCCGCTGGAACGCATCAACGAGGCCTTCGACCTGATGCACAAGGGCGAAAGCATCCGTAGCGTGGTGGTGTTCTAGTTTCCGTCTTTATCGAAATTTACCTTTCCGTGCGCGTAAATCAAACTGAAAAGCGACCCGGCCGGTCTTAGATACTGCCCATATCTCAGACCGTTCCACATCACAGGGGCCAAGGAATGTTTTCAGTGGAATTTGTCTCCCAGCATCGCGTCTATGACGGCATCCTCTATTTCATCCGCCACGATAGCGCCGCCACGCAATCGAGCATGAGCGCCAGCGTCTTCGTGCCCGACGTCGCCGAAATCCGCACCGATGCCCCATTCCCGACGCTCTACTGGCTGTCCGGCCTGACCTGCACGGCCAATAACTTCACCGAAAAGGCCGGTGCCTATCGCAAGGCGTCCGAACTTGGCCTGATCATCGTCGCCCCCGATACCAGCCCGCGCGGCACCGCCGCCGATGACGAGGCGCATGATCTGGGGCAGGGTGCCGGCTTCTATATCGATGCCACGCAGGCGCCGTGGAAGCCGAACTTCCAGATGGAAACCTATATCACCCAAGACCTGATCGCCGCCATCGAGGCCAATTTCCCGGCCGATCCCAAGCGGCGCGGCATCCTCGGCCATTCCATGGGCGGACACGGCGCGCTCACTCTGGCCATGAACCATCCGCATCTCTATAAATCGGTCTCGGCCTTTGCCCCGATATCCTCACCCAGCCGCGCGCCGTGGGGCCAGAAGGCCTTTGCCGCCTATCTCGGCAATGACCACGACGCCTGGGAGCGCCACGACGCCGCTATTCTAATGGCCAAGGGCATGGCCGCGCCGTTTGATGATATCCTCGTCGATCAGGGCCTGAGCGATCCGTTTCTGGAAAACCAACTGATGCCGGACCTGCTGGAACAGGCCGCCGCCACCGCCGGCCAGAAACTGACCCTGCGCTACCATGAGGGCTACGACCACAGCTATTACTTCATCCAGAGCTTTATCGACGACCATATCGCCTTTCACAGCGAACGGCTAAGATAGTTTACTTCCCCTCTCCCCTCCACGAGGGGAGAGGACGAGAGCCTAGCGTAGCGAGGGCGATCGGGTGAGGGGCCTGCTAGTCATTCTGCGCAAAGATCGCAGTATCGCACTGTCACCGCAAACCGCCATTATTGTCAATGTTTGACAATAATGGCGTCCGGACTTCCCTTTGCGTCATTCACCAGGGATTTCGCTATGACGCTGAACGTAAACCTCACCCCCAAACTCGAAGACATGGTGCGCCAGAAGGTCGCTGGCGGCCTTTATAACAACGCCTCTGAAGTCGTTCGTGATGCCCTGCGCCTGATGAAGGCGAGGGACCGTCTGCAAGTCGCCCAGCTTGAAGCCTTGCGTCAGGATATCGTTGTGGGGCTGGAGAGCGGCCCGGCCGAAGAACTGGATATCGAGGATATCAAACGCCGGGGCCGTGAGCGTCTCCGCAAGGCCGAGATCCGTGGGTAAGGTTTTCCGGTCTCCGCAAGCCATACAGGACCCGGATGATATCTGGTTCTATATCGCTCAGGATAACGTGACAGCCGCAGACCGCTGGATTGACCACTTGCTTGAGAAGGCCCTGACCCTGGCAGAGGAGCCTCTTATGGGACGCCTGCGGCCAGAATTGGCGCCTCAGATCAGAAGCCTGCCGGTAAAATCCTACATGCTCTATTACCGTCCGATGGAGGGCGGCATTGAGCTTGTCCGTGTTCTGAATAGTGCGCGTGATATCGATTCAATCAGGCTCAGCTATATTTAGACGCTCCGTTTTATGCCAAGTCCCGTTCTTCTCGCTTCGGTGGTAGGTTTGACAAATGCGCGGCACTTGTTTTTATGTAGATTGGGAATTCATACACAATGGATGGGGGAATTTGAAAATGAAGACACGTATTAAATTTGATTTGCTGAAAAATACTTTCCTATTTTGCGGCATGTTAACAATTTCAGGTTGCGGTTTAATTGAAAGTCCCGAAAACAAAGAGATAAATGCGTTTATCGACAAAGTTTACTCTGACGATCTTGGAATCGACAAAGTGACCGAAGTGGCTGACGCTGAATTTATAGCAGAAAAGATGAAAGAAAAGGAGGCATACGATTTGAAGTCGCAACGCCTAGAAAATGAGTCAAATTTAGCGAGAAGCAATTTAATTCGTAATATGTATGCTTATTCCCTGTCGGGAGCAGGAATTGAAGAACGATATAACCAAGAAAATAAAATTCGTAACTTAATGGCATCATCATTAATGATGAAGGTTAAATCTATTGGAGTGGCAAAAGATATAGAAAAACGTCGCCTTTTAACATTGAATAAGAAGTTAATAAATCAGTATAATTTCATATATTCGAGTGAAACGTTATTACTGCTAAAGAAGTCTGGATTTCCGAACAATGATCCTGCTAAGGGAGTTGTAAGATATGATTCTGTAATGTCTGCTCTGCAAGATGAGCCTTTGTGTTATTGCAAAAACATGCACTCTTACTTTCGTAAAACCAAAATTAAATTAACCACCCCAAAATCTGCCACTGCCACCATTGTGTTTATGAACAAAGAACAAACGAATTACTCTAATGAAGTTAAATTGGCTTTAGTTAAAGAAAATAATAACTGGCGAATTGATGACATATATTATGCAGACAATTCAAATTTTAAAAACCTGTTTATTAAATCACCAAATTGAATACGATCAGATGTCACATCCATTAAAGAATTGTGGTGAAACGATATCAATCGCATAATTTGCTACGGCCCTGATCGTCCTAAATCTATCCCCATCCCAAATTCTCGGTGCATCCTATCCGGATGTCCTTGGATGACCGCACAGCACAGGCACACCTTCCCCGGAAGAGCGGCGCACGCTCTTGCGCACCTTTGCCGACCGGATGCTGCTGAAGATCACCGCCATGGATGATCCCGAAGACATGCCGGGCGTCGAGAAGGCCGTGCGAACTGCCGCCGTTATCGAGCGCCTCTATAGCCGCTGCGACCACGCCGAGCGCCAGAAGCCGGAGCCTCGTAGGGTCGACGCCGAGCGCGCCACCCATGAAGAAGAAGCGATCAAGGCGCAGGTTTCCCTGGCCAGTACGCTGAAATGGGGCGATGAGCGCCGCCAGCATCTGGGGCCATGGTGGGAGGCCGCCCAAAAGGTCACAGAGGCCGTGGTTCTGGCGCCGGTCCGCCTGCAAAACAACGTCACACCGGACAAAGCAACACAGCCACCCCTGAATAGCCCACAGTCCTTGCAGAAAGTCACCTATATCGATTTAACCGAGGATTTCGAAGCGGCGCGGGCTGAACTGGCCTTGCAAAAACGCGCGGCGAAATCAGCGCAAATCCCGCGTCCGCCGTTTCATGACCCGCCATGACGATCCGGCTATAGTGAGTTGATTTCAGCCAGAAACCTCTCTCTTTACTTCCCCTCTCCCCATCACAATGGGGGTCGGGTGAGGGGCTTTATTGGGGATTTGCCCCTCACCCGATCGCCATCGCTATGCTCGGCTCTCGTCCTCTCCCCTCAGGGAGGGGAGAGGGGAAGTATGGAGCAGGTGGCTACCGGCCATCACGCAGATGTCAAAGCCTGTCCATTGCTAATAAGGGCTAAGCCCGATAGCCTGAATCCGTGACCGCATAAGGTCTCGTCCGGATTTCCTCCCCCATGCTGCTCTTTGCTGGTGCCGTTGTCCTGCTCCTGGTGGTGCTGAACGGCATCTTTTCCATGTCCGAACTGGCCGTGGTCTCTTCCAAACGTACCAAATTGCAGAGCCGCGCCGAACGCGGCGACAAGGGCGCCGCCGAAGCGCTCAAGCTGTCAAACGATCCCAACCGCTTCCTGTCGGCCGTGCAGGTCGGCATCACCCTGATCGGCATCCTGGCCGGCGCCTATGGCCAGGCGACAGTAGCCGGCGAACTCGACAAGCTGATCAACCCAATTCCCTGGCTGACGCGCTATTCCGAGGCGATCTCGACAGGCATCGTCGTCGTCGTCCTGACCTATCTGTCTTTGATCATCGGCGAACTGGTGCCGAAGCGTCTGGCCATGCTGTTCCCCGAGCGCATCGCCGGCGTGGTGGCGCGGCCGCTGTATCTGCTGTCGGTCGGTCTCGGACCTTTCGTTAGCCTGCTGACCGGCTCGACCTCGCTGGTGCTCAAGCTGATGGGTATCCGTGATCAAAGCGGCGAGGCCATCACCCAGGAAGAGGTCGAATCGACTCTGGCCGAAGGCATGGGCGCCGGCCTGATCGAGCCCGGCGAAAAGCAGATGATGACCGAGGTCATGCGCCTTGGCGATCGCACCGTGCGCGTGGCCATGACGCCGCGCACCGAGGTCTATCGCGTCTCGATCGATGAGGCCGATGTCATCAGCCAGATCCGAGACTGTCCCTATTCGCGTTTCGTGGTGGTGCGCGGCCAGGACATGGAAGAACCGGTCGGCGTGGCGCATAAGCGCGATATCGCTGACGCCCTGATGGCCGGCAAGCCGCTCGATCTCCAGTCGATTATACAGGAACCGATCTATATTCCGGTCACCACCTCGCTTCTGCTGGCTTTGGAACGCTTCAAGGAATCCAAGCTGCACATGGCCTTTGTGATCAATGAATATGGCGGCTTCGAAGGCGTCCTGACCCCGACAGACCTGCTGGAAATGATCGCCGGTGATCTCAATGAAGGCCACGATGACGACCGGCTGATGATCGTGCGGCGCGAGGACGGCTCATTCCTCGTCGATGGTCGCGCCGATCTGGTCGAGCTGGGCGATGCCATTGGCGAGGACTTCGAGACCGGCAGCGGCTATCATACCGTCGCCGGCCTGATCCTTTACAAGCTGGGGCGCTTCCCAAAGGAAGGCGAAATCCTCACCCTGGGACGCTTCAAGGTCGAGATTGTCGATATGGATGAACGCCGCATCGACAAGCTGTTATTTCATAAGCCATGAGACTCAATCGCTGACAAACCCGACGCGGGCATGGCTGCCGTCGCAATAGGGCTTGTTGCCGGAATGACCGCAGCGGCACAGTTGCAGGGCCTGCGCCTTGCGGATGGTGCGGCCGGTGCCGCTCAGGACTTCGAGATTGCCCGAAATGCGCAGGGGGCCGTTCTTTTGCGGATTGATGCTGACCTCGCCATTGCGCACCTCCAGCGCCGTGACGTCACCGGTGTCAGGTTCGCCGGTAGAATGAAACGGATCGTCGCCTTCCTTGTGGGAGCCGTCGCAGAACGGCTTGTTTTTTGAGCGGCCGCAGCGGCAAAGCGTGGCGCGATAACCGATCGGTTCACCATCGAGTACCAGATGGCCACGGAAGGCATTGGGGCCGTTTTCGCGCACCTGGATCAGGTTGACCAGCGGCGGCAATTCGTCCGGACGGCCATCCTTGCGCTTATATTGAATGGCGCCGGACGGGCAGTTCTGCGCCGTGGCCACCAGATTGTCGGCGCAGTCGGCGTCATCCGGCATGATCCACTCGCCAACGACATTGGCCTTGAAGACGCCGGGCTGTTGCAGCACGCAGAAGCGTGCATGGATGCAGCGCTTGGCCTCGAATTCGATGACGACGTCCTGGCCTTCGGCGCGTTCGATCGCCGGGGTCTGGCCGTGGTTTTCAGCGGCGCCGGAAGGCGGATTGGGCGTTGTGGTGGCCGGGGCAGAATCTGGCGTAGCCTGCGGATCGCTCTGGCTGACCGTCTCGGTCTTCGTCGTTTCCGCCATGACCGTCTCCTTTGGCGGCATTTCTTTTGAATTTGGGGCGTGGATATCGCGCAGCTTCTTCGCCAAAGTAGACAGCCGGCTGGCCGTGCCCTCCGCCAGTTCGTCTTTCAAGGCTTTGCGGGCACCGGCGGACAGTTCCTCCAGTCGCTCAGCGATAAACACCAGAGACGGCTTGCCATCGGGCAGGGGGGTGACATCGCGCAGGGTGGCGAAGCTCATCCCCGCCATCACATCCGGCACGGTGGTGGAGGCCTTGAGGTGCGTCAGATACTCGGCCACCGGCGAAAGGGCGTACATGCCGTCGATAGAGACATCGATAAAGGCGCGTTTACGCAATGGGTTATTATCGGCGAAGCCCTGGGCCAGTGCGCGCAGCATCACGTTATAAATGGCATTGGCAAGATCGATGACGGCGGCCGCTTCGGGCGCATCGATCCACACGGCGTTGCTGCGCTCCGGGCCTTTGCGCATAAGCGGGTTGTTCGCTACCGGACGAGCGGGAACAAAAGCCGGATCGGCGGCCTCCATCTTGTGATAACTGTCACACATGGCGAGGAAGCGGTTATAGTGGGAGCGCGCATTATCGCCGGCCGCACCTTCACCCTGATCGACAATGGTGTCGCAGGCCTTGAGCGCCGTCTTCAGGCATTTGACGATGGTCAGACCGGGCAGGGGCGTCAGGTCGGGGCCGACCTGGAGCGACATATCGCCGATGAACAGCTTATCCTCGCCCAGTCGCGCGCTGAGATCAGCCAGGGCCTGACGGATGCCGCGATAGAGGTGCCCGACGGTGGCATAGTCCTGGCCATTGGGCATCAGCCGGTCGCCGGCCATATTGCGATCATAGGTTTCGGCTTTTCTGGCGAAGGCCTCGCCGTCAGGCCGCGCATCGCCTTCGGGCCGTTCGAGATAGATGAAGTGGTCGAGCGTCGATTTATTGAAGGGATGCAGTTCGACCACCACGCCGGACGGATGATAACCGGCGGCGATGGGGAAGTTCGGCCGGCCGAAATGCGGCGATCCGCCGACCGCGATGGTGATATTGGCGACCAGCGCCAGATGGCCCATTTCCTCGATGGCGATGGAGATAATGTCGCGCCGCCAGCCGGCCACCACCTTGGCCTGTTCCGGCGTCAGGCCATCGGCTTCGGTCTTCAGCGAAAAGGCGGCGAACAGATAACAGCACATCAGGTTGTGCTCTATCTCCGCCGCCTCGGCCAGCAGGAAGATCAGTTCCTCTCGGGTGCTGACGCGGATAGGCTGTTCTGGGGTGTCGGGCATGGCAAGCTTTCGAGCGCAAAGGACGTATATGACGTAAGGCGGGTGTGACGGCGGATGCAAGCTCTGTTTTGCGTAAAAATGCCATACGCCGCTTGACTCGGCGCCTTCCATCCGACATAAGCGCGCACTTCAACGCCATGGCCATGCTATGACGTGGATTTTGAGTAGTGCTACCGCCGATGCGTCGGCCCGGTACGCTGCTTGAGCACAAACGGGTTGATCCTGAGGCCGCCGTTGCAATCGCTTTTCACACACGGGTGGGAAGCCGGTCAGGGTTAGATATATAGGTCTAAAATGTCGAAGCGCCACAGCGCCAAGTACAAACTCGACCGCGTCATGGGTGAAAACCTGTGGGGCCGTCCGAAATCCCCCGTCAACAAGCGCTCCTATGGCCCCGGCCAGCATGGTCAGCGCCGCAAGAACAAGATCTCTGACTTCGGCACGCAACTGCGCGCCAAGCAGAAGCTGAAGGGTTACTACGGTAACATCACCGAAAAGCAGTTCCTGCGCACCTACGAAGAAGCCGATCGCCGCAAGGGTAACACCTCGGAAAACCTGATCGCCCTGCTCGAAACCCGTCTGGACGCCGTGGTCTATCGCACCAAGTTCGTGCCGACCGTCTGGGCGGCTCGTCAGTTCGTCAACCACGGTCACGTCCTGGTCAACGGCAAGCGCGTCAACATCGCCTCCTACCGCGTGAAGCCGGACGATGTGGTCGAAGTCCGCGAGCGTTCGCGCAACATGGCCCTCGTTCTCGAAGCCCTGCAATCGCCTGAGCGCGACGTGCCGGACTATCTGGAGCTTGACGCCAAGGCAATGCGCGTCCGTCTGGTCCGCCTGCCGGAATCGGCCGAAGTGCCGTACCCCGTCAAGATGGAACCGAACCTGGTCGTCGAATATTACTCCTCGTAATCCGAGCGACGATATAGAATTAAACCCCGGAAGAGCGATCTTCCGGGGTTTTCTTATTTCACCTTATCACGGCGTTTGTATGCCGGATTCTTCAGATTACGCCTGGATCACACCTTGTTCGGAGAGAGCGGTCTTCAGTTCGCCGGACTGGAACATCTCGCGGACAATATCGGCGCCGCCGATAAACTCACCCTTGACGTAAAGCTGCGGGATGGTCGGCCAGTCGCTGTAAGTCTTGATGCCTTCGCGCAGATCCGCGTCCTGCAACACATCGACGCCGACATATTCCGCGCCGAGATGGTCAAGCACCTGCACGACTAATGACGAGAAGCCACAACGCGGCTGATCGGGCGTGCCTTTCATGAATAGCACGACATCATGCCCCTTGACGGTGGTGTCGATGAAAGTCTGGGTGTCGGTCTGTGCGGTCACGGTACGCTCTCCTCTAAACGGGCTTGTTCGCATATAGGCGAAGCGATGAACCAAATAAAGAGCGGTTGTACTATTTTTAACCGCCCGCCAGCTTTGCGGCGCGTTCATTGAAGCGCGCCATCTCGATCTGAGCCGGCACGGAAGATGGCAGATGGCGTTCCGGAACATCGGCCAGCGAGTCGAGATGTTCAGGCGTATCGGCATCTATCAGAATGCACGACATGCTGGGCTGGGAGAGGGCATAGCCAAGGCAAAGCTGCTCCGGCGTCCAGTCGGGCGTCTGGTGCAGAAAGGCGTGCGTGCCGGCGCCGGCCAGAGGGTTCTTCGCCTTGCCGCCGAAAAAGCCGCGGCGGGCGTCTTTTGGCACGACATCCGAAGCTTTGCGATAAATGGCCGGATAGAAGTCCGTGGCAATCACGTTCATGTCGCGGACCACGGCATCGTCGATTTTGCGCCGCTTGTCCCAGCTTGAGTCGATATCGAAACTGGTCTGTATGACCGTGTATAGCCCTGAGTTGATCAGTGCGGCAATGTCATCGGTTTCGCCGATGCCGCCAAGAAACCGCAGCATTTTTGAAGCTTGCAGACTGCGCAGAAAATTGAGGCTGTCTTGCGGAAGTGCCGCTGCACTGGGTTGGGCAAAATAAAGCAGGTCAAGCCACTGCAGACCTGAATCCTTGATCGCGCCGCGCAGACGTTCTTTCAGGGGGAGCAGCATGTAGGGACTGCTGTCACCGGCCTGAAAGGGTTCGTGCGCCGTCACCGAAATAAACAGCAGCTTGCGTTCCACAACTGAAAACGCTTCCGCCGCCGCCTTTAAAAAAGGGACGTCAAGACTATCAAAATGATAGGTGTTTATGCCATTTTCCAGCGCTGAAACAATCAGCCTGTGCATCAGGCCATGGTTTTGACCAAAGGTAGCCAATTTCAGGCGCAGCCCGATCGTTGAAAGCGCCAGTCCGGAACGACCGAAGGGACGATACCGCATGGTTACAGCCTCCTGTCCGCTGGCCGGTATGCGGGCATCTTCGTGGTCATGTCGGGCCGCCCCTAGCTAGCCGGTTGCAGGAATACGCTGAAACAACTGGATTCGTCTCTCTTAAGACTAGGCCGTAAAGCGGTTAAGAGATATTTAAGCCTGTTGTTGAAAACGCGATTTTTCATGCCAGTCAGGCGTTTTTGGCAACTTGCAAATAAAAAGTATTTCGTCCACGGCCGGGCGGGCAGCGTCCTTTTTTAACTCTTAATACGCAAGTTAATTTCGGGTGTTGTGCATAATAAAGCCGCCCAAGGTGATTGGGCGGCTTTATGGCTAACCAGGTATAATGCCTTACGCCTTGCCGGCCATATAGTTCGGCAGCCAGTCTTCATGTGCCTTGCGCAGCGCGTCAATGCTCAAAGACAGGCCTGTATAACTGAGGTCCGTGCCGCCAGCGACGCCGATGACCGCTGCATGGACCTCGGCCTCCGCCGCCTGCGCCGTAACCAGATGGGCCGAGGCCTCATCGACGGCGATCAGGTAACGCGCCTGATCCTCGGCAAAGCCGAAGACATGATCAGCGAGGTCGGTCGGGTTCTTGAGCGACAGACCGATTTTCGAGGCCAGAACCACATCGACGGCAGCGCTTAACAGGCCGCCATCTGAGAGATCGTGAACGCCCTTGGCGACGCCCGACTTGATCAGGCGGCGGACCAGGGTGCCGTTGTTCTTCTCGCAGGCGAGATCAACCTTGGGCGGGGCGCCCGCCTCAATGCCAAAGACTTCGCGCAGATAAAGCGTCGAGCCCATTTCGCCTTTGGTCTCGCCGATCAGGATGATCACCTGGCCCGCCTGGACGGCATTGAAACCCACGCGCTGATCGTAATCCTTCAGCAGGCCGACGGCGCCAACGGTCGGCGTGGGCGGGATCGAGACGCCGTTAGTTTCATTATACAGCGACACATTGCCGGAAACGACCGGGAAGTCCAGCGCGCGGCAGGCCTCGGCCATGCCGTCGATGGCGCGGACGATCTGGCCCATTGTCTCCGGCTTTTCCGGGCTGCCGAAGTTCAGGTTGTCGGTGATGGCGATCGGCTCGGCGCCGACGGCGGTCAGGTTGCGCCAGGCTTCGGCCACGGCCTGCTTGCCGCCTTCATAGGGGTTGGCCTGGACGTAGCGCGGGGTGCAATCAGAGGTGACGGCCAGCGCCTTTTTGGTGCCATGGACGCGGACCATGCCGGCATCGTGGCCGGTAGAGCTGTCGGAAAGCGTATCGGCCATAACGTGACGGTCATATTGTTCCCACAGCCAGCGCTTTGAGGCTTCGTCGGGCGATGAAATGATCTTCAGCAGGGCGTCGTTCAGGTCGTGCGTCACCGGCACATCGGCCTCGGTCAGTTCCGGTTCCTGCGCCGGCTCGACCCACGGACGGTCATAGAGCGGGGCATCATCGGAAAGCGGCGCCAGCGGCAGGTCGCAGACGACTTCGCCCTTGTGCATCAGCACGATATTGCCTGAGGTGTTGGTTTCGCCGATGACGGCGGCGTCGAGGCCCCACTTTTTGAAGATGCGATAACCGTCTTCTTCGCGGCCTGGCTTGAGGATGGCCAGCATGCGCTCTTGCGATTCCGACAGCATCATTTCGTAGGCCGTCATATGGGTTTCGCGCTGCGGCACCTTGTCGAGGTCAAGCGTGATGCCGAGCCCGCCCTTGCCGGCCATCTCGACCGACGAGGAGGTGAGGCCGGCGGCGCCCATGTCCTGGATGGCGGCGACAGCGCCTGACGCCATAAGCTCCAGCGTGGCTTCGATCAGCAGCTTTTCAGCAAACGGATCACCAACCTGTACGGTCGGGCGTTTCTCTTCCGAATCTTCGGAAAACTCGACCGACGCCATGGTAGCGCCGTGGATGCCGTCGCGGCCGGTCTTCGAGCCGAAATAGACGACCGGAAGGCCGGGCTCCGGCGCGGCGGAATAGAAGATCTTGTCGGCATCGGCCAGGCCGACGCACATGGCGTTGACCAGGATATTGCCGTTATAGCCGGCGTGGAAATTGGTCTCACCGGCCA
>CAMLIY010000075.1 GCA_946480125.1 uncultured Asticcacaulis sp.
AATAGACAACGCATTTTGAAGGCGCAAGGTGTCTAGCAATCTAGGGGCACCTCACCTCGCGCGAATCTCAAGGTGGATTATCTCCACATAATGCACGGAAAATATATGGTGCCGCCGCACCGCGCATTACGCTACCGGTCAGCAAAAAACGCGATGGCATATCTTTCCCATCAAACTTCAACCGTCCTGAGTGATCAAGAAATCGGCGCGCCGTCCAAGCTAGCCGATGACTAGCTGTCGCAACCTGAAAATTAGGAGCGCCCCTATTCCACTTGCGGCAGTGTATTCGGCTCGTTTGCGCCCAAACCGGAAGTCTAAGTCTCCGCTCCAAAAGATCAGTAGCGGACGTCGGCGGCCGCAGTTAGGGCCAACGCCGTTGTGTTACCTTGACAATTATCACTATTGAACCTGACACATTTCATGCCACTGAACGGCTTGATGCAATGGGGCGACTGGTCCATTATCCATTGGCGGGTATAACAAGCGGGGGGACCACATGTCGCGGATGTTGAAACTGGGCCTGGTCATCTTTGCGGGCCTGTGGCCGATGCTGGCCTTTGCTGGCCCGCCACCGCGCGACAAATCGACCTGGGCCGGGATCAATACTTCGGGTGCCATCGTCAGCCCTTTTACAGACAACGAATACATAATGCAGCCGATCAGTGCGCCGGAGCCATCTCCGACCGTCCTTATCCGGAATGAAACCCGAGGCAATGTGACGGTGTTTCACACTGAGGACGCGACCGACCACCATGTTCTGGCTACCTTTCCCCCTAATCTGATCTTGAACTGGATTGAGCTCCACGGGCTGATCCACGCCGGCCTGTTCGACCCCACCGAAACGTCGCTTTTCAACCGCTTTCACGAGGGCTATGTCCGGGCGACTGGCGAAATCGTCGTGCCGATGATCTATAAATCCGTAGGTCCCTACGGCGTCAATGGGCTGACCCCTGTGCAAACCGATACGCAGGCTGGCTACGTTGATACTGAGGGCAATATGGTAATTCCGCTTCAGTTCAAGGATGCGGGATCCTTTGGGCCAAGTGACCTCGCGCCGGTTAAGACAGAAGGCGGCTGGGGCTATATCAACGCTCACGGCACCTTTGTCATCCCCCCGCAATTTCCCCAAGCGCGCCAGTTTGGCGCCAACGGCCTTGCGCCCGCGGAAAAAGGTGGCCTCTGGGGCTATATCGACCGGACGGGCAAATTCGTCATCGCACCCGCCTATGACGATGCTCAGATATTTCGTCCTGACGGCGTTGCCGTTGTCGAGCGCAAAGGCAAGGATCAGACCTACGTCGATCGTGATTTCGGCGCCTGGAAGCTAACGGCCAAGGTTTTTGCGGCACCGGAACATCCTTTTTTCGGGCCGGATCCCAGCTATAGTCTAGACATGACCGGTCATTCCAGCGACGGCAAATTGACTTGGCGCATCTGGACCATCGGCACCGGCATCGACGTAACCGCACAGATGGGAGAGAAGCCTGCGGCGATATGGATGGGCGTCATGAACCTGCGCGACTTTCCAGACAAAGATGAAGACCTGGCCAACGACCTCGTGGCCCTTGTTAGCGAGCCGCACTCACACTCTTTGCGATATGCCGCAGAGTTGCGGGCCAACAAGGCCAACCTCCTGAGCACCATCGCGGCGATGCGCCAGCTCAGCCAGGAACTCTTTGGCAAGCAAGGATTACCATGCCTGCCGCCGACCTGTGTCTACTAAGTCATTCATAATTTGGCGCCAAAAGATCATAAGCCGACATTCGAAGCTGGCATGTTTGCGCCCTTTGCGGAAATAGAACGGTTTTGGTAACGGTCTGCGATTTTTCGCTCGGAAGCGGACATCCACGTCGAGCCTAATGGCCAGCTAAATCCCAAACTCAGTCGGACGGGTTTCGGCTAGTGAGCGCCCGAAGTAAATATCAATTGAAGCACCTTGGCGGCAAGCAAGTTGAGGGACCAGAGATTTTACCGTACAGCTTCCGAACAATCTCTCTCATTGCAGAAACCGCAGATAAAAGATCTGCATCATATTGGGCCAAATCCCCCCTTGCGTCCGGGTCAAGCGCGGCCGTATCGCGTTCGAGAGCCTCAACAACCGCAGTGTCCGTGGCCGGGAATTCATCCATTTCATCAACTGACGTCACTTTAGGTGGTATTCCATTTACCGTCTTCAAGTTCAAAGTGCGGCCATATGTCTCAATGGTCCATTTCGTCAGGCTATTCTTCGAATGGCCCGTTATCTGAACGTGCGCTTTAGGAGACGGACCGAAGGAAGAGTATTGTTTTTCGGGATAAACCGTCACCTCCAAGTACCAGGGACCGAACCACCGATTGACATAATCCTCATACTGATCTGCTCGCCGAACGACCGGCTGCACCTCAAGTTTACCGGAGGCAGCAGCCTTCGTGTTCTCAGCTCCAGCTGAAGAGTTATCGGAATTTGACGACGAACTTGACTCAAGCAAAGTCAGCGCGGCAGCACAAGGTACAGAAGGCACGAAAACGAGAGATCCCGCCGCTGTAAACACCGCAAAATAAATTTGCGTGATTTTGGTCATTTCACTCCCCCAAATCCCGTGAATGTCCAAACGCATATCAAATATTGGAACTCTTCAAAAGAGAGACCGTACAAGATACTATCGAGATGATAGGGCACGCAGTCTCCATGCAAGGCCAATTTGGCCAAACTTTTTAATTAACTTGCCAAGACTTATGCCGCTTTATGCAGGCCGTCGTTGATATTTTACTCCCCGCCGGGCAGGGCGAATAGGAGGTTCGGCTCCAGTGCGCCCAAGGCGGAAATGGAAGGGTCCCTGTCTCGGTTTGTGAATTTCCGCTCGATAGCAGAAGTAATTCCTCCAAACTTCAAAACTGGGATGAACCGCCCCGGATTTGCCGGAGGCCGTAACTCGTGAGCAGATAGGGCTATGACAAATAAAATCACGAATAAATTTTCCCCCGAGATCCGTGAGCCACCTCTCTTCTTGTATCGTCGCGGGGTTTTGGCCTATTACGCATTTACATCTAAAAATTGAAATGCGGGGGGATTCGCAATGACCGACATGCGGAAATTGATTGATATCGTGGCTGACGTCACTGCCTCGGAGATGCCCATTTTTGACGAATTGCTCATCGTCAAGGAAATCGAAGACCCCGGCCTTCTATGCGAAGGATGGATAAACGGCCGGTTTGAGCGAAACATTCGGATCGACGCCGGCGCCCATCTCGATGGCGGTGACAAGCATGCGCATGTTTTTGGGCGCCGAGGTGAAGAACTCATTGTGGTGAAGGTCAACGGGCGCTGCAGCCATGGCACGAGAGGCAAACTCCACCAAAAGGATGCAGACGCACTAAAAGCGAAGGATTTTAAAATCGGTGCCGACAACATCGTTGAATGGCGATCCATTGGTCACGTCTCCCATATCCTACTGGGTTAAGGTAAGTCTTCTAACAGGAAACGGGTAAAGTGACCGTTGTACTAGTTCATACGTCCAAGAATCATGCGTTCATCGCGGGCGACAGCGCCCGTTGGGACTGGGTTGAGAACAAGAATCTCGGTCCGGTTCGGAAAGTCCATACAGCGGGAACCGGCAACGCCTTGGCTATGGGCGGGAGCAACATCGATCGAAAAAAGCTCGCTGAGCGACTGATTGAACTGCGTAAGGAAGGCGTAGCCTTTCCCGAAGCCGCCCGCCAAGCGTCTCCAGCTTTGTTTCACGAGACCGCAGAAATTATGCGGTCGTATGGTCGGAATGACGCTCAAAATGCCATATGCTGGTATGCGGAGTGTGATGAGAGCGTTTGTAGTGTTCAACGTCACGTCCTGCCTGACGACGTGTTGGACATCGTTGTCGGCTTTGACGCAATGGGGCCGGACACCCAAGTTTTGAAACAGCTGTCGCATCAAAGGCAGATTGAGTTCACTCAAGCAGATGGGCGTTTGCCGTTAGACCAGTGGGCCTACGCGGTCATCGGAGATGCCGCCCGGATTTTCCCTAATTTTGTCTCGTTGCCTGCGATCGCCACCATTGCACGACCTCGCTCGATCAACATAATGCGCGACGATCTGCATCCGACGGCGTGGAGAGGCCCCTCTTCTGCTTTCCTGGTTTCAGTTTGAAGCCAAACATCGCTAAACCACTTTCAGATTTTACTGTGCGATCCCCCCCTATCCGATGCCCAAGCGTAGTCCGATTGATCGTTTAACCCGAAAAAAAAGCGGACGCTTCGCCCTTTATTTCCTTCCAGTCTTTACAAAGCTTTTGTCGCTCTGGACAAACGCTTCCAGCATGAATGGGATCAGATCAATCACTTGTTCCGCCGTACCATAGGTGGCTTGATAGGCATCGGCATACTCCTTCAGCATCAGGTTCAGTTCAGCGCCGATGGTGATGGTTAGCTTCACCGGCGTACGATCGGGCAGCTTTCCGAGTTTCAGTTCGGCCATGATACGGCTCCTTCTTCGTAAGGCTTCAGAACGAGGTCCTTCTGGACGACCACGCGGACCGGCCAGCCTGGCCGGACAGTGACCGAAGGCGCGATACCGATGGCCTTTGCCAAAAGCTGCTGACCGGCCTGATTGGCGGTCTGACGCGTCGCCTCACGGAAGGCCTGTACCAAATCACTATCGTTGTCGGCGCCGTCATAAGCGGTTAGCCCCAGCAGGGCCGACAGGCCGACGCCCTTGAGCAGACTCCAGGTGTGATAATCGACCTTGTCGGTCAGGCCGGAATAGCCCTGGCTGTCGGTTGCCGGGAAATTATCGATCTCCATCGATGAACCATCCGGCATGAGCAGGCGCTTCCAAACCAACAGAACCCGCGATTGCCCAAAACCCAGGTCGGATTCGTACTCGCCAAGTAGCCGGCTTCCCGCAGGGATAAGGAGGATTTTTCCGGTGACCGTGTCAAAGACCGGCGCCGTGACCTGGGCGATGATTGTGCCCGGCAGGTCAGATTTCAGGCCGGTGATCAGGCTGGCGGTAATGACCGTACCCGCCATCACCTGATAGGGTGATATCGGCGTCTGGAGACCATGGCTGTTGTAGATGCTGCTGCCCTGCCCTTTTGTGGCCACAGGCGGCACAGGTAGGGTCAGACCGACCGGCGTCACCGCCGGCTCGACTGCCTTCGCTACCGTGGCCGCGACGTCATGGCTTGAGACCTGGAAGAAGACACCCGGCACCGACGCCTGGCTGGTCGGGGCTTCCCTTGTCCCGCCGCCGGTCTCGACCGTCGTCATGCCGCGCTGATGGGCCAGCATCGGGCCGCCAAGATCGCCTGGCAACGGCTGCCCCAACTGAGGTACGCCAGCCGAGACCTCGGCATAGCTCTCTGGCAGGTTCTGAACCTTTTCCGGGAGGGGCTTTGCCTGATTGGCGACCGCGTCCGTACTCACCGGCTGGGTTTTCTCGGTGTTTTTTGGGGTGGCGGGTCCGAAACCCAGCCAGGTGACGGCGAAGATCGCCGCGCACCCCAACCCCACGGCGCCGACGAGCACCGGCCGCTTGAAGCGCACGACAGGCTCCGGCTTTCCGCGCAGGACCAGGGTTTCCGGGTCTTCCTTTAGCGGACGAGGCGTTTCCTCAGTCATGACCGCCTCCGGCATATGCGATACGGACGACAGACTGCCGTTTACCGCCCAGGCGGAGTTCCGCGGCGCCGAAGAGTTGGTCGACGACATAGAAGTGGCCCTGAAGCCTGTAGTTGGTCAGATTGGTGGTCCCGCCCTCGCCAATGATGTAGAGCGGCGGCAGCTCGGTTTGCGCCGCGCTTGCCGGGAATTCGATATAGGTTTTCTGGCCATCGTCGAAGGCGCGGACCGGCTTCCAGGGCACATTGGCGCCCTTCACCGTATAGCCGAACCGCAGACTTGACGGCGTTATGTCAGCCGGCGCAGACTTGACCGACTCCGGTAAAGGCGCCACCGGCATGGTTCTGGTCATGGCTTCGTCCTGAGGGTAGCGCCACGAGATCGCGGCCATAGCCGTCTTGGCCGTGCTCTCCAGCTCCAGATGATAGGTCCGGCGGCTCGTGGTGACGACGAGATTGGTTTTGAGCCCGGCGGTATAGGGCTTGACCAGAATATGGATCTGCTTGCCGGCATCGCTGCCACTGCTGGTGTCGCCGATCACCCACCGGGCGGTGTCACCAGCCGAAATCGCGATGAGCTGCTCCTGCGGCTGCAGGACGATATCACTAACCTTGTCCGGCGCCGTGAACAGCCGAAAAATGGCACCATCGACAAAGGTGTAGACTTGGACGGCATTCAGGTAACTACCCGGTTCTGGCTCACGGATGGCCGCCGCATTGGCCGCCAGCACCCCGGCCGCTGGCGAAACCGCATGAGCGGCGGGCCGTTTGGTCGCGGGGTGTACCGGCTTGGCGGTGGCGCTTCCCGCCGTAAATGCGGTCAACGCTAAAAAAACGATAGGTTTCAGTCGCATGTTCAAAACTCCTTATTTTGAGGATACAGATGCGAAGTCCTGTGACCAGGCCATGTCGGTGACGTAGATCCCGAGGGGATTCTTGCGGAGGATCGCTTCCTGGCGCGGCAAGGACTGCTGGACAGTGAGGATGGCCGTCCAATGGGTCACACCGGCGGGAATGCCTTGCGTGAAGGCCTGTTCCTGCCATTTGACCTGGAAGGCGGTCGGTGACGCCCGCACCACACTGGTGATCGAGACCGAGGTGCTGCGCTGGCCGATTCCGGCGAACGGATCATTGGCTTGCGCCTCTGCATTCAGGAAAGCGACGGCATGGCCCGTGGCGAAACCATAGGCCTCCTGCCAGTTCTGCCGGGCCACGACGGGGTCGATCGACAGGCCTCTGACGTCGGTAATGAAACGGCCCAGATACCAGGACACTTGCGCATCGGTCGGACTATAGCTGGCGGTGGCCGGCTGGACCGCCTTGACCTGGCCCAAAGTATCGACCTCGACCACATAGGGCTTAACCCGGCTTTGGCTTGATTGCCAGATGATGCCACCGGTCAGGGCCAGGGTGCTCAGGGACGCACACAGGGCCATCAAGCGCCAATTGCCGGCCTGAACGGTGGCGGCGCCGATCCGATTGTCCCAGATTTGGGCCGCCTTCTGATAATGGGTTATGGGTTCCGGCGTGTCGCCATAGCGCTGTAGGTTTCGTTTAAAAAACATGACTTATTCCTTCTGGCTGATGTCGGGAGCGGCGGTGGCGACCGGCGCGTCGCCGGCGGAGATGGCGGTCTGGACGGCATGCACATGGCCGCGCAGACGTTGTTCCTCCTGCATCTTCTTCGCCCAGTCTGGTTGCGCCTGATTGCTGTTGGCCGCGGCGCCTTTGCCGCTGGCCGCGCCCGAGGACGTGGCCGGGGAAGGCGTTGAAGGTGGCGGCGGCGGTGGAGATTGTGGTGATGATCCGGCGGGGCCGCCACCCTTCCCTCCACCGACCGATGCCGCGGCTTTGAGCACCTTGCCGGCGCCGCCGCCCCATCCTCCCAAGGTCTGCGCCGCCGCTGAGGCGCCCCCGGCAGCCACCATGCCGGCGGCTGCGGCGGCCCCAACGGTGCCCAGGGCCGCTCCGGCTCCCAGTTGTGGTGCGCCGGCGACGAGGCCAGAGGCGATGGACGGACCGAAGATGCCAAGACCCAGGAAGGTCAGTGCGGCCAGAACCAGCGAAAGCGTCTGGGCTATGTCGGGTTCGGTGCCGATGGTTCCCACCGACGCGGCAAAGAAGCCGAAGCCGATCCCAATGATGACGGCCAGGACCATGATCTTGATGCCGGACGTGATGACATTCCCGAGTACGCGTTCGGCGAGGAAGGCGGTCTTGTTCCAAAAGGCAAAGGGCACGAGCACGAACCCGGCGAGAGTCGTCAGCTTGAATTCCAGGACGGTGATGAAGAGCTGGATGGCCAGGACAAAGAAGGCCAGCATGACGATCAGCCAGGCGATCAACAGGATTGCGATCGTCAGGAGATTGGACAGAAGCGTGTCCAGGCTCATCAAGTCGGTGATCTGAACCAGGAGCGGATGGGCCGCCTCGAAACCGATCCCCGCCAGCTTTCCGGGCTTGAGGAGGTCGCCCGCCGATAGGCTGTTGCTGCTCGCGTTGACGCCAAGTTGCGCGAAGGATTGATAGATCAGATTAGCAAGCGTCTGGAAGTTATTGAGAATATAGGCGAAAGCCCCGACATACAGAACCTTCTTGATCAGCTTGCCGAGCACATTGCCTTCTTCGTCCATCACCCAAAACAGGGCTGCGATGGTTACGTCGAGCGCAATCAGAAGACTGGTCAGATGGGCCAGGTCGCCTTTGAGCAAGCCGAAGCCGCTGTCGATATAACCGACAAACGTCGCCAGGAATTGGTCGATAATGTTGAGGTCGGACATGTCGGTCTCGCCGGAGGCTATTATTGCGCGGTGTAGGCCGTGCCAGAGCCGATGAACTTCAAGGTCGCGGCCTTGCCGGCTGCCTCTCCTTGCACCTTGCGGGCGGCGTCCAGGGCCTCGGCACGATATTGGGCCGCCATAAGGGTGGCGATCTGCATCTGCTGCTTGGCCGTCAGGGCGATCAGCTGATTGGCCGCCTGCTGGGCCTGGAGGTCACCCTCGGCGCCATCGGAGGCACTCACCAGGTCATTCAGAGTCCCCGCGTCGGTCTGGAGGGTTTCGCTGATCTGGGCCTGGACCAGCAAGGTCTGCTGGAAGGCATCCATAGCGCTCTGCCAGCGTGTGGTCGCATCAGTGGTCAATTGTTGACTGGTGACGCCTGCGGAATAGGACGACGGATACTGCGCCTTCAGGGCCGCTTCGGTCTTGGAGATCGTGAAGGCGATGCCCTTGGCCTGGGTCATCAGGTCATTGATCGCCGCCAGGTCCGAATTGAGCTTCAGGATAGCCGTGACATCGAGGTGCTTGAGATTGGTGGCCATGTTCTGCAGCATCTGGGCCTCATGCTGGAGCTGCAGGATCTGGTTGTTAACCTGTTCCAGGGCGCGGGTGGCCTGGAGGATGTTCTGAACATAATTGGTTGGGTCATAGACGACGACTTGAGCGGCCACCGGTTGTGCGACGACGCCGAGGGTGGCGACACCGGTCAGGCCGGCGACGAGGATGGAGAACAGTTTACGACGCATGGACTTTCCTTCGGGATCAGGGGTTAGAGGGTTGGGGTTTGAGCAGGTCGCTGGCCCAGTGGTACCCGCGCGCTTTCAGGAACTCGGCGACGAAGGCATCCGCGCCAACGCTGTCCAGAACGCTGTCGATCAACTGTTGATCTTCGGGCGCAGACGCTGCGCAAACGGTCAGGGCGACCGGCCCCAGGTCGAGATCGAACAGGCGGTTGCCACGCCGGGATTGCAGGTAGTAGTGGCGCTTGGGGATAGCCTCGGCGATCAGTTGAATTTGGCGATCATTCAGGCCGATGCGCTCATAGGCGACCCGCGATTGCGGCTCCTGCGCCCGTTCATTAGGCAGGAACAGGCGCTGCGGGCAGGACTCGATGATGGCCGGCGCGATGGGGCTATCGATGATGTCCATCAGGGACTGGGTGGCGAAGACGACGCTGACATTCTTCTTGCGCAGGACCTTCAGCCATTCCCGAATGCGCGCCGCGAACAAGGGATTGTCGAGAAACAGCCACGCCTCATCGAGGATCAAAAGGGTCGGCCGGCCGTCGAAACGCGCATCCAGGCGATGGAACAGATAGGTCAGCACCGGCCCGACCAGGCTGCGTTCCGACATCAGATCTTCGGTCTCAAAGCAATGGATGTCGGCGAGATCGAGCCCGTCGCTATCGGCGTCCAGGCACTGTCCGTAGGGACCTTCGAGAGTGAAGGGATGCAAGGCGATCTTCATACTCATGGAGGACAGGAGCGCGCTTAGGCCGGTCAGGGTCCGTTCCGCTTCCGGCGCGGTGGCGAGGCTGCACAAGGCCGCCCACATGTCCCCTTTGCGCTCGGGTGTCACTTCGAACCCTTCGCTATCGAGCAGCCCTAAGCACCATTCCATGGCCCAGGCACGGGTTGCCGGATCGTCGATATTACGCAGTGGCTGGAAACTCAGGGCCGCGGTCCGCCCCAAGGTATGGTGGCGCCCTTGCATGGCCAGGGTGGTGGCTCGCGCCGATCCGCCCTTATCGAAGATGAAGACCTGGGCACGGGCATAGCGACTGAACTGCAAAGTCAGAAATGACAGCAGGACCGACTTACCCGCGCCGGTTGGGCCCAGGACCAGCATATGGCCGACATCGCCCACATGGGTTGACAGGCGGAACGGCGTCGCGCCGGAACTGACAGCGTAGAGCAGTGGCGGGCCGTCCAGGTGGGTATTACGCTCCGGCCCGGCCCACACGGCAGACAGGGGCATCAGATGAACCAGGTTGAGGGTATGAACGAGCGGCTGGCGGACATTGGCGTAGACATGTCCCGGCAAGGACCCAAGCCAGGCCTCGACGGCATTCAGGCTTTCCCGTACTGTTGTGAAGCCGAGGCCATTGATCGCGCGCTCGACCGCGCGGATCTGCTCGTCGGCCTGGTGCGGATCGGTGTGGCTCACCGTCAGGGTGATTGTCAGGTAACCGAAACCAACATCGTCACCGCCCAGGGCCTGAAGGGCCTGATCGGTATCGGCGACCTTGTTGTCCGCGTCGGTATCGGTCAGGATAGTCGGTTGGCTGTACATCACTTCGCGCAGAAGCGCCGTGACGGACTTGCGCTTGTTGAACCATTGCCGGCGCACGCGGGTCAGGGTCTTGGTGGCGGCTTCCTTGTCCAGGGGGATAAACCGTGTCACCCAACGATAGCTGATTTCCATATGGTTCAGAGCATCGAACAGGCCCGGCTGGGTTTGATTCGGGAAACCCAGAACGGTCAGGGTGCGCAGGTGCCTGTCGCCCAGACGCGGCGCCATTCCGCCACGGAGCGGTGTGTCGGCCAGGAAGGCGTCGAGATAGACCGGCGTGTCGGGCACCCCCACGGCATGGGCTTCGGTCGAGACTGTGCTGTGAAGATAGGTCAGGGTCGCCCGGTCATCGAGCGCCTCAACGTACGGCATGAAGCTGGCGAAGAGGTCGATGGCCGCATCGGTCCGGTTTTGGAATGTCGCCAGTTCCCGGTGCCAGTCGCGCGGTTGGCCGGCCGATTCTGCCCGTTCGATGAGCATTGTGCCGGCCTTAGACACAGCATCCGGCGCCGGCATGAAGACCAGGGTCAGATAATAACGGCTCTCGAAATGCCGCCCGACCTCTCCTTCAAACGCCGCCCGGCGTTCCGCCTCGACCAATTCCGCAATCCCTGCCTCCGCGCCGGGCGACGGATAGCCCAGTGCCTCGTCTCGGCGCGCCTCGAAGAAGATGGCCCAGCCCGACCCGAACCGACGCAGGACATTGTTGACCCGGGCCGAGATACTGACGAGTTCAGCGGGGGTGGCGCTCTCTAAGTCCGGCCCCTGATAGCGGATCGTTCGCTGGAAACTGCCATCCTTGTTGAGGACAATGCCGGGCGCCACGAGGACGGCCCAAGGCAGGTGATCCGCCAGGCGATCGGCATTCGATTTATATTGCCGAAGATTTAGCATGAGAGGTGGGCCTTTTGTCTGAGATGCCGAAGGAGGACCGGCACGAAGTCCAGGTCGTAGCGGGCGCACAGGACCGCCAGGGTGTGCCCAGCGGCCCAGACGGCAAGGCCCGGAATCCACATCTGCAGACCGAGGCCGAGGGCGGCTGCCACGGTGCCGTTGGCAATGGCCAGGGTCCGTGGCGCGCCGCCCAGCAGGATCGGCTGGGTCAGGGCGCGATAAAGGGGGACATCGAAGCCCTCGACGCGCCCGGTCATGCGATTAGCGCCCCGCCGCCGAAGCTGAAAAAGGTGAGGAAGAAACTGGAGGCGGCAAAAGCGATCGACAGACCGAAGACGATCTGGATGAGCTTGCGAAAGCCTCCGGATGCCTCCCCGAAAGCCAGGGTCAAACCAGTGACGATAATGACGATCACCGCGACAATCTTGGCGACAGGCCCCTGGATGCTGTCGAGAATATTCTGCAGGGGCGTTTCCCACGGCATTCCGGTGCCGCTGGCGTGGCTGGCCGTGGCCAGGCCGAGGGTCAGGCCCGCAACGGCCAGGATAAACACGGACGGGTGTAGGCGTCCCGCGAAACGGAGGCGATTGGAAGCGAAAGTTTTCATGTAAGTCTCCTGTGTTAGTGTTTGATTAGACTGAGGTCTTCGTCGTCGAATTGAAGTGACCGAAGCTGGTAATTGCCGCGGCGATCGACGCCCAAGACTTCGGCGATATCGGTGACTTTGCGCGTCTGTCCGGTCATGGGATTGGCGCCATTGAGGAACACCACCAGGTCGATGGCCTCGACGATCAGGGCGCGCGGGACCTGAGACACGGTTTCCTGAACGAGCTGTTCCAGACGCTGGAG
>CAMLIY010000076.1 GCA_946480125.1 uncultured Asticcacaulis sp.
CCAAGCCGTTCGAGCCGCAGGAACTGCTGCTGCGCATCGAGGCCATCCTGCGCCGCACCGGCGTGAAACCCGCCTTGCCGAAATCAATTAATATGGGTTCGTTCAGCTTTGATCTCGAACGTTCCGAACTGAGCAAGAACGGCACCCTGGTCCGCCTCACCGAAGCCGAATCGCAATTGCTGAAATATCTCGCCGAACGCGCCAATGTGCCGGTCGACCGCATGGACCTGGCCAAGGACAGCGTCGATACCACCGGTCGCGCCGTCGATGTGCAGGTGACGCGCCTGCGCCGCAAGATCGAACAGGACCCTAAAAACCCCCGCTATCTGCAAACCGTGCGGGGCAAGGGCTATATGCTGGCCCCGGATTAAACCGCGATGGCCGCTTCAAAGCGCAAATTGCCCAAGATCAAGTTCTGGCCCACGGTGCTGAAGCGTAATTTCCCGCGCACCCTGATGGCGCGCGTCCTGCTGATCATTGTCCTGCCTATCGCCATCATGCAGATCGCCGTTACCTGGGTGTTTTTCGACAAGCATTGGGAAACCGTCACCGCCAAGCTCTCGGAAGGCCTGGCCGGTGATATCGCCTGGGCGGTGCGCGCCTATGAGGCCAATCCGAGCGAGGCCAATCTGGAACAGATCAGCGACCAGGCCGAAAAAAGCATGCAATTATCTATAAGCCTGCGAAAGGGTGAGAAACTGCCGCTTAACCGCCGGGAATCGATCTTCCTGGCACTCAATCGCACCATAGACCGCGCCTTAGGCGACCAGCTTGAAGAAGTCTACTGGTTCGACACCACCAAATATCCGGCATTCGTCGATATCCGCGTCCAGGTCGACCAGGGCGTCCTGCGTTTTATCGCGCCGAAGGACCGCGCCTTCGCCACCACCGGCTACATTTTCATTTTCTGGATGCTGGGCGCCACCATTATCCTGACCACCATCGCCATGCTGTTCATCCGTAATCAGGTGCGCGCCATCGAACGCCTGAGCCAGGCGGCCGAACGCTTCGGCCGTGGCGAGGAAGATGTCGGCTTCAAGCCCTATGGTGCCACCGAGGTGCGCGCCGCGGCCGAGGCCTTCCTCAAGATGAAGGCGCGTATCCAGCGTCAGATCGAACAGCGCACCACCTTGCTGGCTTCGGTCAGCCACGACCTGCGTACCCCGCTGACGCGCCTCAAGCTGGAATTGGCCATGGGTGAGCAGGACGCGGCCAATACGCGGATGAAGCAGGACGTTTCGGAGATGGCCTATATGATCGACGAATACCTGGCTTTTGCACGTGGCGAAATGGCCGAAAATACTGACAGCGTATCGGTGCGTGTCCTGATGGATACGGTCACTGACAGCGTCGCCCGCGCCGGCCACAAGCTGCAAACCGAACGCCTGGCTGAGGATTTACGCGTCAATATTCGCGAAATGGCGGTCCAGCGCGCCCTGACCAATCTGGTCATGAACGGCTTCCATTACGGCAAGCATGTTGGCTTCCATGCCGAGGTGGTCGCGGGCGAAAAGCTGTTGCTGATCATTGATGATGACGGTCCCGGCATAGCACCTGAAAAACGCGAGGAAGCCTTCAAACCATTCTCCCGGCTGGATGAATCACGCAACCAGAATATCAAGGGCGTGGGCCTGGGCCTGGCCATCGCGCGTGACATCGTTCGTAGCCATGGCGGCGAACTAAGGCTCGACACCAGCCCGCAGGGCGGCCTGCGCGCCGTGATCAGTCTGCCGCTTTCCACAAACTAAGCGCCAATAGGGACTTGGTTTGAAAACCATGCCTTGCTTCTTTTCCCCATCTCTTTAGGTGGCAATATCAACCCACTCTTTTGCCACGGCCTCGGCGATCTTGATGCCGTCAATGGCCGCGGACAGAATGCCCCCGGCATAGCCCGCACCCTCACCGGCAGGATACAGTCCTTGCGTGTTCAGGCTTTGCAAATCCTTGCCACGCGTGATGCGTATGGGCGATGAGGTCCGCGTCTCCACGCCGGTCATCATGGCATCCGGATGATCATAGCGTCTGATCTGGCGGCCGAAGACCGGAAGGGCCTCGCGCATGGCGACGATGGCGAAATCCGGCAGGCATTGGCTGAGATCGGTCAGATGGACGCCCGGCTTGTAGGAGGGCAGGACCTCGCCAAATTCGGTGGAGGCCCGCCCGGCCAGAAAGTCGCCGACGGTCTGTCCGGGCGCCTGGTAGTTCGAGCCTCCAGCCACAAAAGCCAGCGATTCCAGGCGACGTTGTAATTCGACACCCGCCAGCGGATGACCAGGATAGTCGCGTTCCGGATCAATGCCGACGACAAAGCCGGCATTGGCATTGAATTCCTTGCGGGAATACTGGCTCATGCCGTTGGTGACCACACGGCCGGGTTCCGACGCCGCCGCCACTACCCGCCCGCCGGGGCACATGCAAAAGCTGTAGACCGTGCGACCATTGGCGCAATGATGCGACAGGGTGTAGGCCGCCGCACCGAGATCCGGATGGCCGGCGCAAGAGCCAAAGCGCGCCTCATCAACCCAGGACTGCGGATGTTCGATGCGCACACCGATCGAGAACGGCTTGGCCTCGATGAAGACGCCACGTTCATGGAGCATTTCAAACGTATCGCGGGCGCTGTGACCGACCGCCAGCACCACCTGATCGGCTTCGAGATAACCGCCATCCTGCAAATTCAGTCCGCGCACATTGCGGGTGCCGTCAGGTGCGATATGGATATCGATATCGGTGACGCGCGTCTGCCAGCGGTATTCGCCCCCCAGCGCCTCGATAGTGCGGCGCATATGTTCGACCATAGTGACCAGCCGGAAAGTACCGATATGCGGATGCGCCTCGGTCAGGATTTCCGGCGGTGCTCCGGCCTTGACGAACTCAGTCAGGACCTTGCGGCTGAGGTGCCGCGGGTCCTTGATCTGGCTGTAGAGCTTGCCATCCGAAAAAGTGCCGGCCCCGCCTTCGCCGAACTGGACATTGGATTCCGGGTCAAGCTCACCGCGGCGCCACAATCCCCAGGTATCCTTAGTCCGTTCGCGCACCACCTTGCCGCGGTCGAGAATAATCGGCTTGAGCCCCATCTGCGCCAGAATCAGCGCGGCAAACAGGCCACAGGGCCCGGCGCCGATTATCACCGGACGCGATTTGCCGCTATTGGCTGGCGCCGTGCCGATAAAGCGATATTCGGTATCAGGCGTCGGACGGACACTTTGATCACCTGACTTCCGCGCCAGGACAGCGGCTTCGTCCTTCAGTAAAACATCCACGGAATAGATCATCAGGATCGCCGACTTGCGCCGTGCATCATTGGCCCGACGCGCGATTTCAAAGGAGATCAGGTCTTCCGGTGCAACACCAAGACGCGCACAAATAGCCTCCGGTAAGGCTTCGGGCGCATGGTCGAGCGGCAGTTTCAGTTCGGTGATACGGAGCATGGCGGTGCTTTACCGGCAATGACGTCACCACGCAACCGGAGACAAAAAAAGCCCCGCGCAATGGCGGGGCTCCAGTTGGGCACAGGGTTAAAGGTTTAGAACTTGGCGGCGACACCAACGGCCCAGGTCTGGCCATAGACTTCGTTTTCGACCAGATACTGGCCGCCGCCCATAGTCCGGCGCCATGGCGCGTCGTTCAGGTTCTTGCCCTGGACGAAGACCTGCCAGTGGTTGTTGAGCGCGTAGCCGACCTTGACGTCTACCCGGCCACGACCGGCCGTATAGATGTCGGTAGACGCATCCCCACCCAGCGTATCGAGGAACTTTGAGCGGTACGAATAGGCGACACGGGCCGTCCAGTTGTACTTTTCATAGGTCAGTTCGACGGTGCCGGTCGTGTCTGAGGTATAGATCAAACGTACCTTGTCGCGACCTTCGGCGCCATCCGTGGAAGACGACTGAACAGTGGCGTTCGCCGAGACGCCAAGGCCATCGAACGGCGAAGGCAAGGCGTCAAATTGATAGACAAAGTTGAATTCAACACCCGATACCTTGGCCGACTTCAGGTTCTTCGGCTGGGTGATCGACACGCCGGTATAGGTGGTGCCGGCGATGCTTAGGTCACCCGTGTAACCTGTCTGGAAGATCGGATCGTCGATATCCTTGTAGAAGGCGGAAACCGAGAGCACGCCCTTACGCCCGAAATAGTGTTCAACGCCGGCATCAAGGTTAAGCGATTTCAGCGGGTTCAGGTCCGGATTGCCCAGTTCGGCCTCGCCATCGCCCTTGCTGACATTGACGGTCGGCGCCAGGTCGACATAGTTCGGCCGGCCGATCGCGGTGGTGGCGGCGAAGCGCACCAGCGTATTGGAATTAAAGTCATAGCGGCCGACCAACGACGGGAACACATCGGTGTAGTCCTTCTTGCCAAAGACATTGAATGGCGTGTCGAGTGACGAGTCCTCGTCAAAGGCCTTGGCGGCCGAGGTATTGGCCGTGTGCTCGACCCGTACGCCGGGCGTAACCGTCCAGTTGCCGGCCTTGATCGTGGCCTGAACGTAACCGGCGCTGACCGTTTCCGTCACGTCGTAATCACCGCCCAATTCGCCAACAACCGTGTCTTCCGTCTCCAGTTGGGCATCCGTCAGATAACCCGCTGCCTCGGCCGCCGCCAGCGATGACAGGAAATCTACGGTCGGACCGAAATTGTAGCGACCGTCATAAAGTGTGGCGCCCGTGTAGGATTGATTGTCGGCCAGACTCAGGTCCGAATCGCTCACGTCATACAGACGGTATTCCACATTGGAGCGCTTGTGGCGCTTGGAGTATTTGCCGCCGAACTTGAACGTGGTGTCGCCGCCGAACAGCGTTGTCGGCAGGGTGTAGTTGACCGAAGCCTGGTTGAGGATTTCGCGGTAGTGATCGGCTTCCAGCTCCGCTTCGTCAGCCGTGTAATTGCTGGCGTCATAGGCGGCGGCTTCCGGTGTGATTATGAACAGCAGGTCGCTCAGATCGTAGGTGCCCTTGGTTTTCTTTGGGCCGGCATAAGAGAAGTTATAGCGCGGATCGTCATCCTTGATCGCGGTCGAATTGGTGACGTCGGCATCCAGCTTGCCGGCGCCCAGGGTAAATTCACCACCGAAGCTAACTGTCGAGATATGTTCGTCCTCGAAGCGGTACTTGGCATTGCGGCCCAGTGCCTTGCCAGCGGTATAGCTGCCGGTCGCGCCTGTGGCGCCGTCGAGATCGTCATCGAGATTGACGCGGAATTCCTGGCGCTGCTCCATGTCGGTAAAGTGCGAGAACAGCGTCTTGACATACAGATGGACGTCATCATTCGGTTTGTAGTCCAAATTCAGCGCCGCGCCCTGGCGGTTGCGGATGACATAATAGTCACGCAGGCGCCAGTCGTCGGGGACCATGACGCCATTTGAGTTTTCGTACCAGGCATCGGTGCCTTGCAGATTGTCGGAAGCCTGCGGACGACGTGAGGCGTTGAATGCCGCGACGACACCGAACTCATTATTCGGGCCAAAGCGCGTACCGGCCGACAGGTCGGTATCGTAGGATGTCTTGTCATTGAGATCGATCTTGCCGACACTGTAGCGCGCGGTCAGGAAAGGCTTCTTGCGGTCAAAAGCCGACAACGTTTTGACGTTGACCGCGCCGGCGATGGCATTGGCATCGTATTCGGCGGTCTGATCCTTCATAACTTCGATCGAGCCGATCAGGCCGGTCGGGATGGTGTCAACCTTCACTTCGCGCGTGTCGGTTTCAGGCGCGGCGGCATCTTGCCCGTTGATGCGGACGGCGGCCAGGGCCGGCTCCAGGCCACGAATGACGACATAGCGGCCCTCGCCCTGATCGTCATCAACCGTGACGCCCGGCATACGCTGCACAGCTTCGCCGACGTTCTGGTCCGGCAATTTGCCAGCGTCATTTGCCGTGACAACTTCCGTCTTGACCTGCGAGCTATGCTGCTGGTCCAGCGCTTCGCGTTCGGCGGCGCGGTGTCCAAAGATGACAACCTCGACCGGTGCGTCAATCGCAGCCGCTACCGCAACCGTTGTCTGCGCCTGTGTCTGTCCGGCAGACAGGGTCAATGCGAGAGGCGCCACAGCGGCCCCGGCAAGTAAATACTTCATCTTTGACATTAAAAGCCCCACAAATTGAAAAATTTACAGTTGAATTTCCGTAAATTTTGGTATTACCCGGATGTGGACGCTAATAAGGATGACAGATGATGGATTTTCGAAATATTTATTACAGATTTACGACAACAAACTTAGCATTTATAAGTGTTGCTTGTTTATCATCCTGTGCCCCACTACATAACGAGCTTATATCAGACTCTAAACTGACTGCTCATGGCGCCGGAACGCCCGTAACGGCTATCGCCGAAACTGAGGCCGTCGCCACCAAGGCGCTCGACAGCGCCGATGATCCGGAAATCTGGATCGATGCAAAAGATTCAAATCGCGCATTGATCTACGCCACCGACAAGAAGGCCGGATTATATGTCTATGACTTGACCGGCAAGCAAGTGCAGTTTCTGGCTGTCGGGCCCATGAATAATGTCGATCTGCGCAGCGGCCTCACTATAGATGGCATGCCGCAAACGGTCATTGCCGCATCGGATCGCGTAAAAGGTGGCGCCGCCTTATTCAAGCTTGACCCGATCACCTTGCAAACCCGCTATTGGGGCTTTGTGGCCATGCCGACAAGTGAGGCCTACGGCTTCTGCATGGGCGTTACCAAATCAAATCAACTGACCTTCATCATGGTGGGCAAGAACGGCGACGTGACGCAATCGGTTATCACCACAGAAAATGGCCATCCCCAAGCCCGCATCATGCGTCAGTTCGCTGTCGGCAGCCAGTCGGAAGGCTGCGTCGTCGATGACGCCACTGGCCGGCTTTATATCGCCGAGGAAAATGTCGCCCTGTGGCAGTATGGGCTTGATCCCGCCAGCGGCAAAACACGCACGGCGGTGGATAGTCTGCCGTCGCAAAAACTGGTGGCCGATATAGAGGGCCTCACCTTGCTGCGCGACAGAACACAAACCTACCTCATCGCGTCATCTCAGGGTGACAGCGCCTTCGCCGTCTGGCGCGTCGAAGGCATAATGCCGGTTTATCAGGGCCGCTTCTCGGTCTATGCCGGCAACGGCATCGATGCTGTCACCGGCACGGATGGCGTGGCGGCGCTGGGCGGACAGGTAGGCCCCTATGCCAAGGGCATCGTCGTGATGCAGGATGATTCCGACACAGACGGGGAAACACCGGCCACAGCCCGTCAGCGCCAGAACTTCAAGATTGTTGACTGGACTGAAATCCGCAAATCACTGGTGATACAATAAGGATTAACCCAGCTCCTTGGAGCGTTTGTGCGCGGCATCCACCGAGGCCAGAATCAGTTCGTCCAGACCTTCACCCGGTTTGCACAGAATATTGAGCGCCGCCTCGGTTGTCCCCCCCGGAGAGGCCACCTTGCGGATCAGATCTTCCGGGTCTTCGCCGGTTTCATCGAGCAGGCGCGCCGCCGAAATCAGGGTGCCGCGCGCCAGGTCGCGGGCGTGACTATATGACAGGCCATTGGCCCGGCCCGCCTTTTCCAACGCCCGCACGAAGGCATAGACATAGGCCGGACCAGAACCGGAAACAGCCGTCGCCGAATTGATCTGGTCTTCCTCGGCCAGCTCCACCGTCTGGGCCATGGGCGCGAACAGACCACGGGCCGCGTCCATGCCTGCATCACTGTCGGCATACAGGCTGGCGACACCCTTGCCGGTGGCCACACCGGTGGTTGGCATGACCCGTGCGATCGCATGATTAGCAAAGGCTTGTTTGAGCTGAGTCGTCGTTACGCCCGCCATGACCGAGACAAAAACGACATCTGTGTTGATGTTCGGCTTGAGAATTTGCGCCACCGCGTGCCAGCCCTGAGGTTTGACAGCGAGGATGATCGTCCGGGCCTGATGCCAGGTTTCGGGCAGAGGATTAAGCTGCGCACCATCGGCGGCATAGGCCTGGGCCTCTTCGCCCGGCTTGAGATCGAGAATCATCACTTCGTCGGGCGTGACATGGCCCTGGACTCGAAATCCTTTGAGAATTGAGGAACCGAGCGCGCCGGCGCCCACAAGCAGGATTGGTTTGGCCAAACTCATTTCATGATATCCTCAGACTGAATGCGTCATTTTAATTAGGCGTCGCAAACGCCGAGTGCAAGAACCGGAAGGTCTTTTGCTGATACATCAGGCCTCGCTCCTAAGCTTCGCCCTTTGTCTCGAACAGGCAGGCAGCGAAAGCATCCGACGCCGTATTGACGCCCTTGAACCAGAAGTCGAATGCCGGAAAGAAGCGGTCGACGGCCTCGGCGGCGCTATTGATCATATGCGCGCTAGCCATGACTGAGGCACGCTCCAGCGGATTGAGCGCCACCGTGTGGCGGAAGATCACGTCATAAACGCCTTGACCATCGACGGCTTCAGGATCGCGAAAAACTTCGAAATGGCCAAACCAGACGTGTGAATTGACCAGGCACAGCAGCTCATAAAGCCCGCCCAGGCGGCTTTCGGGGAGCGCTTGCCCGACACCGCTTTCCACATCCAGCGAACAGCATAATTGCAGGCATTCGCCTTCCGGCCGCCACGAAAACCACATTTCATAGGTCCGCCAGTCGCCAGCCAGGGCAAAACCGAGATCACCTTCCGGTGTACGCTCGAACTCCAGCCCTTCCTCGGTCAGGATGGACTCCACCATGTCGAGCGGATCGAACGGGGCATCACTGTCGAGGGTTTGCGGGGTATTCATATAAACTCGTTCTGTTCTAAAATTTTAGTCTTGCGGCACTTCGGTATCGGGCTTCACGCCCTTGCCCTTCGGCTTTACCGACAGGGCAGCCACTGCGGCGCGTAATTCGGCCACTTCGGCGCGCAAGGAATCCAGTTCATCACGGCGCACCAGATCCATGTCGGCGACGAAGCGATCACCCTGCGCCCGGAAAGCCGCCTTGGCTTCTTCGCCGGCGGCCTGAGCCAGCGACATGGCGCCCGTCGTCATCTTGGCCAGTTCGTCGAGGAAGGGATTTTGGCTTTGCATGTTACGCGCTCCGTAAAAAATAAGAGGCTGTCTATATAGGCCCTTATCTTATTTCCAACAAACTTTTCATGATTCTGGCGTTATGGCCTCTCTTTTGTGGCGACGAGTCACAGCAGAGTTGATAATAGGCGGATGTTGAAAATAGAGAGACGCTGACAGATGCCCCTGAACATGCCGAATATCGACCCTGTTCTACTCCATCTGGGACCACTGGAAATTCGCTGGTATGCCTTGGCTTATATCGCCGGCATTGTGTGCGGCTGGCTCTATGTATCGGCCCTGATCAAAAAAGACGCCCTGTGGGCGCCGCGCCATCCGCCGGTCAACAGCACCCAGCTCGATGACCTGATCCTGTGGATCACCCTTGGCATCATTATTGGCGGCCGCGTCGGCTATATCCTGTTTTACGACGCCTCGATCATCTGGAAGCAGCCCTTGGAAGTCTTCATGATCCAGCACGGCGGCATGTCGTTTCACGGCGGATTTACCGGTGTCGCCATAGCCACCATCATCTATTGCCGCGCGCAGAAATTCCCGGTGTCGCGCGCCCTCAATCTCGGCGACGTTATGGCCTGTGCGGCACCGATCGGACTGTTCTTCGGACGCCTCGCCAACTTCATCAACGGCGAACTGTGGGGCCGTGTCACCCATGTGCCCTGGGGAATGGTCTTTTGTAACCAGTATATTGAAAAGCAATATAACGACATCTGCCCGGCAGGGCTTGAGCCGCGCCATCCCAGCCAGCTTTATGAAGCATTGGGCGAAGGCTTGCTTTTGTTCATTCTGCTGTGGGTGCTGGCCAATATTTATCGCAAATTCAACCGTCCCGGCCTGATCATGGGCACCTTCATCGCCGGTTACGGCATTATCCGCATCCTGCTGGAAAATGTCCGCGAACCCGACGCGCAGATGCTTGGCTTTTTCAAAAATGTCATCACCATGGGACAGCTGCTCTCCGTGATAATGGTGGCCGTCGGCGGCTTCCTGATCTGGTTCGCGCTGAAAAATCCGGTGCCGGTGGCTGAACCTGCGGCCGAACCGGAAGCTCCGCTGGATACCGCTGAACTGGATGGGTAAATGTCCCTCAAGGACCGTCTGATCGAACAGATCACGCTTGAAGGGCCCATGCCGGTGGAAGCCTATATGGCGCGCTGCCTGCTCGATCCGATTGACGGCTACTACACGAAGCACGCCGCCCTTGGCGCTGACGGCGACTTCATCACCGCGCCGCTGATCTCGCAGATGTTCGGCGAAATGATCGGCGTCTGGGTAGCACACACCTGGCTGTCAATGGGTGGCCCCGCGCCTTTCCGTTTAGTCGAAATCGGCGGCGGCGACGGCACGCTGATGAGCGATATCCTGCGCGTCGCCGATCGCGTACAGGGCCTGCGAGCGGCAGCGCAGATAACCATGGTGGAAATCTCCCCGCATTTGCGCGGCCTGCAAGCGGTGAAAGTGCCAGATGCCGCCTTTGTATCGTCGCTCGATGGCGTGGATGAGGATATGCCGGTTATCATCGTGGCCAACGAATTGCTCGATTGCCTGCCGGCCCGTCAGTGTATCCGTACCGAAACGGGCTGGTTCGAGCGTTGTGTCGGCCTACAGAGCGGCGCGCTGGCCTTTGGACTTGTGCCGGCTGGTGAAAGTTTCGTGCCGCCGTTCGATGTCGCGACCGGGGATCTGGTTGAAATTTCTACCGTCCAGGCCCGGTTGGCGGAAAATCTGGCCTTGCTTGTGAAAAACGCCACCGGCGCCGCCCTGCTGATCGATTATGGACGCGCCACGCCCGAAGCCGGCGATACCCTGCAAGCGCTTTACCGCCACCAAAAGCATGATCCACTCGAAGCGCCCGGCTTGCATGACCTGACGGTCTGGGCCGATTTTCCTGCGGTAGCGGCGTCAGCGGCCAAGACCGGGGTCACGGTCAGCGCCATCACCCTTCAACGCGACTTCCTGGCGCGTCTCGGCATAGATGCCCGCCACGCCGCACTGGCTCAACGCAATCGTGATCAGGCGGAAAAACTCCAGAGACAATATGATCGACTGATGGCGCCTGAACAGATGGGCACACTGTTCAAGGTGCTCGGCCTGGCCTATCCGCCCGGCATTAACCTCTTCGCGCTTGAACCCGGCGTGACGGGCCTCTAGGATAAAAAGAGGCGCAAAAAGAGCCTGATATCACCGGCGGACACAAAACCGCCGCAGCCATGCGCCTTCATGGCGACCATCCAAAACAGCCATCCTGATGCCGATTAATCGCGGCTTTGCGGCCAGCGATCGCGTCTCTCTAATGATAGTAACAGGTTTTCATATGTCCTTGCTGCCTTCGCGTATCCTTCATCCGCTTCTCGACCTCGCCCAGATCCAGCATGGTTTCTTTACCCGCCATGGTGGCGTTTCGCGAGATATTTACGGCAGTCTTAATCTCGGTCTTGGCTCCAAGGACGATCCCGATGCCGTGATGGAGAACCGCAAGCGCGTGGCGGCCTCTTTCGGTCGCCCGGAAAACTACCTGCTGTCTCTTTATCAGGTGCATTCCAGTGTTGCGCTGAAGGTCAATGAACCGTTCAGCGGCGAGCGCCCGGAAGCGGACGGTCTGGTCACCGCCCGGGCCGGCATCATCCTTTCAGCACTGTCCGCCGATTGCGCGCCTATTCTGTTCTGCGATCCGCAAAGCCGCGTGGTCGGCTCCTGTCACGCCGGCTGGAAGGGCGCCTTGAGCGGCGTGATTGAATCCACCATAAAGGCCATGTGCCAGCAGGGCGCCAAAACCGAACGCATCCGCGCCGTCATCGGACCCTGTATCCAGCAGGCGTCCTATGAGGTCGGCGCCGATTATGAAGCCGCTTTTGCCAAGGAAGACCCCGAGTCAAAGGCGTTCTTCATTGCCGGAAATGATCTCGATAAGCGTATGTTTGACCTGCCCGGCTACTGCCAGATGCGCCTCAAGCGCGCCGGTATCGCCGAAAGCGCCTCGACCGGCCACGATACCTGCGCCGACAGCGCGCAATTCTTCTCCAACCGCCGCGCGGTCAAGACGGGTGAAGCGGATTATGGCCGTCTGATTTCCTGCATTATGATCAGAGCCTGATACGGACTGGATTTATTGTGTTTGGTATTCAATAGCCCGCCAGAAACCTTTGGCGGGCTATTTTTAAACTATTTACGACATTTGGTCTTGAACCACGGCTTTCACCTGCTAAAAGCGCCCAAATCCTTTGCCAAAAAAGCATATGACCCATCCGCCCAAAGCAGCTACGGGAAAACCCACCATGAAATTGCTCGCCGCCAATTCCAACCGGACGCTGGCCCAGAATATCGGTGACTATCTCGACATGCCGCTGTGCAAGGC
>CAMLIY010000077.1 GCA_946480125.1 uncultured Asticcacaulis sp.
CCTACTCAATCGTATGCAGGTCGCGGCCCTTGGTTTCCTTGAGGAACAGCAACGACACCAGAACCGCCAGCAGGCCGGTCGCTACCGGATACCACAGGCCGAAATAGATATTGCCTGACGCCGCCACCATGGCGAACGACAAGACCGGCTGCAAACCACCGAACCAGCCGGTGCCGATATTATAGGGCAGGCTCATGGCGGTATAGCGCACACGGGTCGGGAACATTTCCACCAGGGCCGAAGCCATCGGGCCATAAAGCGCCGTCGCGGCCACGGCCAGTATGCACATCACGCCGAACATGGCCCACAGATTGGCCTTGGCGCGGTCGGCCTTTTCCGGATAGCCAGCGGTTTTCAGCGCCGCCTTGACCTCGGTGGACGCCTTGGCTTTCAGCGCCTTGAGGCCCGCCTTATCGAGCCCTGCGCCGGAAGGCACAGCTATGACCTGAGAACCGATATGGATGCTGGCGGTTTCGCCCGCGTTCGTATCGGCACGATTGATATAGGGGGTGCCGATGCCGGTCACCAAGCTCTTGGCGAGGTCGCACGGCGTGGTGAACTGTGCCGTATTGAAGAGATCGAACTGGAAGCTACAGGTTTTCGGATTGGCCACGACATAGACCGGATTGATGCGTTGTGCCGCCTCAAGATCGGGATTGCCGAACTTCATCAATGCCTGGTAGCCGGGGAAGAAGGCGATACAGGCCAGCAGGATGCCGAACACCATCACCGGCTTGCGGCCGATCTTGTCGGAGAGCGCGGCGAAGGCGACATAGAGGCCGGCGGAAACGAGCGTCATGCCCATGACCAGGGTATTCATATTGGCCGGATCGAGCTTGACAATCGAGGTCAGGAACACCTGCGTATAAAAGAAGGTGGTGTACCAGACCACGCCTTGCGCCGTCATGAAGCCGAACAGAGCGATCAGCATCCCCTTGAAATTCGGCCAGCGGGTGAAGATTTCCGACAGCGGCGATTTCGCCAGTTGTCCCTGTTCGTGCAGCACCTTGAAGGCCGGACTTTCAGCGGTCTTCGAACGGATATAGACCGAGACCGCCAGCAGGCCAGCCGAGACGATGAAGGGAATCCGCCAGCCCCAGTCGGCGAAGACCGGCTCGGAAATGGTCTTGCGGGTGACGAGAATGACCAGCAGGGCCGCGATCAGGCCGAAGCCGGCGGAGGTCTGTATCCAGCCGGTATAGGCGCCGCGCTTGTTGGCCGGGGCGTGTTCGGCCACATATATGGCCGCGCCGCCATATTCACCGCCGAGCGCGAAACCCTGCACGACGCGCAATATGATCAGCAGAATCGGCGCCAGCACCCCGACCTGTTTGTAGGTGGGCAGCAGGCCAATGGCGATGGTGGCCAGGCCCATGACCAGGATGGTGTAGAGGAAGGTGCCCTTGCGGCCTTTTTTGTCACCGATATGGCCAAAGACCAGCGCGCCGAGCGGCCGGGCGATAAAACCAACCGCGAAGGTCGCCAGCGCCGCGATGGTGGCCAGGGTGTCGTTCAGCCCGGCATAGAAGTTCTGGGCGATAATGGTGGTCAGCGAACCGAAGATAAAGAAGTCATACCACTCAAAGGTCGTGCCCGCCGCCGAGGCGATCACAATGGTGCGCAGGTTCTTCTTTTGCGTTGTCTCTTCGGTCGTCATTCAGGGCCCCTGTATGGCCTGTATATTCGGGCCTATAACCATGATGTGACCGAAAATATCACAGAAAACAAGCAAGAACCCCCACCACCAACGCGCAAGCGCGCGTCGGTCCCCCTCCCCATCATAGATGGGGAGGTATAGGAGGTATAAGAGTGGCTCTGGCGCATTCGGTAAATTATGGTTAAGGTGGGGTTAAGGCACATTTCTGAGGGGGTGCAAGATGACGTTTTCCGAACCGGTCCGCGCCGCCGAAGGCCTGACCTCCTATGCGAAGGTCAGGCGCATTCAGTGGGGACCGCTCATTCTCAGCATTGTCGAAGGACTACTCGGTCTGGTAGGTGTTGTCGTGCTGATCCTGGTCATCCGCTATGGCTCGTTTGAAAAAGCCGGCCTGACCATCGACCAGGCGATCGGCTGCGTCATGACCTGCGCCAAAAATCTGCTCGCACATAAGTCATAAAAGGGCTTGATCTCGGCGAAGCCGGGCTTATAACCCCGGCAGTGTTTTCTGAGGGACAGTGCATGCTGGATCAACTGATCGACAACAATCGCCAATGGGCGCGTCAGAAGACCGAGATTGACCCACAGTTTTTCAAACGCCTCGTGGCGCAGCAATTACCGGAATATTTCTGGATCGGTTGTGCCGATAGCCGCGTGCCGGCCAATGAAATCGTCAATCTCGATCCGGGCGAGATGTTCGTCCACCGCAATATCGCCAATCTGACGCCGCCGCAGGACGCCAACTATCTTAGCGTGCTGCAATATGCCGTGCAGGTGCTGAAGGTGAAACATATTCTCGTGGTCGGCCATTATGGCTGCGGCGGGGTGCGGGCGGCGCTGGAATCACAGGGCGATACCCTGATCGATCACTGGCTGTCGCCGATCCGCGAAGTGGCGCACAGCCATCACCACGAACTGGAAGGCATTGGAGACGATATCCAGAAGTTCGACCGTCTGTGCGAACTGAACGTCATTGCCCAGGCGCGCAATGTCGCGCTGACTCCGATCGTGCAGAATGCCTGGCGCGCCGGCCAGCCCCTGACCATTCATGGCTGGGTTTATTCCATCGCCAACGGGTTGGTGACGGACCAGGGCGTCAGCATGGCGAGCATCGATGATCGTAAGCGAATTTTTGATATTTAGCGTTAAAAAAAATCATCTGCATTCGCGCAAGGATTGCCGCCAAGGTTCAGATAAATAAGTCAAAATACGAAAATTAACCTCGTATTAACCATGTTTTTTACAAAATAAATATGTGGGCCATACGGGTTTCTTATTTCCTGTAAAGACCTTCTTTAACATTTACCGTCCAAATTCACCTCCATCCTTACGTGGTTAAGGAATCTGGTTAAGTTTTTGGAAAAGACGCACCAATGGCGGCAAGCCTCGGTCTTGGTTCAGCGCAGTTTGGCGGTGACTACGGTATTTCGAACACGCGGGGACGCGTGGGCGAAGACGAGGTGTGCCAAATCCTCGCGCTGGCGGCCGACTGCAAGATCCTGAATATCGACGCCTCGCACCATGATGGCGATGTTGAGCGTGTGCTCGGCCGTAACTGGCCGTTTCCGTCGCCTTTCAAGCCGCAAATCCGCACCCTGCGCCTCGAAAACGGTCTTGAATGGCTGGAATCGCGCCTGCGCCGCTCGATCGATCATATGGGGCTGGTGCGCGCGCACGCCGCCCTGGTCGATCGCGCCGAAGACCTGATGGGCCCGGATGGCGATGCCCTGTGGGCGCGCCTGGAAAAACTCAAGGGCGAGGGCCTGATCAGCAAGATCGGTATCAGCGCCACAGCTTCCGATCAGCCGCTATTGCTGGCGAAACGCTTCAAACCGGACATCATGCAGGTGCCGGCCTCGATCCTTGATCAGCGCCTGGTGCGGAATGGCACGATCAGGAATCTGGCCGATCTCGGCGTCGAGGTGCAGATTCGCTCGGTCTTCCTGCAAGGCCTGCTGTTCCTGCCACGCGAAAGCCTGCCGGCGAACCTGACGCCGATCGGACCGCATCTCTCACGTGTTCGCCGCATGATGGCCGAAAGCGGTGCCGATCCGCTGCATGCGGCCTTAAGTTTCGCGCTTAATCTCGAAGGTGTCTCGACCGTCATCGTCGGTGTCACCTCGGCGGCGGAATTGCGCGCCATTGTGGCGGCTTCCGAACGCAAGGCGCCCAAAATCAACTGGGACGCCATGGCGCTCAATGATGAGGTCGCGCTCGATCCGTCGCAATGGTTCGCCGATCTGGGCGAGCAGGCGACGCGGCGATTGGTGCGAGTCGCTTAAGGTAAGACGTGGGGCCACAGGCCCCACACCCCGGAACAGGAATTACTGAAATAAAATACGAAAAGTCCGGGCCCAAGGTGGCCCGGCTTTTTCGTATTTATATCATTAGCTCTTGTGTTATGGGGTGCGGGGTCCGCGACCCCGCGTCTTCCTTCAGGAGCCTGCGTCATGCCCGAATTGCCCGAAGTCGAGACCGTCCGGCGCGGGCTGGAGCCGCATTTGCAAGGCGCCAAACTGAGCGATGTGCGCCTGCATCGGCCGAACCTGCGCTATCCGTTTCCGGAGCGCTTTGCCGAACGGCTGGAAGGTGCCGAAGTATTGCGGCTGGAGCGGCGGGCGAAATACCTGCTGTTTTACCTCGATACGCAGGATATCTGGGTTACCCACCTCGGCATGACGGGCCGTTTTAGCGTCAACGACAGTCCTGAAGATCTGGCGCGCTATTACCATGCTGTCACACCCGACGAAAAACACCTGCATTTCCAGTGTCTCGCCACCCTGCCGAATGGTGAGGTCAGCCGGATCGACTTTTACGATCCGCGCCGGTTTGGTTTCATGCTGTTGCTCAAGCCGGATGAGCTTTACGAGAGCAATTGGTTCAAGGGCTTAGGGGTCGAGCCGCTGTCTGACGACCTGAATGCCGATGTGTTGCTAAACATGGCGAAGGGACGCACTGTCAATCTCAAGGCCCTGCTGATGGCGCAAGGCGGGATTGCAGGGCTTGGCAATATATACGTCTGTGAGGCCCTGTGGCGGGCGCGGTTGTCTCCAGACCGCAAAGCTTCCGACCTCAAGCCCAAGGGCGCGGAGGCGCTTGTGGCAGGCATCAAGACGGTACTGGAGGCGGCGGTGGCCTCCGGCGGCTCGTCGATCAGTGATTTCGCGGCGGCCTCGGGCGAGCTGGGCTATTTCCAGCACCATTTCTGCGTTTATGACCGCAAGGGCCAGCCCTGTCCGCGCGAGGACGGTGGCATTATCGCGCGCAAGGTGCACCAGGGACGGTCAAGTTTCTATTGTCCGGTCTGCCAGAAATGAAGCCTAAAATGAATATTGGTCACGGCTGTGAATAATTTTTATGCTCGGATCGATAAAAGCGCGTTTGCGTGCATTGACCGGGGCGGGTTCATCAGTTATACCCCGCCCCCTTGAAATTCATGTCTTCGTCACTTTGGGCGAAGGCTTTTTAGTCAACTATCTCGTCCTTTAAGGTGATGAATGGCCAATAATCCCGGCGCCCGCAAAGCGATCCGCAAGATCGCTGCCCGTACCGAAGTCAACAAGGCGCGCCGCTCGCGCGTTCGCACTTTCGTACGCAAGTTTGAAGAAGCCCTGACCGGCGGTAATGCTGACGCGGCCAAGGCCGCCTTTGTCGAGGCGCAATCCGAACTGATGCGCGCCGTGTCCAAGGGTGTTGTTCACAAGAACACCGGTTCGCGCAAGGTTTCGCGCCTGGCTGCCCAGCTGAAGAAGCTTAGCGTCGCCTAATCACAAAAAAAGCGGCCGACTGTAAAAGGTCTGCCGCTTTTTTTGCGCCTGCTAAGGATTAAGCGGTTTTTAAAGTCGCTGATTTTTCTATAATTCCTGAAAATACAAGCCATTTCCTTAACGAACGCTGCGGCGGGCGACGGTTTTTTATCGCCTGTTTTGCCTTCCGTTTCCGTCCTTATTGAGAATGGTCTCGGTATGAAAAATAATTGGCAATTATATGTTTAATTTCTCGTTACGGGCGAACAGGTTAGCAGAGTCAATAAAAATATCCGCTGCTGTTGATAATTAAGGTCATTGACCCGGCGGCGCAGGACGTTAATTTGTCCTCTCTCGCTCAACTCCTCCTGATACGGAGGAATTGAGCGGCTCCCGGTTTTGTGCCGGGCACCAGAGCAGGCAGGCGCCAATCCGGCTAAGGGTGAGGGGTTTGCGGTGCTCAAAGGCTTGTAAAACAGGGTGTATCGGCTTTTTAAGGTCAATACGTCCGGCGGCCTTATGTAATAGATAGCTGACCTTTTCGGGTAAGTTGGAATTCAGGCAATTCCATGCTTTCACGGATGGATTTATCTCTGCCGGCGCCGTTGATGCGATGCCGGCCTGTAGATACTTGTGGCTGAAATGGCGCTAAATTTCTCTTTTAAAAGGGGAAATGAGAGAGGTTTGCGCCCTTGGGCCCACAACCAATGGTAACGCAGGCAGGCCTTTGTGATGAGGGTGTTTTTTGTCAGCGTTTAAACGGTTTGCGGTGACTTCCGCAATCTGGAACAGGGTGAACGGCCGCAAGATCAAGGGCAAAAAGCCTGAGGTTCCGGCGGTTTTGAGTGATGCGTAAGTGTGGGTTAGACAAATGATCGGGGCGATAAAAGAATGCCAAGCATGACAAGCTGGTCACCGATTTTACCTGAAACGGTATGGTCAAAAGTAGCGACAGTGCTCCGCAAGGAACTGGGTGAGGGTCCGTTCAATTCTTACGTGGCGCCATCGAGTGTGCGTCCGGGGCCTTATGGTGACCCGGTGCTGGTCACGCCGACGGCCTATGCGCGGGACTGGATTTCGCGCAACGCCGCCCGCCGGGCGCAGGAGCTATGGACGCAGCATGATCCGGATTCCCGCGTGCTGGAGATCCGGTCGCGTATCGAATATGAGGATCAGGCCCGCGGCAGCGAAGGTGCGCCAGAAGCCGCGCCGGCCGCGCCGGAAGCCAAGCCGTTGGTGGTTGAGGCCGTGGCGCCCAATCGTATCGGCGGTTTGCAGGAACGCCTGACCTTTGACAGTTTCGTGGCCGGTCGCGGCAATGAGTTCGCCTTCCAGATGTCGCGCCAGGTGGCGAGTTGGGCGGATGGCCATTTTAATCCGGTCTTTTTCCATGGCCCTTACGGCTATGGCAAGACCCACCTGTTGAACGCCATCGGCTGGGAGGCGCAGAGCCGCCGCCCGGATGCCAAGATCGTTTATCTGACGGCGGAAAAGTTTACCTCCACCTTTGTCAAGGCGCTGATGGACAAGTCCACGGCCGCCTTCAAGGACGAGGTCCGCGGGGCCGATTTGCTGCTGGTCGATGACGTCCATTTCATCGGCGGCAAGACCTCTTCGCAGGAAGAACTGTTCCATACGCTGACCTCGCTGATCGAAAACAATCGCCGTGTCGTTTTCACGGCCGATCGTCCGCCTTCGCAGCTGACCGAGATCGAAGCGCGCTTGCGTTCGCACCTGTCCTCCGGGCTGGTCTGTGCGCTGGATGTGGCCGATCAGAGCCTGCGCATGGGCATTATCGAGCGCAAGCTCGAACAGTTGTCGCAACGCCTGGGCGCCGCCCAGAATCCGCGTTCCGATGTTTTACATTTTCTGGCCGAGCGTGTGCCGGGGTCGATCCGCGAGCTTGAAGGCGCGGTCAATACCCTGGTGGCGTCCGCTGGGCCGCGTCTTGGGAGTTTGACTTTGGAAGAAGCTATGGCGCTGTTGCAGCCGAATTTGAAGGTGGCCGTCGAGCGCCGTGTCACCGTGGATGAAATCCAGAAGCTGGTTTCCGAGCATTTCGGCCTGAAGCAGGCGGATCTCCTGTCCGAGCGCCGCACCCGCGCCATCGCCCGTCCGCGCCAGGTGGCGATGTGGCTGTGCAAGCAGCACACCACGCGCTCCTATCCGGATATCGGTCGTCGCTTCGGCGGACGGGATCATACGACGGTTTTGCATGCTGTGAAAAAGGTCGAAGAACTGTTGCAGGCCGATGATCAGATCGCCCGTGACGTGGAAGCTTTGACCAGAAAACTTCGTAACGTCTAACGGGGCGTGGGGCCAAGAAACGTCCTTGCGACCCCACATCTTAAAAGTCTTGGGGCCACAGGCCCCAAACCCCATTTGTCCGTCTTGATCTTTACGCCTGATCGTCTAATGTCCGCCTCCCGGCTCTGTATTCCAGCAAGCCGGAATACAGGCCGGTAGGAATTACAAGATGCAATTTACCATCGAACGTGGCGCGCTGCTCAAGGCCCTTGGCCACGTCCAGAACGTCGTCGAACGTCGCAATACCATTCCTATCCTGTCCAATGTCCTGTTATCGGCTGAGCGCGGCCAGGTGTCCTTCTCGGCCACCGACCTTGATATGGAAATCGTCGATACCGCCGAAGCCATTGTCTCAGTGCCTGGCCAGATCACGGCGCCGGCCCATACCCTCTATGAAATCGTCCGCAAGCTGCCCGATGGCGCCGATGTCGAACTGAAATTCGCCGCTGGTGACGATCCCCGCCTGTCGGTTTCCGCCGGCCGTTCGCGCTTCGCCCTGCCGGTCCTGCCGGCCGGTGATTTCCCGATCATGTCAGGCGATCACGAAGGCGTCTCCTACCAGATTCTGCGTGATGACCTGAAGCGCCTGATCGACAAGACGCGCTTCGCCGTCTCGACCGAAGAAACCCGCTATTACCTCAACGGCCTCTTCCTGCATTGCCTGGCAGAGGAGGGCTCCAACTATCTGCGCGCCGTGGCCACCGATGGTCACCGCCTGGCCCTCGCCGAAATGCCGGCCCCCGAAGGCGCCATGGGCGGCGCCGGCGTCATCATTCCGCGCAAGACCATCGACCAGGCCCGCCGCCTGCTCGATGACGGCACCGGCTATGTTGATATGACCGTGTCGCCCGCCAAGATCCGCTTCCAGTTCGGCAATGCCTCGCTGACCTCCAAGATCATTGACGGTTCCTTCCCCGACTATGGCCGCGTCATCCCCAAGGGCAATGACAAGGTGATGTCGGTGTCCGCCGGCATCCTGTCCAAGGCCGTTGACCGGGTGTCGACCATCTCGGCGGAAAAGTCGCGCTCGGTGAAGATGACGATCGAAACCGGCCGCCTGACCCTTTCCGTGCGCAATATCGAAGCCGGCCAGGCCGTTGAAGAAGCCGAGATCGACTACGACAACGATACCCTCGATATTGGTTTTAACGCCCGTTATATCATGGATGTCATGGGCCAGATCGGTGGCGACACGGTCGAACTGCGCTTCTCGGACGCCTCGTCGCCGACCCTGGTGCTCGATCCGGTCGATAACGGCGTGCAATATGTCCTGATGCCGCTGCGGGTGTAAGCGGAGCACGTGACTCCCGATAAACATGCGCTCCAGCACCTCTCCCTGACCGAGTTCCGGTCCTATGAGCGGCTGGATTTCGCCATCGCTGGCCGGAGCGTCTATCTCTATGGCCCCAATGGCGCCGGCAAGACCAACCTGCTGGAAGCGATCAGCGTGCTCAATCCCGGCCGGGGCCTGCGCGGCGCCGCCTTTGCCGATCTTGGCCGCCGCCTGCCCGATGAAGCCAGGGGCCGCGTCTGGGGCGTGGCGGCGAAGTTACATGAGGGCGAGGATGAGGTTCATCTCGGCACCGGCTCCGATCCGCGCGATCTTACCAAACGGATTGTCCGTCTCGATGGCGAAACCGTCACCGCGTCGCGCCTGCTCGAACACGTCCGCCAGATATGGCTGACCCCCTTGCAGGATCGTCTTTTTCTGGAAGGGCGCGCCGAACGCCTGCGCTTTTTCGACCGGCTGGTCTATGCCGCCGATCATGGCCATGCCGCCACGGTCAGCGCCTATGAGAAGGCCCTGCGCGAACGTTTGAAGCTGCTGACCGACGGCCCCGCTGACGAGGCCTGGCTGGCCTTGCTGGAGCAGAAACTGGCCGAGACCGGCGCGCAGATGATGACGGCGCGCCGGTCCGCCCTCGACGCCCTGCAAATCGAGATCGAAGGCCATCAGGGTGCTTTCCCGAAGGCCGATCTCAGCTTTACCGGTGAGATTCCAGAAGACGACCTGATCGACGGCTATCGCCGCGCCCGCAGCCGCGATGGCGCCGCTGGCCGGTCCTTGTTCGGTCCCCACCGCATGGATCTGACGGTGCTGCACCGCGAGAAAAACCGTCCCGCCGCTGACTGTTCGACCGGCGAACAGAAAGCGCTTCTGCTCAACATTATACTCGGTCAGGGGGCGCGTCTGGCAGGCAACGAGTCCCTTAGCAAACCTATAGTTCTGCTCGATGAGGTGGCCGCCCATCTCGACCCCCTCAGGCGCCACGCATTGTTTGACGAGACCCATGCTTTAGGGCTACAAACAGTGTTTACGGGCACCGATTTGAGCCTGTTCGACGGCCTGAAAAATCGCGCGCTGGGCGTGCGTATCGAAAGCGGTCAATTCATTGAATTTATTGAGTAAATAAAAGGCTTTCCATGACCGACCAACCCGAAGACCTGAACAGCGGCCTCGATGCCAACGGACAGTCTGAATACGGCGCTGATTCGATCAAGGTTCTGAAGGGGCTCGACGCCGTCCGCAAGCGTCCCGGCATGTATATCGGCGACACCGACGACGGCTCCGGCCTGCACCACATGGTCTATGAAGTGGTCGATAACGCCATCGACGAGGTGCTGGCCGGCCACGCCACACGGGTCCAGGTTATCCTCAATCCGGACGGCTCCTGCACGGTGACGGATGACGGTCGCGGTATCCCGGTCGATATCCACGAAGGCGAAGGTGTCTCCGCCGCCGAAGTGATCATGACCGAGCTGCATGCCGGCGGCAAGTTCGACCAGAATTCCTACAAGGTCTCCGGCGGCCTGCACGGCGTCGGCGTCTCAGTCGTCAACGCGCTTTCGGACTATCTCGATCTCGTCATTTATCGCCAGGGCAAGAAGCATTCGGTGCGCTTCGAGCGCGGCGTCACGGTCAAGCCGCTGGAAGTCATCGGCGAGGCCCCCAAGCGCGAAAACGGCAAGGACTATACCGGCTCGGAAGTCACCTTCTTCCCGTCCATGACCACCTTCGCCTTCATCAATTTCGACCGCAAGACGCTGGAGCACCGCCTGCGCGAACTGGCCTTCCTCAATTCGGGCGTATCGATCCGCTTCGCCGATATGCGCGAGGCCGAGCCCTACGAAGTGCTGCTGCATTATGACGGTGGCATCGTTGAATTCGTCAAGCACCTCGACAAGGCCAAGACGCCGATCATCAAGGCGCCGGTCGATGTGCGCGGCGTGCGGGAGAAGGTCGAGGTTGACCTGGCCCTGCAATGGAACGACAGCTATCACGAGACCATGCTGTGCTTCACCAACAATATCCCGCAGCGCGATGGCGGCACCCATCTGGCGGCCTTCCGCGGCGCGCTCACCCGCGTCATGACCGCCTATATGGAATCCTCCGGCGCGGCCAAGAAGGAAAAGGTCACGGTCACTGGCGAAGACGCCCGCGAAGGCCTGACCTGCGTGTTGTCGGTCAAGGTGCCCGATCCGAAGTTCTCGTCGCAGACCAAGGACAAGCTGGTCTCCTCCGAAGTGCGCCCGGCCGTTGAAGGCCTGGTCTATGACAAGCTGTCGCAGTGGTTTGAGGAAAATCCCAACGAAGCCAAGGCGATCGTCTCCAAGATCATCGAAGCCGCCTCGGCGCGTGAAGCCGCCCGCAAGGCGCGCGATCTGACCCGGCGCAAGTCGGCGCTCGACATCTCGTCCCTGCCCGGCAAGCTGGCTGACTGCCAGGAACGCGATCCGGCGAAGTCCGAAATCTTTATCGTCGAAGGGGATTCCGCCGGCGGCTCGGCCAAGCAGGCGCGTAACCGCGAAAACCAGGCCATCCTGCCCCTGCGCGGTAAGGTGCTGAACGTCGAGCGCGCCCGTTTCGACAAGATGCTGTCTTCCGAGCAGATCGGCACCCTCATCGTGGCGCTCGGCGCCGGCATCGGCCGCGATGATTTCAACATCGAGAAGCTGCGCTACCACAAGATCATCATCATGACGGATGCTGACGTCGACGGCGCCCACATCCGCACCCTGCTCCTGACCTTCTTCTATCGCCAGATGCCGGAAATCATCGAGCGCGGTTACCTCTATATTGCCCAGCCGCCGCTCTACAAGGTGGCCAAGGGCAAGTCGTCGCGCTATGTGAAAGATGACAGCGAACTGGATACCTTCCTGATCGAGGAAGGTGTCAGCGATGCCGTACTTAGCCTGCCGACCGGTGAGCGCATCATCGGCAACGACCTGGAAGCGCAAATCCGCGCCGCCAAAACCTTCAAGGGGTCGGTCGATCGCCTGGCTTCACGCGCCCCGGCCTTCGCGCTGGAACAGGCGGCGCTGGGCGGCCTGTTCAGCGGCCACCCTGATCTCGACCGCGTCGCCAAGGCCCTGACCCGGCTCAATCAGGATGGCGACGGCCCGTGGAGGGTCGAGGCCGGTGAACTGGGTGGCTATGTGTTTGAACGCGTCCGCCGCGGCGTCACCGAAAAGATCGTGCTTGACGAAACCCTGATGCAAAGCCCGGATGCCCGCCGTCTCGGTGAGCGCGCCGATGGCCTGGGTGATATCTATAACGCCGTCTCCATCTATACCCGCAAGGA
>CAMLIY010000078.1 GCA_946480125.1 uncultured Asticcacaulis sp.
ATCCTGTCAAGTGACTGGAGTTCAGACGTGTGCTCTTCCGATCTCATGGCCAGCAGTTGCGGATCTGTGCGCGCGCGGATCAGCTCCAGCACCATGCCGCGCTTGAAATTGGGCAGGCTTAGTGTGCCGCCGATAATGGCCACGGCATAGCCGCGGTCCGGATCGGGCGTGGCGGCGAAATAATCGAGCAGCAAACGCTCCTTGCCGGAGGTCGCCGGTTCATAATAGAGCCGCTCCAGGAGACGCGAGAAATCCCTCATTCGCTGTCATCCTCATAGCCAAGCAGATGCAAAGCCTGCGCCTTGAAACCGTGCTGTTGCGCATAATAGACCAGGGCATCGTCGCGGCCGTGCGTCACCCAGATCTCCGGCTCGCCGACATCGGTGAGCGTCTGGGTCAGTTCGTCCCAATCGGCATGATCGGAAACCACCAGCGGTAACTCCACGCCCTTCTGCTTTGCGCGGGCACGGATACGCATCCAGCCGGACGCCGCCACCGTCAGCACATCGGGTAGCTTGCGCGACCAGCGATCCTGAAGCGCCGATGGCGGGCACAGCACGATCTTGCCGGCCAGGGTTCTGGCATTTTCCGGCGTCACCAGTTCAGTCAGCCCCAGTGAAATGCCAAAGCTTTCATACAATTCGCACAGGCGGACCATGGCGCCGTGCAGATAAATCGTCTCCTGATAGCCGGCGGCGCGCAGGGCGCAGATCATGCGCTGGCATTTGCCAAGCGCATAAACCCCAACCAGATGGCAGCGCTCCGGGAACTGCTGAAGCGAGCCCAGCAGCTTGGCGACCTCGTCTTCCAGCGGCGGATGGCGAAAGACCGGCAGGGCGAAGGTCGCCTCGGTGACAAAGACATCGCACGGCACCGGCTCGAACGGCACACAGGTCGGGTCAGGGCGGCGCTTGTAATCACCGGAAAAGACAATACTCGATCCGACATATTCCAGCCGCGCCTGCGCCGAGCCGAGAATATGCCCCGCCGGATGCAGACTTAAGCGGATATCACCGATCTGCACCACCTCGCCATAGGCAAGAGGATGCTCGGCGACGGCATGAGCCTCGCCATAACGGGCGCGCATAATCGCCAGGGTTTCCGGCGTGGCGAAGACCTGGCCGTGACCGGCGCGGGCATGATCGGCGTGACCATGCGTGACCACCGCCCGCTCCACCGGCTGCATGGGATCGATATAAATATCGCCGGGCTTGCACCAGACTCCCTGCGGCCTCACCTCTATCCAGTCTTTCGGGTGCATTTCCACCTTTCGTCTTTATTTTGGACCACGATACAGTTCGCTCATGGTGAAGATTCCGTCCTCTTTCCGGCAGTGGTTTGACCAGCAGGGCTGGAAAATCCTGCCGCACCAGCGCGAAATGGTGTCGCGCTATCAGCAGAGCCAATCCACCCTCCTCACCGCCCCGACCGGCACCGGCAAGACGCTCGCCGGCTTTCTCGGCTCGCTCATCGACATTACCGAAACGAAGCCAAAAGGCCTTCACACGCTTTATATATCGCCGCTCAAGGCGTTAAATTACGATATTGAACGTAATGTCACCGCCATCATTGAGGCGCTTAATCTGCCGGTGCGCGTCGAAAGCCGAACGGGCGATACTTCGGCCTATCGCCGCAAGCGCCAGCGCGCCAAACCGCCCCATATCCTCATGACCACGCCGGAATCGCTGATGCTGCTGCTCAGCTATCCGGAGGCGCGCGATATGTTCGGCTCGGTCGAGGCCGTGGTCATCGATGAAATCCACCAGGTGGCGGCCAGCAAGCGCGGCGATCTGATCACCCTGGCTCTGGCGCAGATCGAATCCTACCGGCCGGGTTTCCGCCGCATCGGCCTGTCTGCGACGGTGGCCGAACCTGACCTGTTCTGTTTGTGGCTCGGCAAGACCGGCCAGCCGGTCGATCATTACAACAGCCCCTCCACCGGCAAACCGCCGCAGGTGTCGATCCTGAAGACGAAAGAAGCCGTGCCGTTCACGGGTTTCGTGGCACAATATGCCGTTTCCGAAATCATGGCCGAGATCGAAAAGGCGGGCTCCACCATCGTCTTCGTCAATACCCGTTTCCAGGCCGAACTGCTGTTCCAGTTCCTGTGGGAGGTCAATGACGACGCCCTGCCGATCGCCATCTACCACGCGTCACTGACCAAGGATCTGCGCGCCAAAACCATGAAGATGATGAGTGAAGGCAAGTTGCGCGGGCTGGTCGCGACCTCCGCCATCGAACTGGGCATCGACTGGGGTGATGTCGATGTCGTTATCCAGGTCGGGGCACCGAAAGGCGTGTCACGCCTGCTGCAACGCATCGGCCGCTCCAACCACCAGGTTGATGTGCCGTCGAAAGCTTTTCTGGTGCCGGCCAATCGCTTCGAGGTGCTGGAATGCGAAGCCGCCATGCTGGCCATCAAGGCCCGCCAGCTTGACGGTGATCATCCCCTGCCCGGTTCACAGGACGTCGCCATCCAGTTCATCCTCAACGCCGCCTGCTCGGCGCCGGTGACACCGCATGAGCTGCATGCACTGGTCACACAGTCGTGGTCCTATCGGCAGTTGTCCTATGAGCAGTTCGAGGAGTTGTTCCAGTTCGTCATCGATGGCGGTTATGTACTGCGCAATTACGAGCGCTGGCAGCGCCTGATCAAGCAGGACGACGGCACATGGATTCCGGCCAACAAGGCCGTTATTCAGCGTCATCGGCAGAATATCGGTGTCATCATCGAGGCCGGAAAGCTGAAGGTCAAACGCCGCCACGGCCGCGGTGGCAAGTACCTCGGCGAGATCGAGGAATCGTTCGGCCAGTCGATGCGGCCCGGCGACACCTTCTATTTCGCCGGCGAGATCCTGGCCTTCGAGCGCATCCATGACATGACTCTGGAAGCCCGCGCCTCGGCCGCCAAGGAGCCGATGATCCCGACCTATGCCGGCGGCCAGATGCCGCTGTCGACCTTTCTGGCCGAAGGTGTCCGCGCCTTTCTGCAAGACGAACAAGGTTTCGAAAAGTTGCCGAAGGTGGTGCGCAACTGGCTACACCTGCAAGCCCGGTTTTCCGTTCTGCCCGATCGTAAAAGCCTGCTGGTAGAGAGCTTTCCGCGCGGCAAGCTTTATTGCGTCATCTTCTATACCTTCGAGGGGCGCCGCGCCAATCAGACCCTGGGCATGCTTATATCCCGACGTATGGAACGGATCGGCCTGCACCCCTTAAGCTTCACCGTCACCGATTACGGCCTGGCAATCAACAGCCTCCAGCCGGTAACGGCAGAGAGCGTTTACGATCTCCTGTCGCCCGATATCCTGGCCGATGAACTGGAGGAATGGCTGGGGGAGTCACCCATGCTGAAGCGCTCGTTCCGTCGCGTCGCCACCATCGCCGGCATTGTCGAGCAGAACAACAATTCCGCCCGCAAGACGCTGAAACAGGTCACGTTTTCCACCGACCTGATCTATGATGTACTGCGCAAATATGAACCCAATCACGTCCTGCTGGCCCTGGCGCGCGCCGATGCCGAACGCGAACTGCTCGATCTCGATCGCCTGACCGACATGATCCTGAAATTCCAGCGCCATATTGAGTTCCGCGACCTGCCTCGCCCGTCGCCGCTCTCCCTGCCGGTCATTCTGGATGTCCGCACCGAACGCTTGCCCGGCGGCGGTATGGAAGCCCTGCTCGCCCAGCAAAGCCTGATGGAAACCGCCGAAACCCTGATGCACGAGGTGGAGGATGAGCTCAAGTCTTGAAATCGACTTCGCCGGACAGCGCTTCGTGCTTGATGCCGGGTTGGGACTTTACTGGCCGGCGCAGCATACTCTGGTCGTCTCCGATCTGCATCTGGAAAAGGCGACATATCTGGCGCAGTTTGGCTCGCCCCTGGCGCCATACGATACGCTCGACACCCTGAACCGGCTGGAAGCGCTGGTTGCCAAATACCAGCCCAAGGCCTTAATCTTACTGGGTGACAGCTTCCACGACCGGCAGGCCTGGCAAAGGCTGGAAGAGACCGCGCGTCACCAGTTGCACACTATCTGCGCCTCGGTGGAAACCTGCCATATGGTGGAAGGCAATCATGATCTCGGCCTGATGGCCGATAACAGGCTGATATTCACCGATGCCATCGAACAAGCGGGTCTTATCTTCCGCCATGAGGCCGAACCGAGCGCCCTGCCTCAGGTCATCGGCCATTTTCATCCGAAACTGCGCACCTCCCTGCGCGGTCATCGCCTGAGCGGCAAATGCTTTTTGACTAATCAAAGCCTGCTCATCATGCCGGCTTTTGGCAGCTTTACCGGCGGACTGGACATGACACATCAGGCCTTTGTCGATCTGGCCGGTGATGACCCGCTAAGGCCCTATCTCGTTTACAAACAAACCATTGCGCCTATCCGCTTTTAAGGCGCGCCTGTCAGGGGACCATCTTAAGCTTTTTCAATACCAGACGGGCGGCAAGGGCGGCAACAAGGCTGATAACCGCGCCCCAGGCCATATCGATCAGGCTCAGAACCAGCGGCCAGTTGCGTAATACCGCCAGGCCGGTCAGGTCGTAAGTGGCATATGCTACCAGACCGAAAACCGCGGCGCGCAACACCAGGCCTGTTTTGCCACCAGATGTCAGGGCCGGCAGCACGATCAGCCACGCCAGACCGAGCGCATAGAGGACATAAAAGCCCAAAGCCGCGCCAAAATTGACTTTCGTGGCGAGAAGATCGCCCATGGCGGGCACATAAAGCGCGTTGTAGGTCAGCCCGAACCACAGGCCGTCACCGGCCATCATTACGAGCACCAGAACAATAAAGGCGATGATCAGCTTCATCAGCGCACCTAAATACGGGCGAAAGGTTGCAGCAACCGTCCCAGCCAGGTTTTGGGCAGGATGGGCGCGGTCTGGGTAATCAGGCACAGGCAATCTTCATCTGCCGCGATGGCCGGCGCATGGCTGTCCTCTTCGGTACGCAAGGTGAAATCGCCGACCGAATAGGCGCCATAGTCATCAGCAAACCTGCCCTTGAGCACCAATGTCGCTTCCTGACCTCTGTGGGTATGTTCCGGCATGGTCATGCCCGCCTTGACGAACATCAGATAGGTCTTGGTGTGCCTGTCGGTTTCAGAGGTCCTGACCGGCGCCATCCACACGCCGGGCGCCGCCCAGTATCTGCCTGTCACAGCGGCCCTGGCAATCGCCGGGGGCAGATCAAAGCCCTGCAAAAAAGCCGGAAGGGGTTTTGACGAACGGGCGGACGTTTCTGCCGGCCGCTCAATGCGCGCCAGAGCCAGGTCCAGCGCGGTCACCGACAGGGCTACCCCGTCAATCCGGTCCAGCAGAGCGCCTCCCAGGCTTTCAAACAGTTTCATTTCCATTCGGCAATGCGCGCACGATTCCATATGAGCGCTGACAAGCAGAGACATACCCGGCGACAATGTGCCGTTATTATAGTCCCATAATAGATCTTCGTCGGGGTGATGATGTACGCTGTTCATGACGGGTTTACGCTTTTTAAAAAATACACGCGCAGATGCGCTATAGCCAGACGCATTCTCGACTTGACAGTGCCGAGTGGAATAGATTGCGCCTTGGCTATTTCGGCCTGGGACAGGCCTTCGTAATAGGCCAGCCTCAGAATTGTTTTTTGCTCATCGGAAAGTGTGTCAAAAGCGCAATTGACCGAATCCTGGCTTTCATGGGCAATGACCTGTTCATCGGCCGCCTTGGGTGCTTCGCCTTGCCACAAATCTTCGGGCAGATCGCGTACACGCATCGCCTTGCGGGCGGCATCAATGCGCAGATTGCGCGCAATGGTATATATCCAGGTCGCGGCGCCCGCCTTGGCCGGATCAAACAGCTCAGCCTTGCGCCAGACAGTGAGCAAGGCATCCTGAGCCAGATCTTCGGCTTCGTGAAGTCCCATCCCCTGTTTCATAACAAAGGCTTTCACCTTGGGCGCAAACAGTTCAAACAGCCTGGCATAGGCCGTACGATCGCGCGAGTCCGCGATTCGTGTGATCAGCACTTCAGGTTTGACGTCGAGATCGTGTGAATATCCATCGTTTGCAGCCATGAGTCCAGATGACCCGATTACAAGGCTTTGGTCAAAGATCATTTTTCTAATCAGACCGAGCATCGCATCAGATTTCCTTGTGTGAGCCTATAAAAACAAATTGTCCGTTTCTTGTTGTTTACGCGCCCTGCCCTCTATCGGATCACTTGAGCCATCTGCCGCCAGGGTGATCCGGTCAGAGGCGGGCACCGTAATCTCATCAGTAAAAATAATAATCGGAGCTTCAGATGCATGACCGGATCGGCGCAAATACAGCGACCATGCCCGCTGCCCGGCCGGAGCGTTTACGCCGCATCGCCGTTATTGGGTCCGGCATAGCCGGCTTATCCGCTGCCTGGCATCTGAACCGTCACTGTGAGCTGACCGTATTCGAAAGCGCCGGCGTGCCGGGCGGACACAGCCATAGTATTAATGTCGGCAGCCCGGATACCCCTCTGTGGATCGATATGGGTTTCATTGTTTTCAATGAACCGGCCTACCCTAATCTGGTCGCGCTGTTCAAAGCGATCGACGTACCCTATCAACTCAGTGATATGTCGTTCGGTGTCTCCATTGATCGCGGCTCGCTTGAATATTCTAGCCTGGGGCTGAGAGGCCTGTTCGCGCAAACACGCAACCTGTTCCGCCCGCGCTTTCTCTCCCTGTTGCTCGACATCATGCGTTTCTATCGTGAGGCGCCCAAGGATCACGCCGCACGCAGCCGCGAAGACTATCGCCTGGGCGATTATCTCAAGGATCGCAATTACGGCCGCGCCTTTATCGACGATCACCTGTTGCCCCAGGCGGCCGCCATATGGTCGACTTCCGCGGGTCAGGTGCTCGATTATCCCTTCCGCGCCTTCATTACCTTTTTTGAAAATCACGGTCTGTTGCAGGTGCTGGATCGCATTCTGTGGCACAGCGTCATCGGCGGCGCACAGGCCTATGTGAACAAGCTGGCCGCGCCATTCGCCCATCGCATCAAGACCCATGCCGCGATCACATCCGTTCAGCGTCACGCCGCCGGCGTCATCCTGACAGACCAGACCGGCGGCATACATCATTTTGACCAGGTGATTTTCGCCACCCACGCAGATACCACCCTGCGCCTGCTTGGCGATACGGCGAGCCTTGACGAACGCCGCACGCTGGGGGCTTTCAGCTACACCTCGAATCAGGTCGTCCTGCATACCGACGCCTCGTTCATGCCGCGGCGCCGGGCCGCCTGGTCGAGCTGGAACTATCACGGCGAGCGCATGTCATCGCCTGAACAGCAATTGTGCGTCACCTACTGGATGAACCTGTTGCAGGTATTGAAAACCAAACAGAACTATTTCGTGACGCTCAATCCCAGCCATGAGGTCGATCCGGAAAAGGTCATCGAAACCCGGCAGTTCGAGCACCCGCTGTTCAACGCCGCGGCTATTGCCGCCCAATCGCATCTTGGCGCATTGCAGGGCCAAAATAACAGCTGGTTCTGCGGCGCCTATTTCGGCTCCGGTTTCCATGAAGATGGCCTGCAATCGGGGCTGGCCGTGGCGGAAGCCATTACCGGCGTGGCGCGGCCGTGGGCATTCGACTGGACGCAAAGCCGCATCCGCTACAATCCGTGGACGGTTGAATCCGAGGTGCGTGAGGCCGCCGAATGACCACGCTGAAATCTGGTATATATGAGGGTAAGGTGGTGCATCAGCGCTTTCGGCCGAAAGCGCATCACCTGTCTTACCGCATGTTCCAGGTGCTGCTCGATCTCGACCAGCTCGAAGGGGAGCTGAATGCGCTGCGGTTCCTGTCGCACAACCGCTTTAACCTGTTCAGCTTCCATGACCGTGACCATGGCCCTGACCAGGCCAGCCGCCAGGCGCCGCTGAAAGACCGGGTGCGTGATCTGCTTCAATCGCACGGTCTTCAGGCCGACCGCCTGTTTCTCCTGGCCATGCCGCGCGTGCTCGGTTTTGTCTTCAATCCCATCAGCGTCTATTTCGCCAGTCAGAGTGACGGCCGGATCACGGCCCTCATTTACGAGGTCAACAACACCTTCGGCGATCGCCATTCCTATGTTTTGCCAGTGATGGAAAGCGCGCGTCATCTACGCCAGTCGTGCGAAAAACGCCTGCATGTTTCGCCCTTCATGGATACACGTGATATGCGTTACCTGTTTGACGTGACAGCGCCAGGAGACACGTTTGCCCTTAATATCCGCCTGCAACACCAAACGGCACAGGGGGCGGAAGACATGCTGTTCGCCGGCTTCACCGCGGGCCGGCATGATCTGTCCGATGCCCGTGTTTGGCGTCTGTTCTGGTCCCTGCCCCTGATGACGCTCAAGGTTGTGGCCGGCATTCACTGGGAAGCGATCAAGTTAATTTTAAAAGGATTGTGGCTCAAACCAAAGCCACCGACGCCCCGCTCCGGCGTTAGCCTCGGTTAGGTAAGACAATGGCGATCATTCCCGTATTAAGCCTGTTCAATCAATTTGTTCCGAAGGATAAAGGCATTCACCGCGTGGCGCATGATGTGGCCTATGGCCGTCATCCGCGCCAGCGATACGATGTCTATGCCCCGCGCCAGACCAGCGGCAAGCTGCCGATGCTGGTTTTTTTCTACGGCGGCGGCTGGTCGGAGGGCACGAAGAACGACTATGTCTGGATGGCCTATGCGCTGGCGGCGCTTGGCTATGTCGTCATTGTGCCGGATTACCGCCTGGTGCCCGAAGTGCATTATCCCGATTTTCTGCAAGATTGCGCAAACGCGGTTCGTCATGCCGTCAGCCAGGCGCGTGACTATGGCGCCAATGGCTACCGGCTGGTGCTGATGGGCCATTCGGCCGGCGCCTATAATGCCGCCATGCTGACTCTGGACCCGTCCTATCTGAAAGCGGGCAGCGTAACGGCCTTTGTTGGCGTTTCCGGCCCCTATGATTTCTATCCGTTCGACGTCAAGGCGTCGCGTGATGCGTTTTCGAGCTGGCCGCGACCAAAGGACACCCAGCCGATCAGCTATGCACGTAAACTGTCCAGCTCGATCCTGCTGCTGCAAAGCCGTGCCGATACGGTGGTGGGCACACATAATGCCGTCAATCTCGCCACAAAGCTGAAAGCCGCCGGCAACGCCGTCCAGCTCAAGCTTTACGACCATCTCAGCCATCAGGACATGGCGGCCGCGTTCGCGATACCTTTCCGGAAAAAAAGCGCAATCCTGGCCGATGTCCGCTTATTTCTGTCATCAGCGGTTTGAGTTTGGCAACTCACGGCTCCCGTCCATCAAGACCACATATGTGGATCCCGATGGACGGCTTTAGAGCTTTAGCGGCGATATAAGGGCTTAGTCTTTGGGTTTCAGCAATCCGTGCATACCCAGCCAGAGCACATATTCATCAAACCATCCGGTGCTGGTGGTTTCCTTGTGATACATGCCGAAGCCATGGCCACCCTGTTCAAAAAAATGGAACTCAACCGGCCGCCTGGCGGCCCGCCAGCTGTCAATCAAGCCAAACCCGCCATTGGCAAAGAATGGATCATCAGAGGCCAGCGCCACAAAAAGCGGTGGCGCATCGGCCGGCACATTGACCGCGGATAAGGGACCATAAATGTCACCGATAAAGGCCGGCTTCGCGTCCTGGCCATCCAGTGTCGTCGCCATGGTGAGCATCGCGCCGGCAGAAAAACCGATCATACCGACCCGATCCGTATCGACATGCCACTCTCCGGCGCGTGACCGGACCAGGGCAAACGCCGCACGCGCATCCGCGATCTGTGGCGCCAGGCCGGCCATGGCTTCTTCTGGCGTTTGCCGCGGTGGGCGGGCTGTGCCTGAGAACATCGCCTTCATCGAAGCTTCAAAGCCGGCCATGTCTTCTGGCGTCGGCTTAAGCCGATATTTCAACACGAAGGCGGCAATGCCTTTGTCTGCCAGAGCGCGGGCGACATCCCACCCTTCGTTTTCCATCGACAGAGTCATAAATCCTCCGCCCGGCGCGATAATCACGGCTGCGCCCGAGGCCTTCGCCGGATCGGGCAAAAACGGTGTGAGTGTCGCGACCGTAACGTTACGCACAAAGGTGCTTCCATATTGACTGTGCCACGCTTCTTTGGCGGTTGATCCCGGCAGCGGTCCGGTATTCAGAATAATAGCGTTTGGCTGGGCCGGCATGGTGATCGGCGTCATCTGGTCATTTTGCGCCTGCACCGGAAGGGCGAAAGCCGTCGTCAATGTCAAGGCCATCGCCAATGCGACAACCGGCTTGTTAATCCCTTGGATAATCGGCCGGCAGGCCTCGGCAGTGGTTTTAAATGTCATGGTATCCTCCTTTTTATTGTGATGATTTTTACTGGGGCGTTCGGTGGTGACGCGCGATGGCCGTGTTATTATTTCCCTGATACACACCCTATACCTAGCCAGATGCGAGATTTTAACATCAGGCCAGCCGGTACTCGAACAGCGTGATGCTGGTCGGCGCCAGAGATAATGCGGCGGCGCGCGGATTGAAGCTGCCTTCCTTTATCGTGACCTGCGGCGCCGCACTCACCTTGTTTTCGGCGTCAAGACCAGGTGCAACCAGACCCCATGTTCGTCCGGATTTGGCGAGCGAGGCCCCCTTGATATCCAGTTTCAGGCTTTGCCTGTCTTCGGTGGCATTGACCACAGAAACGATCAGAGCCTGGCCATCCCTAGTTAAGGCGGCGGACACATCGACGGGCCAGGTGGCGCTGCCGGTATTGACGCTGGGCTGGTCACCACCGACCGGATAACGCGGTGGCGGCACAGGCGACGTCCCCGTCACAGCCACCGGCGTGACACCAAAGTGTTGGTTATAAAGCTGGAACACCCGTCCCGTAGCGCTGATCACGGAGTCAGTCGGCGAGAAATCAAGCCAGCCCGTCGCCATCGTATAACCGGCGGCCTCGATGAAATCGGTGTGACGATAAAATTCATGGAAGGCCGAGGCAATGGCCAGGCAACCCTTGTAATCCGCGCCAAAATGATAGGCCCATTCGTCGAAGAAGACCTTGATTTTGCCCTCATTCAGCGCCGGGAAGGCTTTTTTATAGGCGTCCCAGCAATCAGCCATGGTCTGGATCCGCTGCGCCATGCCGCGTGACCATTCATTCAGCGATTGGGTGATATCCACCAGTTTTCCGGTCGACAGATCATAATGCTTGTTTTCAGGCGGATAGGCGTGGGTCTGAAGGGCATCAAACCGGCCCATGCAGTTTTTCAACATGCCATAGGCCCAGTCACGATCTGAGCCAATGGCCACTTGTGGCTGGCCTTCGATGAAGATGCCTTGCCCTGTGGTCATTTCGTCAGCAAAGCCGCCGGGTGCGGCGATATAGATGGTCGGATCGACGGCGCGCATGGCGTCGACGAACAGGTTATGTTTGATGTAATACTGTTCGGGGACGATGTGACCCATCTGCCAGTGGCCGTACATCTCGTTGCCGACATCCCAGTATCTGACATGCCACGGCTCCGGATGGCCGTTGGCCGCACGTTTGGCGCCCCATTCGGTGGTAGCCGCGCCATTGATATATTCCACCAGTTCCGCACCGGAACGCGGCGAATCGAACCCGGTACTGACGCACCAATAAGGCTCCACATTGATCAGGCGAGCCATGTAAAGCAGTTCATCGACACCGACATCATTGGGCTGCACGGCATTCCACACCGGATCCATGATCGGCGGCCGCTTGTCCGGATCACCAATACTGTAATGCCAGTCATAGGCCGACAGGAAATTACCGCCCGGCATACGCATGATCTTGCAGTCCACCTCACGCAGCCGCGCCATTATATCGGCCCGGAAACCGCCCACATTATCAGCCGGCATCAGGGAGACGGCGCCGATGCGGAACGTGCCGGTGCCGGTGCCGGTAATTTCCAGGCGGCCGCTGGTTGTTGCCGCGCCGCAATCAAATTTGAGCGGCACCGTTTTCCAGTCCGTTGCGGTCGCCACCGTCACGCTTTGACGCGTGGCGGGGTCGCTGCCCCAGATCAAGGTCGCCGTAACGGTCACGCCTGCATCGGCAGCGATGACCAGACGGACATTATAGCCCTTCTTCGCCAGGGCCAGATCCGATTGATAAATGCCGAGCGGGGTTTCGCCCGTCAGTTGGACGACCGGGCTGTGCGCGCCGACAT
>CAMLIY010000079.1 GCA_946480125.1 uncultured Asticcacaulis sp.
CCGCAATATATGGTGTGAGGGGAATTTCATCTGTCCACAACATATCTATATGTAGGGCCCATGCACTCACATATGTGGATAAGCGTCACATTCAGCAGCGATGCGCATTGTGCGGAAAACCGGGCATTCTGCTGCCGTGAATCAGAACGGCGGCCCTTCGCAGAGCCGCCGTTCTATATAGTCTAAATGGGGAATCTTCGCTGTTTTACAAGGCGTCAGCGCCCAGCGTCGCCATATCGATGGTGAAGCGATACTTGACGTCCGATTTCAGCATCCGCTCGTAGGCGGCGTTAATGTCCTTGATATTAATGACCTCGACATCGGCGGTGATCCCGTGCTCCGCGCAGAAATCGAGCATCTCCTGGGTTTCGGCGATGCCGCCGATACCCGACCCGGCGAATGACCGGCGCGCCATCAGCAGCGGGAAGGCCGCGACCTGCATCGGCCGCTCCGGCGCACCCACCAGGCACATCGTGCCGTCGCGCTTCAACAGCATGAGATAGGCATTGATGTCGTGATCGGCCGATACGCAATCAAGAATGAAATCGAACGATCCGGCATGCGCGGCCATTTCGTCGGCATTTTTTGATATCACGACCTCATTGGCGCCGAGGCGCTTGCCGTCCTCTATCTTGCCCGGCGAGGTGGTGAACAGCACGACATGGGCGCCGAAGGCGTGGGCGAACTTGACACCCATGTGGCCGAGACCGCCAAGACCGACAATGCCGACCTTCATGCCCGGCCCGACCTTCCAGTGGCGCAACGGCGACCAAGTGGTGATGCCGGCGCAGAGCAGCGGCGCCACGGCCGCCGGATCGAGCTTTTCGGACACCTTCAGCACGAAGCCTTCGTAGACTGTAATACTTTTGGAATAGCCGCCGTGGGTAGTGCCACCCAGATACTTATCGGGCGAACCGAAGGTCTGGATATTGCCGACCTCGCAATATTGCTCCAGGCCCTCCTTGCAATTGCCGCACACACGGCAGGAATCGACCATACAACCGACACCGACCAGATCGCCTTCCTTGAATTTCGTGACGGCCGAGCCGACCTTGGCGACGCGACCGAGGATTTCATGCCCCGGCACCACCGGATAGGTCGTCATGCCCCACTCGTTACGCGCCGTATGCAGATCCGAGTGGCAGACGCCGCAATAGAGTATATCGATCTGTACGTCTTCCGGCGTCGGATCGCGCCGGTCTATGGTCAGCTGGCCCAAAGGCTGGTCGTTAGAGGGCGCGGCATAGGCTTCGCAGCGGAACATGGGCGTTATCCTGTCATTAGGGGAGAGTTCTACAGGTAGGCCGATCCCTTTTCATTACAAGGCACGTCACCATCTATTCACATATAGATTCCCCTGCCCGCGCTTTTGTTGCGGGTTGAAGCGCTTTGGTCGTGACCAGCAACAGGCGCAGCCGGTCTTCCGGCCATTTTCGCAATTGTTCAAACAGCTCCGGATGACGGCCGTACAAAACGTGCGCGTCGTGAAGCCAGCTTGCGCCGGCTGGCGCCTCAATCCACTCACCCCGCGGCATCAGATCGCCAGCGTCACACTTCAATACACGGCTTATTTCATACAGCCTGGAAGCGCTAACCCGGTTCGCCCCGCGCTCATATTTCTGTATCTGCTGGAAGGTGAGATTGACGGCCGCCGCCAGCGCTTCCTGCGAAATATGCAAAGCGCGCCGCCGGCGACGGATATTATGGCCGACTGCCACATCGACAATATGCGGCCCTTTTAACTTGATTTCAGGCACGGCTACGTCCCGTTATAATTTCAACTTTTAAATTGAAATTATCACCCAAAAGACAGGGCGTCAATCGCCACGCAGGAGGATGCGATGAAGCGCCCGCACATGGGAGTGAAGCACCTGCTCCGTACTTTCGGGGTTGACGCGCTTGAAATACAGGAACCCGTCGCGTTCGCGCTCATACAGCCGAACCTGACGGGCACCATCCTTCAATTCGACAACACATCCTTCCAGGCGCTTGGGCTGACGTCCACGCTGGAAGAAGACCCTTTCCCCCGGTTCGCACCACGGCGCCATGCTCTCATCGGAAACGATATGACTTTCCAATTCCGCTGGAAAACCTTGCCACCATGGGGACGCACGTTGAAATCGCGTCGCCAGGGGATCTTCGGAAACCGAATAGAGCTCGCGGTCCAGATCAGCCTCGCTGGCGCCAACCGCCCGCAAATAAAGCGCCACCCGCTCGTCCGGCCACGTGGCGGCGGCGTTCTCCCAGCGGCTGATGGCCTGGGCCGAAACACCGACATCGGCCTGTAACTCAACCAGCGATTTGCCGGCGCGCTGGCGCAACAGTTTCATGGCGGAAGCAAAGGCGGGATCTTTGGCGGCGTGTCGTCTCATACCGCCATCATTAACGAGACCCACGCAAACGCTACCGCTAAAAAATCACCCTTATAAACCTATATCAACCCGCAGACACTCATACAACACCCTCACGGTTGTGCAAATCGCGCAATGACGTTTCAGGACTCAGGGCCTGCAACCCCGCAACAAGCAGACGCAGGTTGTCCTCCGGCAGGGCAATCAGGGCTTCGAACAGACGCGGATGCAGGGTATGCAATACGCGCGCATCCGTCATCCATTTGGGTGTTTTTTCATCCCGGTACCAGTCAGGCGCCGGCATCAGATCAGAAGGATGACATTTGAATGTGCGGCAGATTTCAAAAAGACATGATGCACTGACCCGGTTGGCGCCGCGTTCATATTTCTGCACTTGCTGAAAGGTGACGTCGATCGCCTCCGCCAACGCCTCCTGGGACATTTTCAAGGCGCGGCGGCGCAGACGGATATTCGCGCCTACCGCAACATCAACAATATGCGGCATGGTCTTGGCGGGCTTCGACATAAATTACTCCGTGATTTATTCTGACACGCAGGCTGGCAACGCCGTGCGCGGCACACTCAAGGCGAGAATAATGAACACAGTGTTAATCAAGGTTGTTATTATTGCAATTACAACTTAAGCGTTATTATTTTATTTTTCGCTTAGTCGCGACCGCATTCGAAGAAATCGCAAAGCCTGGCTATAGCTTATAAGCCGCTTTGGGCAGATTATAGGTCAGATCCCTGATGACGGCGGCTGCGTCTTCTAGAGGCAGGCGGTGCTCGGCGACGAGACGCGCCAGGAACGCCGAGTCGACACGCCTTGCCACATCATGACGCGCCGGAATCGACAGGAAGGCGCGGGTATCGTCATTGAACCCGACCGTATTGTAGAAACCGGCTGTTTCGGTCACCTGCTCGCGGAAACGCATCATGCCTTCAGGTGAATCGTGGAACCACCATGACGGACCGAGCTTCAGCACCGGGTAATGACCAGCCAGTGGCGCCAGTTCACGGGCATAACTGGTCTCGTCGAGCGTAAACAGGATGACCGTCAGGTTCTTTTCGTTGCCGAACGCATCAAGCAGTGGTTTCAGCGCATGAACATAGCCGGTCGGCATCGGGATATCAGCCCCCTTGTCGCGGCCATACTTATCAAACACCTGGGCATTGTGATTGCGATAGGCGCCGGGATGGATCTGCATGGTCAGGCCATCATCAAGCGACATCCGCGCCATCTCCGTCAGCATCTGGGCACGGAACAGTTCGGCATCTTCGGCAGACACATGCTTTTTCAGTACACGATGGAACAGGTCCTTGGCGTCGGAATGCGAGAGATTGGCCGTCTGCGCCGTCGGGTGACCGTGGTCGGTTGAGGTGGCGCCGTGGGCCATGAAGACATCGCGGCGCTTGCGGTGGGCGGCCAGGTAGCCTTTCCAGCTATGGACATCCTCGTCGGTCAGGTCGGCAAATTGCGCCAGTTTGTGGTGGAAATCCTCATGCTCCGGATCAATAACCGGATCAGGGCGATAAGCGGTAACCACGCGGCCCTTCCAGCCGGACGCCTTGATCTTGGCATGATGTTCCAGCGTGTCGGTCGGGCCTTCCGTGGTGGCCAGAAGCTCGATATTGAACCGCTCAAAAAGCGCGCGCGGGCGGTAGGCCTCAGAGGCCAGCAGTTCGCCGATCCGGTCGAAATAGAAATCGGCGGTCGTCTCGTCGAGCGCCACTTCGAAGCCCATGATTTCACCGAAGACATGCGACATCCACATGAAGGAGGGCGTGCCGCGAAAGAGATGCTGATTGGCGGCGTAGATATGCCAGGCCTTGCGCGCATCGGCGTCGGAAGGGCCGTCCTTCGAGCCGACACCGACCGCATCCATGTCGATACCCTGGCTATACAGCATCCGGTAAATATAGTGGTCCGGCGCCAGAAACAGGGCGGTGGCATTCTCGAACGGCTGGTTATCGGCAAACCACGACGGGTCGGTATGGCCGTGCGGCGACAGGATCGGCAAGGCCTTCACGCTGGCATAGAGATCACGGGCGATGGCGCGCTGGACCGGATCACTGGAGAACAGACGGTCTGCGTGGAGGTAAAGCGGATTGGACATGGATCGACCCTGAGAGAATTTGACGCATAGGTAACCGGTGTCATCGGGTTTGACAACAGGCTTTTTAAGCCTTGCCGGTTGATTCCCGCACCACCAGGCCTGATTCAAAAATTATCTCATGCTTGCGGTTGTCCTCGTCGGCCAGCAAAGTCGCAGCGGCCGCCCTGGCCATGTCGCGGCTAGGCAGATTGACGGTGGTCAGGGGCGGCGAGACCCGCAATGCCATCGGACTGTCATCATAACCGCAGATGCTGAGATCGGCGGGTATACGCAGGCCAAGCTCAAAAGCCGCCTTGTAAGCGCCGATGGCCATTTCGTCATTACTGGCGAAGATCGCGGTTGGGCGGTCGGGCCGGCTAAGGATTTTCAGTGCGGCGGCGTGACCGGATTCAAACGTATAAGCGCCTTGCGCCTCCAGCTCCCAATCAATATCCAGTCCATGCGCCTGAAGCCCCTCGCGGAAGCCGGCCCGGCGCTCAATGGACGAAACATAACCTTCCGGCCCGGTAATGAAACCGATCTGTTTGTGGCCAAGCAGCGCGAGATGCTCACCGGCGGCGCGGCAGCCAATGCGCTCTTTTGACAGGATGGCATAGCCGCCTTTGGCCGTGGTCGGTTGCAGGGCGGACACCCGGACATAGTCGACGTCCAGTTCCTCCAGCAGGGCCAGCAGGCGCTTGTCCTCTGAAATCGGCGGCAGAATAATCACCCCGGCCAGGCGCTGGAGTTCGATGAAATCGCGTATGTCTTCGATAAACCGCTCGCTGTGACGGTCGCAGGGGTGAACCACCAGTTCGCTGCCGGAACCGCGCAGGGCATCCAGCGCCCCCATTTGCATATTGACGACATATTGCGCGTTGGGATTGTCGTAGATCAGGCCGATCAGAAAAGAGCGACGGAAAGCCAGGCCGCGGGCCTGAGGATCCGGCCGGAAACCGATGCGTTCAATGATGGCGTTGACACTGTCACGCGTTTCGGCCTTGACGCTGGGTGATTTGTTGATAACCCGCGACACCGTTTTTTTGGACACCCGCGCCAGCCGGGCCACATCGTTGATCGTCGCCTTCTTGCGGCGCTGAATAAATTCCTCGATATCGTCTTCGGACATATTTTTGGGCCTGATCGTCTTGTTGCGACATGGGTAGCGGGCTTCGTGGTAAGTGAATAGTTATTTTCTTGAAATGACCTCGCCACAGGTTTATGACACCGGTATCATTATTTGTAAAACACATCTTGGAGTTTGGCATGGCGGACGACCCCGCAGGTATATCGCGTTCCTGGTTAAGAGTTAGCGCCCTTGATTCGGTCGCTGTCGCCCTTCAGGACCTGACAGCGGGCTATGTTATCGTCTGTGACGGCCGTGAAATCGTTATGCGTAATGACGTGCCAAAGGGTCACAAGATTGCCCTGAAAGACATAAGAAGCGGCGATGACGTCATGAAGCTTGGCTTCTGCATAGGGAAGGCATCGCAAGACATCGCCGCCGGTGAGCATGTCCACGCCCATAATCTGGTCACGGCCCTGAATGGCCTGGAAGACTACAGCTATCAGCCGGCGCCCGCCGCACCGGCGCCAAACTTGACCGAAGGAATATTTCAGGGCTATCGCCGCCATGACGGTCAGGTTGGCATCCGTAATGAAATCTGGATTTTATGTACGGTCGGCTGCGTGGCGAAAACCTCTGAACGACTGGCGCGCCGCGCGTCCGAACGCTTTAAAGGACGTGTCGATGGCATCTATGCCCTGACACATCCGCTCGGTTGCTCCCAACTGGGCGACGATCTCGACCATACCCGCAAATTGCTGGCTTCATTAGCCATGCATCCTAATGCCGGCGGCGTGCTGATCGTCGGCCTGGGCTGTGAAAATAACCAGCTTTCCGCCCTTATCAAGGAGATAGATCGCCCTTCTGATCGCCTGAAATATTTCGCGGCGCAGATGGTCGAGGACGAGCATGAAGCCGGTATCGAAGCATTGGAAGAACTGGTTTCGGCAGTCGAAAAAGACCGGCGTGAAACCTGTTCCGTTCGCGACCTGACGATTGGCGTCAAATGCGGCGGATCGGATGCCTTTTCCGGCCTGACGGCCAATCCGCTGGTCGGGCTGATCGCTGATCGTGTGGCGTTTGCCGGCGGCAAGGCGATCATGACCGAGATCCCGGAAGTCTTCGGCGCCGAACGCGGCCTGATGAACCGGGCGAAGAATGAGCAGGTCTTTCACGAGGTCGTCGATGTGGTCAATGATTTCAAGACCTACTTCATCGAACACAAGCAGCCGGTCTTTGAAAACCCGTCGCCGGGCAATAAGGCCGGCGGCATCACCACGCTTGAGGAAAAATCGCTCGGCGCCGTGCAAAAGGGCGGCCATAGCCCACTGAACGCCGTCATGCGTTATGGCGAACGCGCCCGCGAACAGGGGCTTTCCCTGCTGGAAGCACCAGGCAACGATGCCGTGTCTTCAACGGCCCTGACCGCCGCCGGCGCGGTGATCGTGCTTTTCACCACCGGCCGCGGCACACCGCTCGGTTTCCCGGCCCCCACGCTCAAGATTGCCTCCAATTCAGCCCTGGCGGCACATAAGCCACGCTGGATTGATTTCAATGCCGGTCAGGTTCTCGAAGGTCAGACGCTGGAACAAACCGCCGACGACCTGATGGACCTGATCCTCAAAACCGCTTCGGGCCAACCCGCCTGCAATGAAAAAAACGATGAGCGCGAAATCGCCATCTGGAAAAATGGAGTTACGCTTTAATATGCTTTCGTTGCTTACACTCGCGACCGCCAATGCCATCAAGCCCGCTTACGATCCCGCCACGCTTGATATCGGCGTGGTCCATTTTGGTCCCGGCGCCTTTCACCGCGCCCACCAGGCGGCCTATTTCAACGCGTTGGCGGCATCAGATACGCGCTGGGGCATCTGCGGTGTTTCGTTACATTCGACAGGCGTACGGGATGCGTTGATGCCCCAGGACGGCCTTTACACCCTGGCCATTCTTGACGAAGAGATCAGTTATCGCCTTATCGGCGCCATGCGTGAAGTCTTGGTCGCGCCTGAGGATATTGAAGCCGTTTTTGAACGCCTGACCCGTCCGTCGGTCGAAATCGTTACCTCGACCGTCACCGAAAAGGGTTATTGCCTGGCGCCCGACTTTTCGCTCGATCTTCAGCACCCGGACATTATTCATGACCTTGCCAATCCGCAGACGCCGAAATCGTTTATTGGCTATGTGGCCGAAGGCCTGCGCCGCCGCAAACAGGCCGGTCTGACACCGTTTGTCTTAATTCCGTGCGACAACCTGCCGAAAAACGGCACACGCCTGAAGGAGGCCGTCACGGTTTTCGCCGGGCAGTCGGATCACGATCTGGCGCGCTGGATTCATGAAAATCTGCAATGTCCCTGCACCATGGTCGATTCCATCACGCCGGCTACCGATGACGCCCTGCGCACCCGTGTGGCCGAAGCGATCGGCGCGGAAGACGCCTGGCCTATCCAGCGCGAAGCCTTCACCCAGTGGGTCATCGAAAAATATGTACACGAAAACGGCCCTGACTGGCAAAGCGTCGGCGTGACCCTGACTGACAACGTGCCAGCCTACGAACGCGCCAAGCTGCGTTTGCTCAATGGCCCCCATTCGACCCTGGCCTATATGGGGCTTGGCCGCGGTTATGAGAGTGTTTCCGAAGCCATGAAGGACATCGAACTGGCGGATATAGTGCGCAGGCTGATGATTGACGATGTCGTGCCCCTGCTTGAAGCGCCGGAAGGCCTCGACCTGGTGGCCTATAGCGAAGACATTCTCAAGCGCTTCCGCAATCCGGCCATCGTCCACAAACTGGCGCAGATCGCCTGGGACGGTTCGCAGAAATTGCCGATCCGTATCCTGAGTTCGCTGACTGAGGCGCTCGATCGCGGCCAGAATATCCGCCGGCTATGTCTGCCGCTGGTGGCCTGGATGCGATTTGTGCGGGCGAAAGCCATTTCCGGCGAGGCCATTACCGATCCGCTGGCGGATGAGCTGATCGCCCTGGGCAAGACTTGCGATGATACAGTGGCGGATGTCGGGCGGTTCCTCGCGCTGCGCGCCGTCTTCCCCGAAGTCCTGGCAACGGATGCGACCGTCATTGCGGGACTGGAAACGGCCTATACCGAGTTGCTCAGTCACGAAGGTGTTTTCGCTTGAGATAAAGCAGGGTTGTGCCTAAATCTGTTGTCAAGACAACAGATGAGGCCGGCATGAGCGAGATAACAGAAACAGACAAGGCCTTTCTGGGCGGCGGGCGCATCGACGAGACGCGCCCCTTCCGGAAGGTCAGTCTCGCCGTCCTGACCATTTCCGATACGCGTGACGAGGAAAGCGACACCTCCGGCGATGTGCTGGTAAAGCGCATCGAGGCCGCCGGCCACAGCGTCGTCCGCCGCAATATCGTCAGGGATGATATCGACGCCATTCGCGCCAAGGTGATGAAATGGGTCAATACCGGTGAGATAGACGCCATTGTCACCACCGGCGGCACCGGCATTACCGGCCGCGACGTGACGCCCGAAGCCATCGAACCGCTGCTGACCAAGCGGATCGAGGGCTTCTCGACCATCTTCCACATGCTGAGTTACCAGACGGTCGGTCTCTCCACCTTGCAATCGCGCGCCTTGGCCGGCATTATCGACGGCGTATTTATCTTCTGCCTGCCGGGCTCGAATGGGGCGGTCAAGGACGGGTGGGACAAGGTCATTCGCTGGCAGCTCGATAGCCGCCACGGGCCATGCAATATGGTCGAGCTGATGCCTCGCCTTAAGGAAAAATAATGAAAAACATTGCGGTCGAGGCGGCGCTGGCAGCAGTCAGGCAGGGCGCGATTTCCCCGGTGGCCGAACGTGTGCCGCTGGCCAAGGCCATGGGGCGCGTCCTGGCCAAAGCGGTCGTGGCGAATCGTAACCAGCCGCCTTTCAATGCTTCAGCCATGGATGGCTATGCGGTTCGGATGGATTCCCTGCGTCTGAAAGCCAAACAGATCACCCTGCATATTGTGGGCGAAAGCTCGGCGGGCCGCAGCTATACCGGCCAGGTGGCGGTGGGCGAGGCGGTGCGTATCTTCACAGGCGCGCCGGTGCCGGCCGATTGCGATGCCATTGTCATTCAGGAAAATGTCGTCGCGAGAGACGGCGTGATCGATGTCACGCCGGATGGCCGCAACCCGATGCCGACCCATATCCGCAAGGCCGGGCAGGATTTCAAGGCGGGTGACACCCTGCTGGAACCGGGGGTTCGGCTTGATCCGTGGCGCCTTTCGCTGATCGCGGCGGCGGGACTGGACACTGTTCCGGTCTGGCGGCGGCCGGAAATTGCCGTCCTGTGTACCGGTGATGAACTGGTCCTGCCGGGACAAATGCCGAAGCCGGACCAGATTTATGAATCAGCGTCCCACGCCCTGATGGCCCTGATCAAGCAATGGGGTGGCAAGGCCAGTTATCTCGGTGTCCAGGCAGATGACGCCAAGGGCATTTATAAAGCGCTGAAAAACGTCAAGGCCGATCTGATCGTCACGGTCGGCGGCGCCAGTGTCGGCGATTACGATCTTGTACGCCCCGCCCTGGAAAAGCTAGGCCTGGCGCTCGATTTCGCCTCGGTGGCGGTGCGTCCCGGCAAGCCGACCAGTTTTGGCCGCCTCACCAAGGGTATGCGCGTGTTGAGCCTGCCCGGCAATCCGGCTTCGGCCTTTGTTACAGCGCAACTGTTCCTCAAAACCTGGATCGAGGCCTCCTTGGGCATGATGGAAGTCAATCCCTTCATTACCGCGGTAACGCAGGCACGACTCCCTTCCGCCGGGCCACGCGAAGCTTTTCTGCGCGCCAAGATCGGGTCCTCCTTGCAGGGACAATTACAGGTGACGGCGTTTGACGATCAGGACTCCTCGCTGGTCAGTGTTTTTGCCCGCGCTGACGCCCTGATCCGCCTGCCCGCCAACAGCCGGCCACAAAATGCCGGTGCGCGCGTCGAGGTTCTGCCACTGGACCGGCTGTAAGAAAAAAGACACGCCACGGCGCTAAATCCGTCCGCCTCTGGACGAACGCGGTTCGCACAGGCACACATAGGGCATGACCCCGACACAGAACGCTTCCAAGCTTGAGATCGCCGCCGGTTTTGCCAGTGATATCGGCAAGCGCGATGAAAACCAGGATTTTGCCGCTTTGTGCCTGGAGGATGGCCAGCGTCATCATGGCGCGGTCGCGGCCCTGGCCGATGGCGTTGGCGGCCGCAAGGGCGGACGCGTGGCGGCCGAGCTTGCTGTACGCACCTTCATCGATGATTATCTCGGCCAGAGCGAACTGCTGTCACCGCAAAAGACGGCGGCGCGGGCCCTGGAAAGCATTAATTACTGGCTGTTCCGCGAGGGTCAGAAAAACGAAAACCTGAAAGGTATGTGCGCCGCCTTTACCGGTATCGTCATCAAGGGCCGGCGGCTGCACAGCTTCCACGCCGGCGATACGCGGCTGTACCGTTTGCGCGCAGGACAACTCGAACAGCTTACGCAGGATCACAAGCCTGAAGGGCCGGACGGCAGCCCCTTTATCACCCGTGCGGTCGGCGCCGAAGAGGCCATTCGCATCGATTACGGCGCGCACGATATCTTCCCGCATGATCGGCTGATGCTGTGTTCGGACGGCGTCCACGGCTTCATGAGCCAGGCTCAGATCCTGGCCCTGCTCGATGGCCGTGCATCATCGGAGGAGACTGCGCAAAGATTGGTCAGTCAGGCTATCGCCCACGGCGGCGACGATAATGCCACGGCCATGGTGATCGATGTCATCGATCTGCCGCCGGCCACCATCGAAGATCTCAATCTCGCCATCTCCCGGCTGCCGATCATCGAGCCCCCGCATGTCGGTGAAACGATCGATGGCTTCAAGCTGGAGCGGCAACTGGCGGATGGCATTTATAGTCGTGTTTTCCGGGCGCGCGATCTGCGCGAATTCCGCACCGGCATCAGCGCCAATGTCGTCCTGAAATTCCCCAAGCCCCATACCATCGGTTCGGAAACCTCAGCGCGATCGGCTTTCATGCGCGAAGCCTGGGTGGCCAGCCGCGTGCAGCATATGTGGATCGGTTCGGTGCTCGATATCGCCCCCGGCCGCCAGACCTGCCTCTATGTTGCGCAGCCCTATTATGTCGGCGAAACCCTCGAACATCGCCTGTCGCGCAGCCCGAAAATTACGCTGAAGGAAGGCGTCGGCATCGCCACCAAGCTGGCCAAGGCCCTGGGGTCGCTGCATCGCGCTGGCATCATTCACCGCGACGTCAAGCCTGAAAATATCATTCTGACGAACGATGGCGGCTTTAAGCTGGTCGATCTCGGCGTGGCGCGCATTCCCGGTATCGACAAGGACAGCCTGTTCGTGCCGGGCACGCCCAGTTACAAGGCGCCGGAGCTTTTCGACGGCAAACCGGGGGATGAGCGCTCGGATATCTTCGCCATGGGGGTGACGATTTACCGGATGTTCACTGGCGGCGCCTATCCGTTCGGCGAGATCGAAACCGGCCAGACTCCGCGCTTCAACAAGCCGGAAAGCCTCGGCAGCCGGCGCGGTGATCTGCCGGCCTGGCTCGACAGCGTGATCCTGCAGGCCCTGGCGCCCAATCCGGCCGATCGCTTCCAGGATGGCTTTGAAATGGCCTTCAAGCTGGAAACCGGCTC
>CAMLIY010000080.1 GCA_946480125.1 uncultured Asticcacaulis sp.
AAACGGCACGCGGATCTTCACCTTCGACCGCCGGAAAGACACGTGCGATGTCGGCATGGGCGCCCAGGCCCACGCCGGTCAGTCCCTCGTCGGTTTCCAGCAGCAGAATGGGCACATCGGTGATACCTGAATGTACCAGCCCGTTGACATCGCCGATCGGCCGGCCCCAATCATGAATCGTGGTGAGGCTGCGATAGCCGGTAATCTTCATCTGGGGTCTTTCTGGTCAACGTTTTCACCGCGATCTGTTTTCGCAGCGTAAGTTATAATATGTATTATGAAATCTAACATTGCTATATATGCTTGGCAAGCAATGAATCGCGCTCCGCAAACCTTTGGATATCTAAGTCTTTGAAAAAGCGTTTTAATAAGGCTTGCAGCGGGTGAAAAAATATATGACATATTCTCAATTGTGTGCGGTTGCGGTAAAATTGAAAGCCATGCTGGTTTTCCGTATTCCGTGATAGGCTCATCCCAGAATCGACTCTTGAGGTTAAGACGCTTGAATACCACCGTAGCCTTTTCCGCCCGTAATGCCCGCCGCCGTCCGCGCCTGGCCGTCGCCGTCGTCGAAGATCTGGTGACCGCCATCGTGACCGAGGTCTATCCGGCCGGTTCGGCCCTGCCGCCGGAAAACGTGCTGTGCGACATGTTTGAGGTCAGCCGCACGGTCATCCGTGAGGCGACCACCGCCATGACGGAAAAGGGACTGGTCATTTCGCAACAGGGGCGCGGGACGATTGTGCAGGATTCGTCGCACTGGAGCCTGCTTGATCCGATGGTGCTGGGCGCGCTTTTCCAGCGTGATGACGGCCTGACCTATCTCGATAACCTGATCGAAATCCGGGTGACGCTCGAAGCCTCTATGGCGTCGAAGGCGGCGAAGAAGGCGACACCTGAAGAGGTCGCCGAACTGACGGCGCAGATGGAGACGCTTGAAAGCCTGATCCAGACACCGGCGGCCTATGTCCATGAAGACGTTAAGTTCCACGACATCATCATGCGGGTTTCGGGTGATAAGCTCAGTGAAGCCATCATTAACAGTATTCAGGGCAAGGCGCTGAAAAACCTGAACTATTCGGGCAAGCTCAATGTCGAGCATATCAAGGAAACCCACGCGGCCCATACCGAGGTCTACCAGGCCATCCTGAAGCATGACGGCGATGCAGCGGCAAAAGCCATGCGCGATCATATCGAAGGGTCATGGAAGAAACGTCGCCCCACCAGTTTGAAAGGGTGAAAACGCCCATCCTTGGCCGATTGCGTCGCAGTCGTCGCTAGCGGGTACTTAGGGTACCCGCGTCGCTAGCCGGCTAGCACTCGACTCAAGGCTGAACGTTTCACACGCCGGTGCTTAGGCAGTAATGGTGACGTCCGAGCCGTTTTTCTGAACGACTGCGCTTGCGGCAAAGCCGTCAATGCGGCTGCCTTTCACATCATCCAGCACAATTGCCGGACGGGCGTCAGGTTTTTCGACATCGAAGGTGCAGTCAGTCAGGCGCAGGCCCCGTACATTGCGGGCATAGAAACCGTAGGCGGGCAGGGTGCCCATGAAGCTGATCTCCAGGCTGGCCTCGCGCTTTTCCTTCGGCGTCCGTGCGGCGTCTTCAGCCGCGCCACCGCCGGAACTGACCACATGGACATTTGAGAAGCTGACATCCATGACCGGCGCATCGGGAATGCCCTGCACACCGCACGGATAACGGCCATCGGCGCCGGAGACCTGGATGTTGTCGAATCGCACCCGCCGGCAGGCGCCCACCGTGGTGCCCTCCGGCGCCCGCAGGCGCGCCGCCTGACGTACGAACAAAGGATGATTGACCGGATTGCGCAGGATGATATTCGAGACGACGACATCTTCCAATACGCCGCCATCGACCACACCGACCAGGATGCCGCGCGTATTTTCGCAGGTGCAATCGCTGATCAGGATATTGCGGAAGCCGCCATTGCTCTCGGTGCCGAGCTTGATGCGGCCCAGCACACCGATATCATCGACCGAGCGGTAATCCGACAGGCGATAGCTGCCATCGATCACCGAGCCGGTCTCAAAACCCGAGGTATGGCAATTGGTTATGCTGATATTCTCACACGCCACCTTACGACCGAGGGCATAGCTCGCCTTGACGACGATGCCGTCATCCTTGGGGGCATTGACCCGGCAATTGGTGACGCGGACATCGCGGCAGCAGTCGATATCGATGCCGTCGCGGTTGGTATCGACCGTGATGTTGTCGATGGTGGCGTTGGTGCAGCCGAGCAGGTGGCAGGCGAAATGGCCGCCTTGCAGGATGGTGACATCGCGCACCAGCACATTGCGGCAGTTCTTCAGACCAATCGCGCGGATGCCCTTGCCCTGCATGGCGATTTCCTTGGGATCGGCCGAACGCGGTGCGCTCCAGCCGGTGACGCCATGCCAGCGCGCGCCGGCATCCTCGCGCACCAATCCCTTGCCGAAGATCATCCCGCGCCCGATGATCGACACATCGCTGGCGCCGTCGGCATAGACCAGGCTGCAATGGAACTGTGTGATGCCGAAATCCTGGAACTGTTCGGGCAGGTCGGCTTCGGCAAAGTCATAGCTGCCCTTGTGGATCGCCGGATCAGCGGCTTCCAGGATGCAGCCTTCGGCGAGTAAAAGTGTAATCTTGTCAAGCAGCCGAATGGAAAAGCTGAGATAATGGCCGGCCGGCAGCAGCACCGTACCACCACCCGCTTTTGAAGCGGCGGCGATCGTTTTATTGATGGCGGCGGTATCCAGCGTAACACCATCACCGCGCGCGCCGAAATCACGCACATCGAACAGGCCGTGTTGGGCAAAAGCGGGCAGGGCAAACAAAGCCGCCGCGCCGGTCAGGAGCGTGCGCCGGATCATGGCTGTTTCCTGATCTTTTCAGCCAAGGGCGAGCCATCCGGCCTCGGCCAATCCGCCGGTTTGACGCGCGGTTTGACGTCGCCGAATTCGACCGGACCGGCTTCGGGCATGATGCCGGCATTGGCCATGACCTGTTTCGCCTCATCGGGCCACTGGCCGTTAGTGATCAGGTGGTCATCGACGATCAGGTCCTCCTGATAGGCCGTCCAGATGCCGCCGGTCGTGGTGGTGTTGTGCCAGTTGCCGCGGGCGGTATTATTGACCGAGGTGCGCAGCGGCAGGGCGGAGCGGGCGGTATTAATGTTCAGCCATTGGCTGGCGTCTTCGACCACATTGTTGCGTGCCAGTATGCCGCGCGAGCCTTCATCGAAATAGAGGGCGATACGGTCGCCGATATCGAAGACGTGGTTTTCAGCGAAGACGCAGTCCGGGCAGGCGCCGAGATTGTAGATGGCCCCGCCGTCGTTGAACAGTTGCTTGACCTTGTATACGCGGTTGAAGCCGACAAAGACATCCTTGTGCGTGGTCGGGGTGTCATAGACCGGCTGGCCGCCGCCGCCCTGGGCTATGGCGTCATAGCCGCGCTGACGGGTGCGGTAGTTCGGATTGCCGCCGGCATCGACATAGCCCCAGCCATAGCCGACATCGATGGCATCATACGGCGCGCCCGAAATATCGTTGTGAATGATGACTGTATTCCACACATAGGTGGAGAGAATGGCGGAATTGTCCTTGTAGTCCTGGCTGATGTTCTGGATCAGGTTGTTCTCGATCACCAGTTGCCGGTTGGTCAGTTTGGGATCGGAGGGATGGTGGGCGTCAGGCAGCACGCCGCCGGACAGGATGGCGCCGCCGGCCAGGTCGGTGAAGACATTGCGCGACACGACGATATCGGCCGTGGCGAGGCCCTGTCCGGACAGGTTGGCGTTTCGGTCATTGCCGATACCGAGCGCATATTGGCCGAGATGGGCGAAGACATTGCCATCGAGCACGATATGCTGGGCGGCGGCGAACTGCACGGCGGCGGGCGTCTGGTGCCATTTATCGCGCACGGTCTCGAATTCCGGACAGCCGGTCTGGCAGACCTCCAGCACATTCTTCGGATAGGCCGCCGCCTTGCCGGTTAGGAAGGAGCCGCTTTGCTGGCTGGCGAAACCTTCGGGTGAGGAGGGGCCCATCCATGACGTGTAGGAGAATTGCAAGCCGGAAAATTTCAGGTCGGTCACGGGGGCCTCAGGCGTGCCGGCGGCGCTGACCAGCACCTCCAGGCGCGGCAGGATCACCTTCGCCTTGGCGATATCAACCCCTTTGGCGGGCTTGTAATAGAGCCTGCCAGCGGCCGGATCGATATACCACTGGTTGGCCTTGGTCAGGAAGGCCAGGCTGTTTTGCAGATAGAGATGCGACCATTCGGGATGGAACGGGTAAGGGATGCTGTCATAGCCCCAGATATTATTGGCCCAGGCGGGCTGCTGCATGGTGATCGTATTGCCTGTGATCTTTTCTACCGGCGAAAAGCGCGAGGTGAAAAACCCCTGGCTTTCGATCTCGATGCGGTGCTGGTCAGGCAGGGCGGCGAGCGTGTTGAGGCTGGAGTCCTTTATGGTCATGCCGGCTTCGGTGAAGGTCACGGCGTCGCGTGAAATCTCCATCTGGGCGCGTTCGGCCAGAGAGTCATTAACCCAAAGCTGTCGGCTGTCCGTGCCCTTCGGCACATTAGCGACATATATATTCCGGGCGGCATCATAAACCGTCCATCCGGTGATGGCCGTGCCGCCGGACAGAACCGGACGGGCCTGGGGCGCAGCCTGCCAGGTGACATTAAAGCCCTTCTGGCCACCATCGGTCTGGGTAAAGACCAGCGGCGCGGTCAGCGGATAGATGCCGTCGGCCAGAGTGACCGTGACGTCGCCAGAGGTGTTGGCGGCACGGACGGCTTTCTGCGCCCGCGAAAGTGTCTTGAAGGGGTGCGTCGCCGAGCCATCCGCATTGTCGTCACCTGTGGGAGAAACATAGACAGCGCTGTGCGGATGCGTCCATTTCGTCTGGGCGTGGGCCGGCAAAACTATGGCAAAAGCCAGGATGGCAGCAAGGGTCAGGTGGCGGTCGGCCGGCATTATCATCTCCCACTTATATTTGAAACGGCGGTCTGCGCGCCGCATGAATATATGATTACTTCAAACATAATACATCATATGTCAACCTTTGATCGGCGTGGGAGGGCTTATATGATCCTGACATTTTGCTTGATGGCTACCCATCGCAAACCTATGGACGAGGTGGATAGAAAGGTGTGGCTGAACCTGTTTACCTATCTGAGGTTATCGTTCATGTTTAAGTTCTCCGCCTTGACCAGCAATGGTTTTGCTCTTGCGCTGGCAATGACCACCACTGCAATGATTCCCGCCGCGATGCCCCAGGTCGCCGAAGCCGCAACCAAGGCTGATATTAACAACGATGCCCAATCTGCCCTTAATTCGCTTTATGCCAGCAATGCCACGGCCAAGCTGATCGGCAGCAAGGCGAAGGCCATTCTGGTTTTCCCAAGTATCGTTAAGGCGGGACTAGTTTTTGGCGGCGCCTATGGCGAGGGCGAACTGCTGGCTAATGGTGGCGTCGAAAACTACTACAATTCCTTCTCAGGCTCCTGGGGACTGCAAGCGGGTGCGCAATCCTATGGCTATGTGGTTTTCCTGATGACCGACAGCGCCGTGAAATACCTGCATGACAGTTCGGGCATTGAAATCGGCGTGGGGCCTACGGTGGTCGTGGTCGATGAGGGGGTGGCCCGCAACCTGTCGACCTCTACCCTGAAGGACGACGCCTACGCTTTCATTTTCGATCAAAAGGGCCTGATGGCCGGTGTTTCCATCGAGGGCACCAAGATATCCAAGATCAAGCAATAGCTTACCCCTGGCTAACTTGATCTTGTCATGAGCCCTCCGGTGTCCCCTGACCGGAGGGCTCTTTTTATGGCCTAGTCCACCCAGTCCTTTTTGACCGTTCTGGACGCCAGCAGAAGCAGAGCCGCCGCCATCAGATAAAAAACCAAACCGATCACAAAGGCCCATTTGATCGAGTCTACGCCATATTCCGGTTTCAACAGGTCCGACACCTTGCCGAAAAAATAAGGCCCGGCGCTGAGGCCAATCAGGTTGGTGATCAGCAGGAACAGCGCCGCCATCTGGGCGCGGGAAGAGGCCGGGCCGAGGTGCTGGATGGCCGTCACCAATGGTCCGAACCACATCAGGCCGAGTGCCTGCGGGATCAGGATAAGGAAGAACGCCTCGTGGGGTGTTTTCGCCATGACGCACAGGGCATACAGCGGCGCGGAGAGCACAAAAGCGATAGCGGGAATCAGCGGATAGGCGCCCTTATATACGGGGCCGAGCTTATCGCCCAATATGCCGCCCCCCAGAATGCCGATAATGCCACTGATCAGGAAAGCCCCGGCGAACAGTTCCGACCGGCTGACGATATCCATGTGCAGCGACCGCGCCAGGAAGGTCGGGAACCAGTACAGGAAACCGTAACCGACCAGCGAGGCGAAGGACGCGCCGAACGCTATAAGCCAGAAGCTGGGCTTGCCGGCCGCCAGTTTGACCACCGCACCGAATGACAAGGGTTTGGCCGGCGCCGTATCGAACCGGCCACGTACCGGATCTTTGACCAGCAGACGCAAGACCGGCGCCATCAGCACACCAATACCGCCGATCACCAGAAAGGCCCAGCGCCAGTTGACCGCCGCCGCCATCAGCCCACCGAAAAGGATGCCGGCGGCGCTGCCGATCGGGATAGCGAGCGAATAGACCGACAGGGCGCGGGCGCGCTGTTTAGGTGGATAGAGATCAGCGATCAGGCTGTAGGCCGGGGGGGCGCCGCCGGCTTCGCCAATGCCGACACCCATACGCGCTAGGAACATCTGGGGAAACGTCGTGGCTAGTCCGCAGGCCGCCGTGAACCCTGACCAAATGGCCAGCGAAGCGGTTATGATCCAGACCCGTGAATACCGATCCGCCAGCCAGGCGACGGGAATGGCCAGGATGCTGTAGAGCAAACCAAACGCCAGTCCGCCCATCCAGCCGAGTTGTGCATCATTGAGGTGCAGTTCGGCGGCGATCGGCTCTTTGAGGATACTCAATATCTGCCGGTCGAGGAAGTTCAGCGCATAGACGATGATCAGCAGAAAGAGCGTGAAAGAACGACCCTTTGCGGGCGCGGTATCGGTTAGCATATGCCGTCTCCCCATATCTGTTGCCTTCATAGGCGTTACTTGCAAATCAGACAAAGGAAAAGCGGCAAGGCTTCATTGAGTTGTCGTATAAAGGGGGATAGGAATGGGGCTTCAATTCATCAAAAAGGAGAGTTCCGCATGATCCGTACCGCACAGGCCCATTGGGCCGGTAATGGCCAGCAGGGCGAAGGCACGCTGACAACGCAGAGCAAGGTGCTGAACAGCCAGCCCTATAGCTTCAAGCTCCGCTTTGAGAATGCGGATGGTCAGGCCGGCACCAATCCGGAAGAACTGATCGCCGCGGCGCATTCCGGCTGTTTCTCCATGGCTCTGGCGTTCGCGCTGGGCGCGGGCGGGTTTACAGCCGACAGCATCGATACCGAAGCCGCGGTCAAGCTTGATCCGGCCGAAGGCGGCTTTGCGATCTCCGGCATCACGCTGAAACTGACGGCGAAAATCCCCGGTATTTCCCAGGAGCAGTTCGACGCCATCGCCGCCGGTGCCAAGGCCAATTGTCCGGTCTCCAAGGCGCTGTCTTCGGTGCCAATCACGCTTGAGGCGACGCTGGTTTAGTCTGCGACAATCGGCAACTGGCAATCCGCCGATTTAAGACGCCCGGTAAAGAGGCGGAAATCCGTTTTCTTGCCGGGCTTTTTCAATCTGGACACCGTGCCGACCTCGCTCAGGTCGGTGAAGCAGGTATCGAGCGTGGCGGCATATTTGGCCGACAACACGATCAGGGCGCGGTCTGTCGTTTTCGGTTGCGGCCAGGCGTAGCGGTCCCGTTCTGCCATGCCGATGACTGTAGCGTCCGGCATGTGCAGGCTGAGTTCGCCCTGGCTGTTATAATCGGTAGTGGCGATCCAGGCTGCACCGGTCTCCTTTTGTTTTGACTGAATATCCTGGGCGAGCTTTGTCCACCCCAGACCCAAGGCCGCCGTGCCGCTTTGCTGCGGCAGGATAGGGCTTAGTGCCATAAGCATCAAGGCAATTACGCTCAAGCCAATGCCTGACTGCGCTGCCCATTTGCGCGCCCAGCCAAACTTGCCGCCTTCCGCACTTGCCGCCGCCAGCAGGACCAGACCGGGAAAGACCGGCGCCGGCCAATTGCCCTGGATGCGGTCATGAAAGACATGGACCAGCATATAGGCCAGAAAGGGCAGAGGCAGGGCGACGAGCAGGGTCAGGCTGGAGTCGCTGCGCTTTTTCCACCACGCCACGACGCCCAGGACCACAAACATAAATATCAGCGGATTGATCAGCAAAATCTGCGAGATCACAAATTCTGGCAAATACTGTGCCGTAAAATGCGCGCCTTCGATGCGACCAAATTGCTTGGTGAAGGTGATCCAGCCATGTTGGGCATTCCATATCAGGTTCGGTGCCATGGCGGCCACAGCGATCACACCACCCAGCCACGGCCACGGTGTCAGCAACCATTTGCGTGCAGGCCTGTCGAGCAGAAACCAGGCCATGACGCCTAAGCCTAAGAAAAAATTGGTATACTTGGCGTCGACGCCCAGTCCGGCGAAAAGGCCAAACACCAGCCACCACTGGCCCTTGCCACTGGCCTGTAACCTTGCCAGCGCCCACAAGCCGCCGGCCCACATAAGCACGCTTGGCGGATCGGGGGTGGCGACAACGGAACCGATACTCAATAGCAAACAGGCATTTAGCCACAGCAGGGCGCGGCGGGCGATGGCTTCGCTGAAAAGCGTCTTGCCGGTATCGTAAATCAGCCAGCTCAAGACCGCGAAGCTGAGGACAAACGGCAGCCGCACCACCAGCGCCGCATCCGATAACCAGGTGAAAGCGCCGATCCACCACGCCACTATCGGCGGATGGTCATAATAGCCAAAGGCCAGGTGCTGCGCCCACAGCCAGTAATAGCTCTCGTCCGGCACCAGCCCCGTGCAAGCCGCCGCCATCAGACGCAGCAGCATCAACCCCGTAAGCAGGGGCAGGTAAGGTATTGTCTTCATGCGGGTCAGTTGCATCATGGCCTCTTATTGGCGGGTTTTATCATGCCAGACAAGTTTCATCACAAAGTCACTGGCGCAAACGCGATAAAGCCTCCAGATATAGGCGGTCATAAAAAGGAGACCTTCATGAGCGCGCTGTTTTCTGCCTATACGCTCGGTGATCTGGTGTTGAAGAACCGGATCGTCATCTCGCCCATGTGTCAGTACTCGGCGGAAAATGGCCAGGCGACCGACTGGCATATGATCCATCTTGGGCATATGGCGCTTTCCGGCGCGGGCCTGCTGATACTGGAAGCCACGGCGGTCGAGCCTGACGGGCGCATATCGCCGGAGGACCTCGGTTTATGGGATGACGCCACCGAAGAAGCGCTCAAGCCCGTATTGGCGGCCATCCGGCGTTATTCTCATATCTCCGTGGCGGTGCAACTGGCCCATGCCGGCCGCAAGGCCTCGACCTATGCGCCGTGGAAGGGCAATGGCCAGGTGCCGGCAGGCGAAGGTGGCTGGCTGACCCACGCGCCATCTGCCTTGCCTTATACGGACGACCAGACCACGCCGATCGCGCTTGACGCTGCGGGTCTTGAGCGCTTGAAAGAGGCTTTCGTGGCGGCGGCGAAGCGGGCGGATCGCCTCGGTATCGATGCCATAGAGGTCCACGCCGCCCATGGCTATTTGCTGCACCAGTTCCTGTCACCGCTGTCGAACCAGCGCACGGATGAATACGGCGGTGCGCTGGAAAATCGCATGCGCTTCCCGCTCGAAGTCTTTGAGGCCGTGCGCGCGGCCTTCCCGGCGGGCAAGCCGGTCGGTGTCCGTGTCTCGGCCAGTGACTGGGTAGAGGGCGGCTGGGATATTGACCAGACGGTTGCCTTAGCCAAAGAACTGAAAGCGCGCGGCGTGGATTGGATCGACGCCTCGTCCGGCGGTCTGTCGCCGCACCAGCAGATACCGTTGAAGGCCGGTTATCAGGTGCCGTTCGCTGAGGCCATCAAGGCCACCGGCATCCCCACCTTCGCGGTGGGCCTGATCACCGAACCCAAACAGGCGGAAGAGATCATCGTCAGCGGCCAGGCCGATTTCGTCGCCCTGGCGCGGGGCATGCTCTATGACCCGCGCTGGCCATGGCATGCCGCCGCCGAACTGGGCGCCCAGGTTGACGCGCCGCCGCAATATCTGCGCTCGCAGCCGCGGGAACTGAAAAATCTGTTCGGCTAGGTGTGGTTCCACGGCATTCTGGCCATCAGAATGCCCAGCCCACAAAAGCCGGTCAGGCCGGCGATGGTCAGGCCTGTGCCAAAAATCGCGGCCAGGGCGATAAAGTACGGAGAAACCAGCAGACTGAGCGCGACTGTCGCCAGCAAGCCAAGGCCTATTGTGAGTTGGATTTGACGGTCGAGCGGCAGTGGCGGCCGACGTGTGACCGGGCTCAGGCTTTTCAGGCCGGCGGCATTCCAGGCACTTATGCCGCCTTCCAGATTGTAAATCTCCAGTGCCGGATTTTGCGCCAAAAGCTTCTCCGCCGCGGTCTGGCCGCGTCCGCCTTTGAGGCAATGAAGCACCAGTGCCTTGCCGGTCATATCCGGCAAGGCCGCCGTGTTGATATGGCCCAGCGGGATGAGATGCGCGCCGGCAATGCGATTGGCGCTGTGCTCCGCCGGCTCGCGCACATCAATCAGCAGGGCTTCATCGTGGGAGAGCCATTGGTTCAGGGTGTGGGGATCAACCGGTTTAACAGACATGATTAGACTTTCATTTTAGATAATGCTAATTTATCAAACGTTGCAATACATGAGATAGAGAGTCGAAAGGATGGCGCCAACCTTAGGGTCTTTGATGGCGTAGTAAACCTGCTGGCCCTGCTTATCGGCGCTGATCAGCCCCTGTTCGCGCATTTTCGCCAGATGCTGAGACAGGGCGGATTGCGATAAATTAAGCATTTCATTCAATTCACCAACGGATTTTCCCCCTTTCACCAGGTGGCAGAGGATCAAAAGGCGATGGCGATTGGCCAGCAGTTTCAGCATAGCTTCAGCCTCTCCGGCACTGCGTTCCATGACATCCAGTGGCGCGGCGGATATATTTTTTTGCGTGTTCATATTGCCAATATATTAGATAATTCTAATATAAGCAAGAGGCGATCAAGCCTAAAGTTAGAAAGCGCAGTCCATGTCGAAGTCATATCCTGAGATCACCCGCCGCATTTCCACCCAGCTGAAGGATCTGCGCAAAGATATCCCCGAAACCCTGCAAGGCTTTTCGGCCCTGGCGCAGGCCGCCAGCCGTGACGGTGCGCTGGACAAGAAAACCAAGGAGCTGATGGCCCTGGCCATTGGCATCGCCACGCACTGCGACGGCTGCATCGGTTTTCATACCGAGGCCTTGGTGCGTCTGGGCGCAACAAAACCGGAAATCGAGGAAACGCTGGGCATGGCCATCTATATGGGCGGCGGGCCGTCCCTGATGTATGCGGCCGATGCCATGCTGGCCTTCGAGCAATTCAGCGCAGCGTAAGGCCTTGCGCCTCATTAAAAAAGGCCACGGATACCTCCGTGGCCTGTCATAGTCTAGCGGACCACCTGAACCAGGGATGGCGCCGACTTGGCGAACGCCTTGTCACCGCCATTCACGGTCAGGCTTTGCGTGGCGTCGTTCCAGTGCAGGGTGGTGGTCACAGACCCCTTGCCTTTTTCGTAATCGTAGCTCACGCCATCGTCGTCATAGAGGCTGAACTCACCATCCTTGCCAGGATAGACCCTGAGCGCGGTGATGGTCTGTTTCGTGGCGGTTGACTGGATATCCGAACCGACCGGCACGATCGAGCCGGCCTTGACGAACACCGGGATCTGATTGATCGGCGCCGCGACCTTGACCCACTGGCCGCCGGTCAGCTTTTCATTGGTCCAGTAGTTGTACCAGTCGGCGCCGGCCGGCAGGTAAA
>CAMLIY010000081.1 GCA_946480125.1 uncultured Asticcacaulis sp.
TGTTGAACAAGGTGCTCACCAATGAGCTGACCGCCGTCAACCAGTACTTCCTGCATGCCCGCATGATCGAGAACTGGGGCATGTATCACCTTGGCCGCATTGTCTACAAAGAATCGATCGAGGAGATGAAGCACGCCGACCTGCTCATCAAGCGCATACTGTTTCTCGACGGCCTGCCCAACCTGCAAGATCTTAACAAACTGCGGATTGGTGAAAATATCACTGAATGCCTGACGGCGGATCTGGCGGTAGAAACTGGTGGCCACGCGACGCTGGTGGCCGGTGTCAAATATTGCGACGATCATATGGATTATATCAGCCGCGAACTGCTGCGCCGTATCCTGGAAGATACCGAGCATCACATCGACTTTCTTGAAACCCAGCTCGGTCTGATCCGCTTGATGGGCGAGGCCAACTATATCCAGAGCGCCATGAAGGAAATTGAAGGCGAAGGTTAATAACCTTTTAAAACCGCCTTTACCTTTTTGGGTGAACCCCTTAACGTGCCTCTGCAAAATGCCGATTTTGCGCGAATTTAAGCAAGCCGGGACGGGTCTTTTGAGCGTTTATAACCGCAGAGCGTTTGCCCGGTTGGGCCTGGCAGGCGCGTTTGTCCTTGCCGGTTCCGGATTGGCGGGCTGCGGGCGCAAGCAAAATGAAGACACGATTATCGATCCTGATGCTGATATGGCATCAACGGTCAATACGAAGCTCGCTGCCCAGGAAGGGACGCTTGAGTGGGCGGTCAGTGGAAACTGGCGAAATGCGGTAGATAAGGCGCGTGACAAGTATCGCCATCCTGTTGACATGCTGACCTTTTTTGAAATCAAACCGAAGGATACGGTTATCGATATGTGGCCGGGTGCCGGTTACATGACCGAAATTCTGGCGCCTTACCTCAACAAGGGTAAGGGACAGTATGTCGCCGCTTTGATCGAGGCGGGACCAGTGCCGGAAGAGGCGGCGGCTTCTCTGGCAGATAAGTACCGGGCGCATTTTGATGCTGATAAAAAGCGCTATGGTGAATTAGGTTACGTCACCTTTGGCGAAACCAGCGGCCCCCTGGCGGAGCCGGACAGTGTTGATTGCGTCTTGTTCCTGTTGGTCATTCATGACTGGATCGCCAAGGGAATCGCCGAAAAGGCGTTTAATGACGCCTTTGCGGCCTTAAGGCCTGGCGGGATCCTTGGCGTTGAGCAGCATCGCGCCGATATTGGTAATGTGCAGGACCCCGGTGCCACTACCGGATATGTGCAGGAACCGCTCGTCAAGCAGATGGCCTCAGAAGCAGGATTCCAGTTTGTGGCCGAAAGTGAGATGAACGCCAACCCCAAGGATGACAAGGATCATCCGTTTGGCGTGTGGACTTTGCCACCGCAGAGATTGACAGCGCCGCGTGGACAGGCGCCTAATCCGGAATTCGACGGCAGTCTGTACGAATCGATTGGCGAGAGTGATCGCATGACTTTGAAGTTCAGAAAGCCGCAATAGTTTGTTCGTTACGCAATTTATCCGAAAAGTGGCCTCCACTTCATCGGGTCATACCCTTGGGAAGTTGTAATCGTGAGCCGTATAGCCGCCCTTTCGACCAGCGCACCGCTGATGTTCACGCCGGAATCGCGTGTGCCGGAAGGCGGGATTGGCGAGTGGTATCGCGGCGCGGGCGGGTTGCGTTTGCGCCTGGGCTTCTGGCAGACGGTCAAGCCGGCGCGTGGCACGGTTTTCATTTCGCCAGGCCGTTCCGAGCCTATTGAAAAATATTATGAATTGATCCGCGACCTGATGACGCGTGATTTCTGTGTGGTGGTGCATGACTGGCGCGGCCAGGGGCTGTCGGCGCGGCTGTTACCCGATCGGCTGAAATGTCATGCCCGTTCGGCCGATGAATTTCTCGATGATTTCCAGCGATTGCTCGATACCTTTGAAGACCGGGCGCCCAAACCATGGATCATGCTTGGGCATTCTATGGGGGCAGCGCTCAATCTGGCCACCCTGGCCAAGGGCGAACAACGAATCGCGGGTGCTTTCTTCACCAATCCGATGCTGCGCGTCAAAACCGGCAAGCATAGCCTGTGGTCGGTCAATTTTCAGGTCAACTGGCAGGTCAATCATGGCCGCGGCTCCGACTATGTGCCGGAACTGTTCGATGACCCTTTCATGCATACTTTCGAGGATGACGCCCTGACCCATGACCGTGACCGTTATGGTTTGTGGCATGAGCAATTATTTGCCTGTCCGCACCTGGCGGTAGGATCACCCACCTGGGGCTGGTTGCAATTCGCGCTCAGGCTGGGCGAGGGGCTGTTGCTTGACAAATCCAAGGTGCTGAAAAAACTAAAACTGCCGGTTAGCATTGTCTGCTCGGGTGATGACCATGTCATCAATAAAGTGCCGTCGAAAGCTTTCGCCAAGAAGCTGGGCAAGGGACAATATCTCGAAATCGCTGGCGCCGAGCATGAGATATTGATCGAGATTGAAGACTACCGTCGACAAGCGATGGCGGAATTCGATGAACTGGCTGATTTCGTGGCGCCGCATGCGCTGGGTCAGTATATGCGCGAGGCCGTGCAGGACAACAATGCGGGGCACGGTTTTGGCCTGATGGCGGCAGACATCGCTGAGGTCGCGTCGGAATTACCAGAGGGGATTTCACCCGAAAGCCTGATCGCGGAAGAAGAGATATTGCCGGACATGCCCGATCCGGAAGGCCAAAAGAGCGCTTAAAGTAAAGCGCTTAATATGCTGCGGGTTTCAAATGCCGCAAAGCCTGATCCAGCAGGCTCTTAGAGCCGGCCGCAATGACCTGTCCGGCTTCTGGGCCTACCTCTGAGCCGCACCAGTTGCTGACCAGGCCGCCGGCGTTTTCGATTACCGGAATAATCGCCTCGATGTCCCAGGGTTTGAGGCCTGTTTCCAGAGCGATGTCCATTGTGCCCGCAGCGACCATGGCAAAGGCGTAGGCGTCGCAGCCATAACGCACCAGTTTGGTGGCTGTCCGCAGATTGGCATAGGCGGCGACTTCTTCCCCGCTATACAGATGCGGATCGGTGGTGCCGATGACGGCATCAGCCAGGTGTGGGCAGGCGCGCACTCTGAGCGGTGTACTGCCTTCCGGGGTGATCAGGCGTGAGCCGCGCGGCGAACCGAGATAGATTTCCTTCAAAACCGGCTGGGCGATCAAGCCGAGCACGGGGCGCCCCCTGAAGCGCAGGCCGATCAGGGTGGTCCATAGCGGCAGGCCGGAAATAAAGGCGCGGGTGCCGTCGACCGGATCGAGCACCCAGACATAATCGGCCTCCGGATTTTCCGTGCCGTATTCCTCACCGATAATGCCGTGATCGGGATAGTGCTGATTGATGAGGGTGCGAATAGCGCGTTCGGCGCCCTTGTCAGCCTCGGTTACGGGGTCAAAATGGACATCGGCGCGGCTGGCATTGCCTTTGTTGATCTCGCCAAGATCCTTCTGGCGGAACAGCGGCACGGCCACGGCGGCCGCGGCGGCGGCCAGATCGAGTGCGAAGGTTTCGAGCTTTGCGTAATCGGGGGCGTTTTCAGACATGGAAACCCGCATAGCCTGAGCGGTCATGCGGGTCCAGATGTTTATACGGGGTAAGGTCATTGACGCCCAAGCTTGCCAAAATTCTTCGTGAATTTTGGCAAGCGCGACCGCGCGCCGCACGCGCCTGGAAGCGTGCTAACGCTTCGCTTCTTGAGCACAATGCGCGTAACCTCTTACGAAAGAATCAGGCTGCTTATGCAGCCTGTTCGTTATCACCATTGAGCGATTTCGCCAGGTCCAGTAAACGACGGCGCGGGCGCTCCGAAAGACGATAATAGGCCTGGATCAGATCAAGCGTTTCCTTGCGCGAGAATACTTCGATGCCTTCGTTATTGACGGCGGCCACTTCAGTCTTCTCGTCGGTCAGGCCGTCATAGAAATAGTTAATCGGCGTTTCCAGCGCCTTGGCCAGCTGAAACAGGCGGGCCGCTGAAATACGGTTGGCGCCGCATTCGTACTTCTGGATTTGCTGAAAGCGGATGCCGACCGCCAGAGCCAGTTGTTGTTGTGTCAAACCGAGCAGGCGGCGGCGGCGACGCAGACGCTTACCGAGGTGCAGATCGATATCGGTGGCCATGATGGAACCCCTGAACAGACTTATATGGCGCTGTATCAAAGTGAAACAGCTCGCCTTATAGGTTTCACAACTCATGCCACACGTATAAACAGGGGTGCACCGCCGAAACGCGCACGAAAAAGGGCACAAGCAAAATGCTTATGCCCTTTTTCAAATTGCAAGGATTTCAGGCTTCCTGGCTGCTTAAAATATCGATTGAAAACGCATTCTGTAGCCTGGCCATTTGGCTCATGACCGGATTGACGGTGATTTCTCCGGCCTCGCCATCGATGAACATACGCTTGTCCATGTGTGAAATGCGCTCATAAAGGCGGTTGGAGCGGTCAAGCAGGTTCAGCAGTCCACCGGGCAGCGCCTGCGGCTTTTCAGCGCCATCCGCATTGAGCGAAGCGATGCGATACTTGTCGTCGCAGGCATCTTGGGCCGCCATGTCGCCTTCACGAACGGCGCGCTGGACCAGTAACCACGAGGCGATCTGCATCAGGCGGGTGGTCAGGCGCATGCTTTCGCCGGCATAGAGCAGGGCGTCTTCACGCGGCAGCAGGCGGGAATCACGGCGACCATCGCCATCAAGATAGGCAGCTGTTTCTTCAACCAGCGACATACCTTCCTTGAAGGTGCGGTCAAACAGATCGGACGAGGCGAAATCACGTACGATACTGACGCGGGCGTTGGGGGCGGTGCTGTCGGACATTTACTGTTAGCCTTATGCTGAAATCGGGTCGGCGAAGGTCTGTTCTGACCCACGTAAGCCCGGCGGGCATACAGCCTGCCGGACGTACCGTCATTAAAACCGGCTTAGGCACTGCAACGCTTGTGCCATTCAGCCGGGACGCATGACGGTTATTAATCGTTAGTTATCCTTAAAAGAGAATAAAGCATCGGCGTCGGAGCGACGGTTTTTTTTACGCGCCATCGCCTCTGTCGCCCGAACAATCTCGGCTTTCAGCGTATCAATGCGACCTTCAAGATCCTCTACGCTGTAAGGATCCAGGTCTTCACGGACAAGGCCGTGCAACGGTCCGGCATTTTGCCTCGCCAATGGTTCATTGTCATCCTGCATCGCCATGCTTATATCCCGTAGGCAAATCCAATCTGATATCAGGCTGCGTTCCGCGCCATCATCAGATCCCAGATGAAACGCCTGTTGCGCGAAGAAATCAAGGAAAACGAATCAGTTATGAAAGCCATTTCGATCCGCGGTGACGGGCAAAATACCTGCGATCTTTACCTGAATGATACACAGATACCGGATGTGGCACCTGGTCATGTGTTGATCCGAACCGCCTTCGCGGGCGTAAACCGGCCGGATATCCTTCAAAGGAAAGGCAATTATCCACCACCTCAGGGCGCCTCACCAATTCTGGGGCTAGAGGTTTCGGGTGTGATTGAAATTATTAATCCGCCGGTGAATTACGGGGATGATGTCGGTTGGAAAGTTGGGGATGAATGCTGCGCTCTCGTCAACGGCGGTGGCTATGCGGACTATGTGGCCGTCGATATCCGTCACCTCCTGCCCGTCCCCCGCGGATTATCCCGGGCCGAGGCGGCGTCTCTGCCGGAAAATATCCTGACCGTTTACGCCAATCTGATAGAGCACGGCGGCTTGCAAAGTGGCGAGACTGTACTTGTGCATGGTGGTAATTCCGGCATTGGCGCCATAACCATTCAGATGGCGAAAGCCTTCGGCGCCAAAGTCATAGCTACCGCACGCGGCGCGGATAAATGCGCTTTTGCGAAATCGATGGGCGCTGATGGGGTGATCGATACCGAGGCCGATGATTTCGTTGCCGCTGTTAAGTCGTTTGGCGGCGCGGACGTGGTGCTCGATATTGTGGCGGGGGACTTCTTCGCCAAAAATCTGGCCTGTCTCAATATGGGCGGCCGTATCGTCCAGGTCGGATTCGGCAAGACGGCAGTGATAGAGGTGGATTTGCGACGGATCATGGCGAAGCAGGCGATTGTCACCGGTTCTATGCTTAGGCCGCGTTCACCGGATGAAAAGGCGCGGATCACGGCTAAGGTGCATGAACGGGTGTGGCCGCTGATTGAAAAGGGCCAGATCAAACCGATACTCGCGGAGATATTTGACTTCGCTGATGCCGCTGGCGCTCATGCCTGGATGGAAGCGGGCAATCATAAAGGCAAGGTTGTTTTACGCATTTCAGGGTGATATAACCGCTTGAACGACGTTCATGGTGTGATGTGATGAAAAAATGGACGATTTGGCTTATTATTACGGTCTGCGTCGTGGCAGGTGCGGCCTGGGGCATCGCCAAGGTGTTTGATCCCCATGCGGCTTGCTTGAACAGCGGGGGGAAGTGGCTCGCCGAGCACTGTGAGTATTAGCGCCCGTTTTTCAAGCGCGTCATCGCTTCGCGTTATCGGCGGTAAGCGTTCATTGTTTCAGGCTTTCACGGCCAGAATTGTATTGCGGAGCGTATAGTCACGTCCATCATATATCCAGTCGAGCCCACGAATTCGGGCTTCCAGAGCTGGCTGTCGTTCGCCATCAAGCTTGATATTAACCGCAGACCCATCTTCATCAACCGCGATGCCGGTTGATAGCCAGTGCAAATTGCCATCCAGAAACGCTTCTTTCAGGAAGGCCTCAATTGTTTCGAACAGCAAATAAGGCACTGGCGGCCGTTCGCCTTCAATCTGACGCTGATAAAGGCCGGCGAATATCTGCCATGGGCCATCCATGCGTTTTATGACCTGGCGCGTCACCCGTCCCGGATTGTGGCGATTCCAGAAAGCGCTCAGTAAAACCGGAAAGACGCCCTCGCCGAAAACCGCCAGCCCGCCTTCCGCCGGATAGATTTCCGTCGCACTCTGATCATCTGCTAAGGCCACTTCAATATAAAGCAGACGCCCGGTGATATAGGCCTGGATGGCCGGATACAAACCATCGATCATCAGCCAGTGGCCGATTTCATCAGGTATCAGGCCGTGGACCTCAAACAGTCCCTTCAGCTCGGTATGAAAGGCAGCGAAATCATTCATGCGTGTTACATAGTCATAGGCCGGTATCGAATCCATAGCGGCCATCAAACGGGCTTCCCTTTGTGGAGAAATCGCTCTATATCATCCTCACAACACCCGCGCCCGGCCGAAAAGGCCGGGCGTAGCCATTTCTGGACGGTCGTTCTGGCCGCTCCCAACAAGGCCCAACAAGGGATAACTACCATGTCCGACATCCTGATGCCCAAGGCGACCGCCGTTTGGCTCGTAGACAATACTTCGCTCGGTTTCGATCAGATAGCCGATTTTTGCGGTCTGCACCTGCTTGAAGTCAAGGGCATTGCCGATGGTGAAGTGGCGCGCGATATCCGCGGCGCCGATCCGATCGCAAACGGTCAGCTCACCCGCGAGGAACTGACCAAGGCGGAAGCCACGCCGACTTACCGTATGAAGGCGCTGGTGTCGCGTCATGCCGAACTGTTGAAACCGACCAAAAAAGCGCCGCGCTATACGCCGGTGTCACGCCGTCAGGACCGTCCGGACGCCATCCTGTGGTTCGTCAAGAACCACCCGGAAATTACCGATGCGCAAATCTCAAAACTGTTGGGCACCACCAAATCGACCATCGAGCAGGTGCGTTCACGCACCCACTGGAACTCAACCAATATCAAGGCGGTCGATCCGGTGACACTTGGTCTGATTGGTCAGATTGAACTGGATGCCGCTGTCCGCAAGGGCGCCGAGGCCAAACGCAAGCAGGCCGAAAAACTGGGTATTCCGCTTGATGACCCGTCGCTGCAGCCCGCCGTGACCGTACAGCCTGCTTTCGAGGAAGAAGAAGACAGCCCGTACGCCAAGAAGAACGACCTGTCCGTTGAAGATGTCTTCGGCAAGGGCGGCGGCAAGCTGTCAGAACCGGAAGAAGACGAGGACTTTTAAAGCACTCAAGAGGACGTAAACGCATAAAGAAAGCCCGCCGGACGATTCGGCGGGCTTTTGAGTTTTTCAGGCAGGGAAATGCTCAGGGGATTTAGCGGTCATTCAAGATTTGATATCCAGCAGGCTGCCCAGCATGTCATCGGCGGTTTTGATGACGCTGATATTAGCCTTGAAAGCATTGCGCGAGTCGATCTGCTCAACCAGATCACTCAGGATATCCTGGCCATTGGTCGCATTGCGGGCCGTGCTGGCAGCGGCTTTATCAAAGCGCTGCGTGGCGGATATAATCCCGGCTGTGGCTGTGCTGATCGCGGACATATTCACACTATGCGCGCCAAAACTTAAGGCCGCTTTTATGAAAGCGGTTAATGCGTGTTAGCTACAGTCACTGTACCGGCACCATAGCCATAACCGATGCTTTTAGCTGCGTAATACTGCCCCGGTTTTTTGAGCCGCCGCGATTATCTTTGCCCCCATACCCTCAATTTCCGGTTCGGTCAGGGTCTTGTCGGTCGGGGTTAGGGTGACTTCGACGGCCAGCGACTTCTGGCCTTCGGGCACGCCTGTGCCGGTATAGACGTCGAACACCTGCGCGTCACCGATCAGCAGCTTGTCGGCGCCCTTGATGGCGCGAACCAGATCGCCCGCAGCGGCATCCGCCGGCAGCAGGAAGGCGAAATCGCGGGTCAGCGGCATCAGATTGGAAAGGCTTAGCGCGCCCTTGGACTTGCCGGATTTGGCTTTCGGCGAGGGCAGCAGGTCGAGGCGGATTTCGAAGCCAACGTGGGCACCATCCAGATTCAACGCCTTGAGCACAGCCGGATGCAGTTCGCCAAATTCGGCGACGATCTGCTTCGGACCCAGTTGAAGACGGGCCGAGCGACCCGGATGCCACCAGTTATTGTTATTGCCCTGGACCAGTTGCAGCGAAGCGACCGGCGCGCCCATGGCCTCCAGCAGTTCGATGAGATCGCCCTTCAGCGCGAACAGGGCGTCTTCGCCTCTCGTTTGCCAGTGGCGCGACTTGTCCGGCGCCTTGATGGCGGTGATGGTGGTCTTCTGGTCGTTCGGTTCGAGGCCTTGGTAGATGGGCCCGATCTCGAACAATTGCACGCCGGAAAACCCGCGCGCGGTATTGCGGCCGGCGGCTTCGAGGAGGTTGGCCAAGGCGGATGGCCGCATGCAGTTGAGTTCGGACGCGATCGGGTTGGCGAGCACCAGTTTATCGTCACCGCCGCCGAACAGTTTGGCCCAATCCTGGCGCATGAACGACCAGGTGACGGCCTCTGAGTAGCCGAAGGCGGCGAGGGCGCGGCGGGCGGTGCGGGCCTTGGCCTGCTGGCCGGTCAGCACGCCGCCGGGACGCAGGCCGACCACGGGCAAAGGCGTAGCGGGGATGTGGTTGAAGCCATAGATGCGGGCCACTTCCTCAACCAGATCGGCCTTGCCATCGATATCGCGCCGCCAGGACGGCACAGCCACGGTCCAGGATATGCCCTTGGTAAGGCCAAAGCCGAGCGCGGTCAGGATCTGCTCGATCTTGTCGGTGGGCACGTCAAGGCCGGTCAGTTGACCGACATAGGCGGGATCGAAAGTGACGTCAGCGCGGCCTTCGACGGGGGCGCCGGCTTCGACAACTTCGGACGCTTCGCCGCCGCACAGATCGAGAATCAGTTGCGTCGCCAGTTCGAGACCGGGGCGCGTCGATTGCGGATCGACGCCGCGGGCGAAGCGATACTGGGCATCGGAATTGAGGCTCAAGGTGCGGCCGGTCTGGGCGATGCGGATCGGCTCGAACCAGGCGGATTCGACGAAAACATCGGTGGTCGTGTCATCGACGCCGGTGCTTTCGCCGCCCATGACGCCGCCCAGGCCGATCGGGCGCTGGCCATCAGCATCGGCGATGACGCACATATCCGGGCTGATGTCATAGGTCTTGCCGTCAAGCGCGATCAGTTGTTCGTCGTGTGTGCCGTTATGGTGGCCAAGGCGGGCTTCCAGCGTCGTGCCCGAGAGCTTGGCGACATCATAGACATGCAGCGGGCGGGCGCGATCAAAGGACAGGTAGTTGGTGATGTCGACCAGGGTCGAGATCGGCTTGAGACCTATGGCCTTGAGCTTGTCCTGCAACCATTTCGGCGAGGGGCCATTTTTGACGCCGCGGATGACCCGGCCGGTGAAATGGCGACAGGCATCGCCATCGATCTTGACGGTGATCGGCGAGGGGAATTGGCCAAGAACCGCCGGAATGGTTGTTTCGGTGAAGCTGCCAAGCCCCGTCGCGGCCAGATCGCGGGCGATGCCGTGGACGCCCAGCCAGTCGGGGCGGTTGGGGGTCACTTCGAAATCAATCACCGGCTCCGCCCCGAAGACCTCGGCGGCCGGGGTGCCGACCTTGAGCGTATCCGGCAGATCAAGAATGCCATCGGCATCGCTGTCGATTTCCAACTCGGCGCCCGAACACATCATGCCGTTGGAAACAACGCCGCGCACCGGCTTTTCAACCAGGGTTACGCCGAGGCCGGGCACATAGGCGCCGATCGGGGCATAGATGGTGGTCATGCCAGCGCGGGCATTGGGCGCGCCGCAGACAATTTCCTTGCGGCCATCGATCGTATCGACCTGCAGGACCTGAAGCTTGTCGGCGTTCGGATGCTTGGCGGCCTCGATGACCTTGGCCACGGAAAAGGGCTTAAGCGCCTTGGCCGGATCATGGATGTCTTCAACTTCGAGACCGGCCATGGTCATGCTGGCTGCCACCTCATCTATGGTGGCGTCGGTCTTGAGGTGGTCTTTAAGCCAGGAGAGAGAGAATTTCATTTTATGACGATGCTTCACCAACTTTAGAGAGGTCAACAGGTATGCCAGCATCGCTCATACCTTGAGCTAGCTTTGCGACCACTTCTTGAACTCTAGTGTTAAATTCCAATCGAAGTATGCCGTCCATATCCGAAGGAATTTCTAGATTACCCTTTTTTAAAATAACCATGTTTTTCCGCCCTAACGAAGCCATTACCATTCCAGCTTCTAATATGACGTTTTGTCGTGCCCTCGGTTTCCTATCAGCATCAGTAAGCTTATTACTGTAGCCATAATCGTCCGGTGTAAGCAGTACTATGCCAAAATCAGAGCTGCCATAGATGTGATGTTCCAAGGCCTCTATTATCGTATTTGATCCACTACTATTATTTTGCAAAATAAATGGATCTAAACCCAAACGCCTAAGTATAAGTTCAAGTTGATCTCTGGCATCTCCGTCATGGCCATGGACTACGAAAATCTTTGTCCCGACTTTTTTCTCTGGAGTATGCTTAGCGGCAGGTATGCCATTTAATGCCGTATCCATGAAGCTTTGGGTGGTTGCTTTATCGCTACCTTGAATCTGAACCGTGCCGTTCGTGTAGAAATTGACGATGTGGCCAGCTTTTGAACGAAATACTAAAGTGCCTGACTTTTCTGACCACTCTCCAGGGCTTGGAAAGCCTTCAAAGAGCACTTTAAATTCATCATGGGTTCCCGTGAATTTCATCTTAGTTTCCATTAGCTAAAACCAGATGCCGAGTTCGGCGCGCTAAAACCACTAAAGCCATAGTGGCCCAGCCAGCGCGTATCGGCAGCGAACATGTCACGCAGGTCCGGCACGCCGTATTTCAGCATGGTCAGGCGATCGACGCCCATGCCCCAGGCGAAGCCCTGATATTCATCCGGATCAATGCCGCAGGCGCGCAGCACGTTCGGGTGGACCATGCCGCAGCCGAGGATTTCCAGCCACGAGTCGCCGGTGCCGACCTTGAGTTCGCCCTTTTCCCA
>CAMLIY010000082.1 GCA_946480125.1 uncultured Asticcacaulis sp.
TGATTATCGCAGCCGTGACCGTTATGACCGCGACCAGGATGCCTATTATCGACGCGATCTGGTGCCTGGATATGGCGATGACCGTCGCGGGTATCAAAACGCCAATAGTGAGCACGAAGATCGTCATCGCGCCGGCCATCGCAGAAACTGGGAAAATCGTGAGCCGGACTATCGATACCAGTATAATGACTATCATCGTGCCGATGAGCGCGAAGTTCGCCGTGAAAACCAGGCACGCTATACCCGGCAAGAAGATGCCAGCGGCTATCAGCGCGAGACTGACCGTGATGGCTGGATGAGCCGCGAACGTGCGGACTATGGCCGCGAAGATTTCGATCGCGATCGCTACAATGAACGTGAGCGCTATTATGCGCGCAACGACGAAAACCGCGACCGCTGGAACCGTCGCTGACCCCATTGAGAGGGCAAGCTGAAAAGACGCCGGATGGGTTTCCCGTCCGGTGTCTTTTCGTTGTGATTATTCACTTGTGGATTAGCCTTCCGAAAATAAGGGAGTGGACGATGCGTCAAACGATCCCTGTGGGTTGTCTTTTCACTGTGGGCCGATGCCGCCATTGCGCAAACTGTAAAGCCAATTAATACAGTGCCGATGGACTGGGCCAACCATGCGTTTGAAAGTTTGTTGTCACTCATAAAGCATAGTGGTGTTGGCTGGAACAATGTTCTGGGAGCTTTCGTATTTGTTACTGCGGCATCTGAAATTTACAGAGGCATGAAAACCGGTGCGCTGGAAAATATTCCAACTTTGAGGGGCGATCGTCGGAAGACGCCATTTCGGTTTTATGTAAGCCTTTTCTTTATTGTCATTATCACATTGGGAGGGGGCGGGCTGGCACTCGGATTACTTCCAAGTGTCCATTGGTAGCGCCAATGCCTGCCGGTATTCCTCGATGGCGGTCAGTTTGGCCCCGAAGGGCGCCCAGTCGTCCTTCAGGGCGATCTGCGCCCAGATGGCCTCTATCTCGTCGATCAGGAGGGTTTCCGGATCGGCCTGCCTGAAGCGCGGATGATCCAGCTTTTCCGCTACAGCGGTATCATAGGTTTTCAAAAGGTCTTGGAAGGCGGTAAAGGTCTCGCCGGTATAGCTTTCAGCACGTGGGCCGGAGAGGGCGCGGGTTTCGCTTAGCTGGCCACCGAACCAGTCATAGAACAGTCCCTCGAAACTGCCATCATAGCGCTGGGTGGCCAGGAAATCGTATAGGGCTTTCACCAAAGGCGCATTGTCAGGCTTCGGCGAGATATTTAGCCGCCGGCAGATGGCCAGGCCCCGTTCGTATTCGTAGCGTTCGTTGAAGGCATTGAAGCTTTCGATCAACGGCTCAGGCTCCGTAATCAGGGTCAGGCAGCGGCCAAGCTGGCCGAGATTCCACAGCACGGCGTCCGGCTGGCGGCCATAGGCGTAAAGCCCGCTGTGGTCGAAATAGGAGGCGGTGAAATTTGGATCATAGTACGGCAGGAAACGATAGGGGCCGTAATCGAAGCTTTCGCCGGTGATGTTCATATTGTCGGTATTGAGCACGCCATGGACAAAACCAGCGGCCATCCAGCGCGCCGCCAGTCTGGCGGTTTCCGTCACCACAGCGTCAAATAGTTCGGCGGCATCGCTGCATTCAGGGTAATAGTTGGCCAGGATAAAGGCGACGAGATCGCGCATGGTCTCAGTCTCGTTGCGATAGGCCAGGCGTTCAAACGTGCCAAAGCGGATATGGCTGTGGCTCAGACGCACCAGCACCGACGACCGGGTCGGCGAAGGCTCATCACCGCGCACCAATGCTTCGCCGGTCTCAATCAGCGAAAAAGACTTCGAGGTCGGCACGCCGAGCGCTTCCAGCATAGCTGTGGCCAAAACCTCGCGCACCCCGCCTTTCAGGGTCAGCTTACCATCACCTCCGCGTGACCACGGCGTCTTGCCGGAGCCCTTGGTGCCGAGATCGAGCAGGCGGCCACGGTCATCGAGCAGTTGCGCGAACAGGAAGCCGCGGCCGTCGCCCAGATCGGGATTATAATGGCGGAACTGATGACCGTGGTAGCGCAGGGCCAGGGGGATCGGCTGGTTGTCGGGCAGGGGGTGGAAGCGGCCGAAATGGGCGATCCATTCGGCATCGCTCAGGGTTTCCAGACCAACCGATCGCGCGGCGTGCTGATTGCGATAACGCAGGATCGTTTGCGGGAAATCGGCGGCGGCTACGGCGTCATGCAGGGCGAGTTGACTGTGTTCGAGCCGGGGGGCGGGACGATAGGTCATCAGCTACAGGTTTTCACATTTTGCCACGAGGTTAATTTGTAACTTTGGTCCAGTCCGCGAAAAACCTTGGCGGCGACGAACTTGCCGCTGGTCAGGAGAGCGATCTTGTCTGGTTTGACGCTGAGGCACAGGCTGTAATTAATACCGGCGACGATCTGCTGGCGGGCCAAGACAATCTTGTCCAGCCTGACCTTTTTCGGTGCGGCGGAAATGGCGAAATCGGCGGCGGCCTGGATATCCGGATCATCCACCTCTGCCTTCTGGTAACCGCCGACGATCGGCAAGGGCGCTTCCGCCGGCGTCTGGGCGCAGGCCGCGGATGCGACTATCAGCAGGGTGGGAGCGACAAGAGCGAGGCGCGGTAATATCATGGTGTTGAAATCCGGTTTTGCTTGGCTATAGCCGGTGAGGCTGTTAGAAATCCATCATGAAAACGCCCGCGCCCCCAAACACGTTATTGAACAAATCCCTGCTTGAATTTCTCAAAACAGAGGCCGGTTCCGGCACGCTTCTGGCCATTTTTGCCGTGGTGGCCATTGTGTGGGCCAATTCGCCCTTTGCCGAAAGCTATTTCGCCTTCATCCATACGCATTTCACCCTGTCCGTGCCTGGCTGGAGCCTTGACGAAAGCGTGCTCGAATGGACCAAGGAAGGCCTGATGGCCATCTTTTTCTTCGTCGTCGGGCTGGAGATCAAGTACGAAATCTTCCGCGGCGAACTGTCCAGTCCGCAAAAACTGGCTCTGCCGGTGGTGGCGGCGATCGGCGGCATGGTGGTGCCCGCCGGTGTCTATGTCCTCATCAATCTGTTGCCGGGTGGTGATCTGCACGGCTGGTCGGTGCCCATGGCCACCGATATCGCCTTTGCCCTGGCCATCCTGGCCCTGGTAGGAAAAAACCTGCCATCATCCCTGCGGGTATTCCTCCTCACCCTGGCGATTGTCGATGATCTTGGCGCGGTGATGGTCATCGGCATATTCTACAGCCATGGTTTCCACGTGGGATATCTGGTGGCTATGGTGGCCCTGCTGGCCATAATGGCGTCGGTGAAATTCGTTCTGCGCAGTCGGGCAATGCTTTATGGCGCCTATGCGGTTTTGTTCGTGCTGATTTGGGCCATGAGCATAAAGTCAGGTCTGGGGCCATCGCTGGTGGCCGTCATGGCCGCTTTTTGTGTCACGCTTGGACCGACAAAAAACGGCGAACCAGTGCTGAAAGAGGCGCTGCATTATGTGCACCCTTACGTCGCTTTCCTCATCCTGCCCTTTTTCGCCTTTACCGCTTCCGGCTTTTCGCTGGCCGGCGCCGGCTGGGACAGCCTGGCCGATCCGCGCTTTCTGGGCGTGACGCTGGGCCTTTTCGTCGGCAAGCAATTGGGCATCTTTTTCGCCGCCTGGCTGGCGGTGAAACTGAAACTGGCCGCCATGCCGGAAGGGGCGACGGCCTGGCAGCTCTATGGTGTCTGCCTGCTGTGCGGCATCGGCTTCACCATGAGCCTGTACCTGGGGGCGCTGGCCTTCTCCGCCGGTGATGACGCAGCGCAAATCGCGGTCAAGTCCGGCGTGGTGCTGGGTTCGCTGCTGTCGGGCGGATTAGGTGCGCTCTGGCTATCGCGCAAGACAGCCTAAAGGCGCAGCTTGCCGGTGGTGATATCCCCGATCAGGTCGGCGGTCAGCGGCACGTAATCATCATCATGGCAGACAAAGATCGGATCGGTTGTCTGCGTGATATCGTAGCCGACCTTGATCAGGTCCATCTTCTTGTACTTGAAAGTGCCGGTGGTTTCGGCATCGTGCAGCATCCGTACGAAACGCGGCCGCGCCCAGATCGGCAGTTTTGAGTCGACGAAGTTCTTGAACACCTTCAGGTCGAAGCCTTCGCGTGCGATGATCGCCGCCATGCCGGCCTTGCCGTCGTGGTTCGGCACGGGCACGCCATAGATGATGGCTTCCTCGACGCCCGGTGCGGCGGCGGAATATTCCGCCACTTCCGAGGTCGAGACGTTTTCACCCTTCCAGCGGAAAGTATCGCCGATGCGATCGATGAAATAGAGGTAGCCGGCCTTGTCCTGCTTCATCAGGTCGCCGGTGCGGAACCACTGGTCGCCCTTTTTGAAGACATCGGTCAGCACCTTCTTCTGCGAAGCAGCCTTGTCGGCATAGCCCGAATAGGAATGGCGGGCGTCGTGGGCGATCTGGCCGATGGCCTCGCCGATTTCGCCGGGCCGGCACTCATAGCACAGGCCATTAGGCTGACGGTCGGGCATTTCGCTTTCAATATCAAAGCGCACCAGCCGGACATTGAAGCTTTTCTTGAGCATTTTGGGCACGCGGGCGATGGCGCCGGAATGGCCGTCGAGGTTGAACAAAGACACATTGCCCTCGGTCGAACCATAGAACTCCATCACCTCCTTGATATGGAAGCGCGATTTGAAATGATCCCACACTTCCGGCCGCATGCCGTTGCCAAAGGCCATGCGGACCTTGTGCCTGGTCTCGTCTTCCGGATTGGGCGCCGGCGGCGAATTGACCAGATAGCGGCACAGTTCGCCGATATAAACGAGATGGGTGATCCCCTCGGCGCGAACATCGCTCCAGAACTGGCTGGCGGAAAACTTGCGCTTGAGCACAACCGCTCCGCCATTGAGCAAGGCGGCGCCGACGCCGCAAAGCCCGCCTGTGGCATGATACAGCGGCAAAACACAGTAGAGCTTTTCGCCCGGCTTCATCTGGGTCAGGCCGGCGAAAGCCTTCATGTAGAGTTGGGCGCGGGCATTGGAAATCTTGGCCGCCTTGGGCAGGCCGGTGGTGCCGGAGGTGTAGATGTAAAGCGCGGTCTTATGGGCGGTCAGGGCGCTGCGGAAAGCGCGGTCGGGCCGCACGCTGGAAACGCCTTTGAGCGCGGCATCGAGGCTGCGGCAGTTTTCGCTCTCGTTTTCGCGCGGCAGATCGAGCACCCATAGCGCCTGGTGACGCTCGATCTGGTGTTCGACCTCCTGAAAACAGGCGCGTGTCGTCTGGTCAACAATGGTCAGGCTGGCGACTGAAATATTGATGCAGTGCGCCAGACCTGTGCCGGTCAGCGAGTTGTTGATCAGGGCGGTGATGACGCCGATCTTGTTGAAGCCGATCCAGATGGCCAGATAATCGAGCCGGTTAGGCAGAAACAGGGCCACCGTATCGCCGGGCTTGAGGCCCCGCTGACGGCCCCAGTGGGCGTAGCGGTTGGCCATCGTATCCAGCTGCTGATAGGTGAGAGATTTACCTTCGAATTTAACCGCCAGGTTGTTCGGCCATTTATTGGCCGCCGCCTCAAAATCATCGCACACCAGGTCGTGTGAGTCCGGATTGACGGGCTTGACCCATTTCAAAATGCGCAGCAGGCGCTTCATGAAAATGAAATCACGCTTTATGTTGCTGGCAAGACCCATGCGATTAAGCTCCCGGTCGGTACGGCTATATGCCATTACTCTAGGTCGTAACCTATAGCCGAATCGTTACTGGTAAAGCGCAAATTCGTGTCCGGCGCTAATTTTCTGTGACGCAGCCGTAACGGAAGGCCGGCGCGGTCAGGTCATGCAAATACCATAATTTTCCCGATATCTTGCCACCAATAGCCAATTTGCGCATGGAGTTTCGCATGACCCGCTTCTCATCACTGAAGATTTTCGCTCTGGCCGCCGGCGTTGTTTCGCTGATCGGAGGGGCTGTGGCCCCCATGACCGCCCTGGCGCAGAGCTATGACGGTTACTGCTACGTCAAAAAGGAAGACCTGGCCGGCAAGAATGCCGCCATCGGTGCGGCAGCCGGGGCCCTGGCCGGCAGTCTGCTCGGCAAGAAAGGTGACAAGACCAAGTCGGCCGTCATCGGTGGCGCGGTTGGTGGCGCGGCCGGTTATGTCGTCGGCAAGAATTCACACGAAAAGATCCGCTGCCGCGGCGCGGACTATTATGTCTACACCAAGGGCCAGTATGAGCCGGCCCCGCGCGCCGACCACAAGATTGTCTATTTCGAAGACCGTCCGTCGGGCATGAACTACTACTATATCTCGAAGGGCAAGACCTACCGCTACAAAGGCCGGTAAATCGGCAGGATCACGGACCCTGCACCCGTAAGTTATATGCGCTTTTGGCTCCTTTCGCGGACATGCGGAAGGGGCTTTTTTTCTCCTCCCTTGCAAGCCTCTTGGCGAAGCGGGGGAGGTGGCGAGCAAGCGTAGCGCGTCGAGACGGAGGGGGCTTAACCATCCGCAAGAGGCCCCCTCCGGCGGGACTTCGCCCGCCACCTCCCCCGCTTCGCAAGGGAGGAGAATTAGGGCGGGGCGGCGTTCAGTTCCATAAGGAGTTCGCGGCCAAGGGCGAAGGTTTGCACCAGATTTTGATAAGGCGTGTCGCGGCCGGTGACGGTGGGTTTCGCGGGGCGCTTGGCCAGGGCGGGTGTCTCGCCGCGATCTAGGGAGTCGAGCAGGGCTTCCATATCGTCCAGAGCGGCATCGAGCGCGGCGCCGTCGCTATCTTCGGCGGGCATCGCACCAGAGTCGATTTCGTCATCGTCATAGCTATAGACGAACGGGGCGTCCGTTTCGGGCGTGCGGACGGGGGCTGTCGGACGAGCGGAGAGGGCTGTGGTGTGCCGGCGTTCGGCGGGCGTCTGCGCCTTGACCTTGGTGAACAACTGGACCGTGACGCGATCGGCGGTGCCGAGGCAGCGCATGGCGCGGTCGCCTTCCAGCCAGGATTGCGGCTTGGGCAGGGTCTTGATGGTTTCCATGATGTCGTCGGACGGGGCGCGCATCGCCGCCCGCCGCTGTTCAAGCGGCGAGAGGTTGGCGGGGGAGTGGTCCATCATGTCCATGCGGATATGATGCGGGCGTTTTCAGGGGAGGGGATAAGGTGAGTGGTAGATATTGGGAGATGAAATTTAGTCACGGCGATAGAGTAAATAATTCAGTATGTGCATAGTATTATTATGGAGATAACGCCATTAATTTTGCGACAAATATGCCAAAGCTATTTTTAGCGCCTTCGTGTAAAGTTAGATTTTTTTTCTTCATTTTTTTTGCTAAAACAAAGTAATCATCATAGCATTTTGAATGGTTTCGACTGTCGACGCGTTGGATTTCTGAAACAAGTCTATTTAGACAATTTTTAGTATGGTCTTTATTGAAGTGAAAATAGAGAAGCCAAGATTCTGTAGATAATACAGGTATAGCAAAAATAAACCGATCTTTATTTGCATCGTAGATTGCACGGCCAATATGCCCAATTAATATCTGCTCCGCATCAACAATAATATCATAGTATGGACGATCTACCCCTCCAATTGTGAGGGGAAGATTAAAGCCCTCCTTGTCACCTTCGTCAGTATCAACATGAATTACGACGTAGTCATTTGTAGCAAGTGCATCCTCTGAAAGGACACGACATGCTTCAAATAGCAAGGTCCATCCAGCGAAGGAGCCTTGCTTTTTATCCGTTTCGTCCCTTGTGGGTTGAATTGGTCTGACATCTATATCATCATCAAATGCTTCTGAACACAATTCATAAATAAGCTTTTCCAGAATTACTTGATCTGTAATCCCTTCAGTCATCAACGCAAAGCTTGCCATTAGAATCCTTTTGGGAGGCCGCCAATTAAGCCGTTTACGAATAATTCCGAAAGCTTGACTGGTTTTTCGGTCGCAGGTTTCAAAATACGCTTTATTTTTGTACCGCCCTTGGGAGATCTAGAAATAACAAAAAGCCTTTGGTTGTCATCATTAAGATCAAGACCATTTAAAATGGCGGGGTTGTGAGTTGTTAAAATGGCCTGTTTGTCATTTTCCTTCGCCAAAAAAGATAATCTTTTAATCAATTCTTGGCATAGCTTCGGATTTAAAGACGTGTCAACGTTGTCAATTGCAAAAAATCTAGGAGTTATTCTATTCGAAAATAAAGCAAAATAAAACGCTGCATATAAAAAACCTTCATTAGCGCTTCTTTGATCAAATTTTAAAAAACCATCAATTAAATATTTATCTTCTATAATAATGGTTTCATTGTTCGTATTTTCAGAAATATGAAAATTTTTAAACCAAGAAAAAACATGCAAAGATTTTTTTATGCTTTCAATTGCGGACTTATCTTCTGTTTTTGATAAAAATGATAAAAGTCCAAACAATCCTTCACCGTTTATACCAAGCGGTTGGATTTGTCCTTCTCGTTCGAATGTACGCAATGCACTATTTTCCGGAGAGAATATTACAAAGTCTTCTATTTTAGCTTTGTAAGACTCTATTTTCTCCCATTCCGATGGGTTGACTGGAATCTTTACCTCAATCATTCCTTGGGGGGTTTGGGAGGCTTCTTCGAAAGCCTTAGTAATTTTATTTAGGTTATCTTCTCTTTTTTCTACCGTTTCCGATGTATTAAGTAATGCAAATATTGATTTTATTAAGGAATTTACTTCTTTTTTGGTGTTTATCCACGGCGAATAAGGCTGATTGTCATGCGAAAGCTCATAAGTAGTTGAAGGCGTGTCTTCTTCAACTACTGTTATTTTTATGGGGGCATGAGTTGTTTCGATGTTAAAAGCCGACCTCATAAGTTGAGGTGCTGTTATTCTAATGCCGCGCGACGCCAAAAATTCATTGTCCAGCTTGTCTGCTTGCGCAGCTCCTGCGAGAGTGATGGCTTCCAAAACATTGCTTTTGCCTGCACCGTTCTCGCCGATAAATACGTTAATTCGGCCTAGTTCAAGTTTTAGCTTCTGAATCGATTTAAAATTTTCGATTTCAATTGTTTTGATCACGATTTTGCCTGTAAACGAAAAAGAACTTTTGCCTCTTACCACTGGGACATGGAGTAGGGCAAGTTGTAGCAAGGTGTAGATTGGCCTTTGTTGGGGGCGGCTAGACCTACGCATGCGTAGGTTAAAAAACTTTTTTTGTCTAGAAAATAGCCCTTTATGCGCGCTGCCTTGCCCGCTATATCCACCCTATGACACATACCGCTTCTCCTCTCGATTCCGGCCGCGTGGCCGATCCCAGCAAACTGATCCAGGGCCGGACCGGTCTGTGGGAAATCGTCATGGGCCTCGAAGTCCATGCGCAGGTGGCCTCCAACACCAAGCTGTTTTCCGGCGCCAAGGTCGGCTTCGGCGCCGGCCCCAATGAGCAGGTCAGCCTCGTTGACGCCGCCATGCCCGGCATGTTGCCCGTGCTCAACAAGTACTGCGTGGAGCAGGCGGTGAAGACCGGCCTTGGCCTGAAAGCCGAGATCAACCGTTTCTCGCGCTTCGACCGCAAGAACTACTTCTATCCCGACCTGCCGCAGGGCTATCAGATTTCGCAACTCTTCCACCCGATCGTGGGCGAGGGCGAGGTACTGGTCGAGCGCGATGACGGCTCAAGTTTCACCGTGCGCATCGAGCGGCTGCACCTGGAGCAGGACGCCGGCAAGTCGATCCACGATCTCGACCCCAATGCCACCTATGTCGACCTGAACCGCGCCGGCACAGCCCTGATGGAAATTGTCTCGAAGCCCGATCTCAGGTCTTCGGACGAAGCCGTGGCTTATTTTAAGAAATTGCGCACCATCCTGATCTATCTCGGCACCTGCGACGGCGATATGGAAAAGGGCAATATGCGCGCCGACTGTAACGTGTCGGTGCGCCGCGTCGGCGAGCCTTTCGGCACGCGCTGCGAGATCAAGAACGTCAACTCGTTCCGCTTCATGCAGCAGGCGATCGAATTCGAGGCGCGCCGCCAGATCGAGATTCTGGAAGACGGCGGCACCATCGATCAGGAAACGCGGCTGTTCGACGCCGTGAAGGTCGAAACGCGCTCGATGCGCTCCAAGGAAGAGGCGCACGATTATCGCTATTTCCCCGATCCCGACCTGTTGCCGGTTGAGCTGGAAGAGGCGTGGATCGAGGATATCCGCAAATCGCTGGTGGAGCTGCCGGACGACAAGAAGGCGCGCTTTATCTCGCAATACGGGCTGAGTTCTTACGACGCGCAGGTGCTGATTTCGGAGCAGGACCGCGCGGATTACTATGAGAAGGCCGCGAAAGGCCGTGACGCCAAGCTGGTGGCCAACTGGACGACCAACGAACTGCTGGCGCGTTTGGCCAAGGACGGTCAGGAGATTTCGGATTCGCCGCTGCCGCCCGAGCAGATCGCCGGTCTGGTGGAGCTGATCGAGACCAATGTGATCTCGTCCAAGATCGCCAAGACGGTGTTTGAGCATATGTGGGAAGGCAAGGGGAGCATTACCCCGGCCGAGATCGTGGAAAAGCACGGCCTCAAGCAGGTGACCGATACCGGCGCGATTGAAAAGGCCATCGACGAGATCATCGCCGCCAATCCGGACAAGGCCGCGGAAGTGGCGTTGAAGCCGCAGGCGCTGGGCTGGTTCGTCGGTCAGGTCATGAAGGCGACCGGTGGCAAGGCCAATCCGGCGGCGGTCAATGAGCTGTTGAAGGGCAAGTTGGGGCTTTAAGAGGCCCCCTCCGTCGCGGACTGCGCCGCGACACCTCCCCCGCTTCGCAAGGGAGGAGAAGAAATTAGCCCCCGCATGTGATGCGGGGGCTTTTTGTTAGTTGCCAGTGGCCGGAGTAACGGCGACAATGGGGGTGTCGATTGAAGGGGTGCCCGTGGATTGCGGATTGGTATCCGGTGCCGGCGGGGTGTCGGAGCTGTCATGCGGCGGGGCGGCGACAATGATGGTGGTCGGCTGATCGCTGGCGGGCATGGTGGCTGCGGCCATGGCAGGGGCGGGTTGTGGTGTAGTCGTACCGGAAAGCTGCTGCTGGTTGAGGCGGGCCGTCTCGGCGTTTGGCGTATCTTTCGCAAAAGCGGCCGGCGCCATGGCGATGGAGGCAATAGCGAGGGTGATCAGGGTCTTTTTCATGTTTCGGGTCCTTAACTTGTAAAAGCTTAACTTCCCCGCGATAACTATCAGCATATTGTCATAAGTGCGCCAGCCGGAAGACGCCGCAAAATGTGCGAATCCGGCAAAGATAGTTCTACTATTTGTGATATAAACCCGGATGGGGAAACATGACGGACATTGCACTCAGCCTGGATAACGTCACCAAACGCTTCGGCGATTTTGAAGCCGTGAGTGACTTGAGTTTTGCGGTTAAGCGCGGCACGATCTGCGGCTTCCTGGGGCCGAATGGAGCGGGTAAGACCTCCAGCGTGCGTATGATGCTGGGGCTTTCGGAACCAACGGCCGGCCAGATCAGCGTGTTGGGCCGGCCGGCCGGCAAGGCGCTTGACCGCATCGGCTTCATGCCGGAGGAGCGCGGTCTTTACCGCAAGATGTCGCCAATCGACGTGATCGTGTTTCTGGCAGGCTTGAAGGGCGTGAAGGCCTCGGTGGCGCGCTCACGCGGCAAGGACATGCTGGAGGCTCAGGGGTTGGGGCCTTTTATGAATAAACAGATACGGTCTTTGTCCAAGGGCATGTCGCAAAAGGTGCAACTGATCTCCTGCCTGGTGCATGAACCGGAACTGGTCATCCTGGATGAGCCCTTTTCCGGGCTCGATCCGGTCAATCAGCAGGGGTTGGAAACGGTCATCC
>CAMLIY010000083.1 GCA_946480125.1 uncultured Asticcacaulis sp.
ATCGCCCTGGCCGGTCACTGGTTCGACCGCAAGGGCCTGCATGACAATACCGACGGCGTGGTGTCGTTCAGCGATGTTGTTTATTTTACCGCCATCACCGTCACCACGGTCGGTTATGGCGACATCACGCCGGTCACTGACCGGGCCCGCATGTTCGACACCTTCGTGGTCACGCCGGTACGGCTTTTTATATGGATAATTTTCTTCGGCACGGCCTATACTCTGGCCCTGAAAAGTACCTGGGAGCAAATCCGGACGCGCATGATACGCAAGGGCCTGAAAGATCATATTATCGTCTATGGCTATGGATCGACCGGAGAAGCGGCCGTAAGCGAGCTGCTGCGTCAGGGCGCAAAACCGCAAGCCATAGTGGTGGTCGATGAGAACGCCGCCCGCATTGCCCTGGCGATCGAGTGCGGTGTTACCGGCATTGAAGGTGACGCCACAATCAACGCCACGCAGGACGCCGCCTGCATCAAAACCGCCCGCGCCGTGATGGTGGCGACGCACCGCGACGACTCCACCGTCCTGATCGTCCTTAGCGCCCGCCAGATGAACGCGAAAGTGCCAATCAGCGCCACGGTACGCGCCACCGAAAACGAAGACCTGATCCGCCAGGCCGGCGCCGACAATATCATCAATCCGGTCAGCATGGGCGGCCATCTGCTGGCCCGCGCCTCGGAAGGCCGACACGTCGCCGAATGCATCGCTGATCTGGCTTCGGCCGATGGTCAGGTCGTCATGCGCGAACGGCCGGTGACCGCCCACGAAATCGGCAAGCCTCTGAGTGCGCTCACCACCGGCATGGGCCTGCGCATTTCACGCGGCAATCATATCCATGGCTATTGGGACCGCGCGGCGCAAAGCCTGAAGGCTGGTGACATCATCGTCGAAATCGCCCGGACGGATGCCACCACTACATCGGGATCGGTACAATAGGTTTGCGCAAAAACCCGCGCCTTAAACGTATTCAGTCAGATTGTGAAATGACCTCTTCGGGAGGAACGCCCGAAGAGGAAATATCGCGTTGATCTGGGACCGCTCCTTAAAGAGGACATTCGACCAGGTCTGAACGGCCAAATCAAGACCGCATTTTTGTACCCATTAGCCTTATCTCTATCTCGGCCTCAACTCTGAGCCAGGTTTGTCGGCACTTGCAGCAATACCTTCCCAATATTGTTCGGATTCAATGTCGCAGTGCATTTCTGGTGAGCGCTGATGTGCCACACGGATAGGGCCAATGTATGAACCGCAATCCACCACCTTACCCGGAACACCGCTTCCAATTACGGTCACCAGAACTATAGGCTCCCCCTCGACCGTCTTGGACAATTTTTTTGTATCAATTGCAGCCGCGTAGAGATGCACCCGACGCAAATTCGCTGCGTAGACCCATGTTTCCTGGCCCAGGACTACGCGGTGAAGGGAGTCGGCTTCACTCGTGAAACCCGGTTTGGCGTGGCCGTAATAATAGGCATCGACGGTCAGCCCCTCAGAACTTTTGAGCGCGAGTTCGGCTTTAGGAGACATCCGCAGGACCAGATCGAAAGCATAGGCTCCATCCTTTGGCTTTGGATTATGAATGGCTTCTACCACGTCGCATTGCATGAGTCCGATCGCCAGTGGCACAAGCAACAGAAGCTTTGCAAACAAGTTAAGTTTCATGTCGTCCTCCAAAATCCGTAGTCGCAAGGAACACCTTACTCATGGCGTAAAGCCTTACCAGGCTCGGCATTGGCTGCGGCTAAGGCCACGCTGGCTACCGTCAAGAGTGCAATCAGCAATGCGGCAATAGAAGCTGCCGGAAAAACCCACAGGGGCATGGCGATCGCATCGTCGAACTGGACCAGCCAGCGCTGAAGGAGGGTCCAACCCAGCGGCCAGGCGAGCAGGCTGGCAATGACGACAGGTCGAACGATTTGCACAAGAAGCAGGCTGACAATTTGTCCGCGCGATGCCCCAAGCACCTTGCGCATGCCGATTTCATGCACGCGCCGGCCGCTGTTGAAGGCCGCCATACCGTAAAGACCGATACAACCGATCAAGGCAGCCATGCCTGTTCCGATGCTGAACAAATGGCTGCGGTCGCGCTCCGGTTTGTAATAGCTATCAAGGTTGGCGGCAGCGGTGATAGCATCGAAGGGGACGCCAGGAATGACCTGCCGCCACACTTTTTCCAGGGCCTGGCGCATGGCGGCTTCCCCCATGCCCTGATAACGCACCATGGTGACGCCATACTGGATCTGGGAGTCGAAAAGGTAAAGCCTGGGCGGTATTGCCTCATTGGGGCTTTCGAAGCGCATGTCATCGACGACACCAACGATCCGCACCAGACCATCACTATCGTTATTAATATTAGCCATCTGACCGACAGCAGCCTGGGGTGATGCAAAGCCCATGACCCTGGCGGCGCGTCGACTGATGACGACGCTCGTCACATGGCCCCTTGTTGCACCGTCGGGTACATCTCGAAACTGATCTTCGCCGTGGTGCGGGTCAAAGCGCCGGCCAGCCAGTAATTGTGTGCCCAGCATCTGAAAGTAGTCCGGTCCGATAATCGAGGTTTTGAGATTGAGAGCCAGGGCCGGCTCGTCACTTTGTCCCGGCCGGGAAACCCTTGAAAACCCGCCGAGGCCCAGGCCTGGCCCAGGAATCGCATTGCCGGATGCGGCGTCACGTACCGCAGGTAAATTGCGCAGGGCCGAGATAAACGCTACGCGCTGGGTCGGCGTCACGGCAGGGTTACGCGTCGCGTTGACGATCATCAGGTTATCGCGCTTAAAACCGAGATCGGCCGTCTGAAGATGACGGATTTGCAGCGTTAAACCCGCCATCAGGATGAATGTCGTGACAACGATGATGAATTGCAGCATGGCAAGGCCGGTACGCAACCATCCTGCCACGCGCCCGCCACCTGGCATGCGACTGGACGCCAGCACCTGGGCCGGTTTGAATGCGGACAGCACAAAGGCGGGATAGAGTGCCGAAATCAGGCCGGCCACCATGACGCAGCCGAATAACCCCGCCAGCCATACGGCATCGGAGCGGTAATCGAGCGCCAGGGACAGGCCGCCCGCGGCATTGATAAGCGGCAGGCTCAACTCCACGGCCGACAACGCCATCAGGAAGGCTAGCAGCAGGACCGGTATCGCCTCCACGAGGAATTGCAGGCGCAGGGTGAACGGAGAGGCTCCCAGGGTCTTGCGTACCGCAACTTCGCGCGCCCGCAGCCCCGCGCGTGCAGTCGCCAGATTGACGTAATTGATCAACGCCAGCACCAGGGCCAAAACCCCAACCGACCCTAAGGCGGTGATCGCCGTTTTCAGCTTTGGACTGATCAGATGCGCGTTGGCTAACGGCACAAGCGACAGTTCGAGGACTTTGTGCGGAGTGAGGTCGCCGAAGGTGGTGCCAGCCTGGCGGTCAGTAAAAGCCGGTATCTGAGCGGAGAAGGCCGCCGCTTCGGCCGGGTTGCGGAACTTCAGATAGGACTTTGTTTGCACCACGCCCCATTGGTGCCACATGCCCCCTAACGCGGCGCGTTCTGGGGTCAGGCGACGCAGCATATCCAGCTGCATGTCGCTGTTTTTTGGCAGATCGGCGATCACCGCACTGACCGTATAGGTCTTGTCACCTTCTTCATCGCTAACCATAAGATTGCGCCCAACGGCATCGATCGTGCCGAAATATTTGCGCGCGATGGTGGCGCTCAGCACGATATGCGACGGGTCGGCCAGCGCGCCGGCTTTACTCCCGCGCAGGACAGGGGCCCTGAAAAAGCTCAGAAAATTGGCGTCAACCAGTTCCATGCGTTCGTTAAAAACATCGGTTTCACGATGCACGATAGCGTCTTCAGCCATGGCACGGGTGCCATCAATTTGCGGATAGGCAGACTGAATTTCTTCCAGAAGGCCGCCCATCGTAGACATGACCAGATCATCGGGTATGCCGGGCACATGAAGACGAACACCCATATCATAGATATGTGGCCGCTCCGGACTCCAAGTCTCGTAGCTGGTCTCAAAGCGATACAACAGGCTGAGAGTGATGAAGACCGCTATACCGAAGCTCAAGCCCAGCAGGGTCAGCACGGCATAGAGCGGATAACGCCTGAAAGATCGCCAAAAGGTCAGAAAGGCAGCGCCCAGCATCACAGCTCTTTATCTACGAGTGTGGGTAACGAGACCCGTCATTGGCAATCGAAGCTTTCGGCGCCAGGCTGTCATCGAAGAACAGACTCTGGCGATATATAGAGCGGCCATTGGAGATCCCTGAGACTTGTCAATGATCGTGTAGTTTAACATAATCGGTGACAATTTATAAACATTTGATTTTATAGGTTTTATTAAAATTCTAAGGCTAAATTAGTTGCGAAAAAAACTGATTGTGTTCGAAATCGTACATCTGAAGAAATGCCTGATTTGGCCGACTTTTGCCCAATCGTTATGGTGGATCATATTTGCGGAGCGCTGCTCCCTATGTCACAACTTTAATGCTTCTTAATCAGGGAGAACCAGTCATGGGCAAACTTATCCTTGGAATGAATGTGTCGCTCGATGGCTATGTCGACGATCTCGCGGGCGGCCTGGTCATGGGACCGCCAGGTCCGGACGTGTTTAATTACTGGATAGAGACGGTGCGCGATCAGGCCGCCGTCGTGTACGGTCGGCGCATGTATGACGTTATGCGCTACTGGGATGAAGACCACCCGGAATGGGATACGCCCCTGCGCGAATTTGCCACCGTCTGGCGCAAGCTGCCCAAATGGGTTGTCTCAGGCACACTTTCCAGCGTCGGCCCGAACGCCAGGCTGATCTCCGGCGATATCGAAACCCAGGTGCGCGCGCTAAAGGCAAGCGTTGAGGGCACAATCAGCGTCTCCGGCCCCGAAATCGCCGGCCTGATGACCCGGCTGGGCCTGATAGATGAATACCATCTTATTATGCGACCGTTTGTTCTGGGCACAGGCAAGCCATTTTTCCATGCGGCCAGACCTCCCCTTCGCCTTGTTTCGAGCGCACTGATTGACGCAGAAACGGTTCATCTCGTCTATGTCCCGGCCTGAGTGCCTACGGCTTCGGTTTCTGCGCCGTATTTGAATAAAAAGCTGCCAGATCATTCAGCACTTCATCGAGATTGACCGGGACTTCGAGATAAAGCTCGACCGGCGTTTTCGACGGCAGCTTGATCGGCTTCTGCATCCATTTGCCGCTGATATAATCGATCAGGCTGATGGTCGCCTTCTGTTTTTGCGGCGGGTCGTAATAGCCCTTGATATGGAAATTGATATCGAGAAGGCCACCGTCGATCGAATTCAGGCGGGCATCGATCTGATCATAAGCGACATGCTCCATCGCCTGGAAAGCCAGGTCCTGAAACGGATTGAAGTTCGGATCGGCCACGGCCGCCGCTTCGGCGTTTTTGCTGGCAATGGCGGCGGTAGCCGGCGGTGCATTTGTCGTCACCGAACCGGTGGCGGTATTCACCTCGGTCACCGCCGTACGGTAGATCGAAATCTGGCCGGGCGCATCTGAGGTCATCGTGCCGTTGGTGAAGGCAATATGGCCCTGAGCGTATGAAAACGGCAGGTGGCCGCTCAGATGGCCTCGGAAACTCATGCTGCTGTTCAGATCGGAAGCGGCAATGACCTTGCCAAAATCAAGCCCGTCAAAGGCCAGAACCCCGTTGATCGGCGTTTTGCCATCAAAATAAAGCGTGGTCGGCTCCAGCCGGACCGATCCGCCAGGGCTCATCACCGAGGCGCTCTCAAGCGCCATATGGTCACCCAGTATTTGCAGGCTGAGATCAAGATCGGTCAGGGGCACGCCAAGTTTTGTCTGGGCCAGGTGAATTTTCTGACCCGGCGCCGTATGCAGCGGCGACAGGGAATCAAAGACAATCTGCCCGGTCAGGCCTTGAGATGGGCCGGTAGCGCCAAAAAAACTCATGCCCACGCCATAAGGCGCTTTTTCGGTAGCGGCGACGAAATCGCTGACACCGATATTGAGCACACCGCCGCTCGAACTTGTGGTTTTCGTCCAGTTGAACGCGCCGTCGAAGCTCATGGGGCCGGTGACATCACGGCTGAATATGGCGGCGACCAGCGGTGACAGATAGACGGGTTGCAGGCCTTCCGGCTTGAAATTCAGGTCGAGCGTCTTGACCGACAAACTGCCGGCGCCGGAAGCTATATCGCTGTCTAGATTGATGGCGGCGATGCGCAGGGGTTTGCCATCCGTACCCTTAATCGAAGGGGTGGCGGCGAAGAAGCGGCCGGTTGTCGCCTTGCGGTCCTGTTCGATCGCGCCATCGATCAGCAGCGGATTGAAACGCGTTTCCGCTTCGGGCACACCATCGGTCAGGGTGGCGCCGGCGAGCTTCGCCTTGTAACCCAGGCCGTCACCCAGGCTATAGGCCTGGAAATCACCCTGCCCGCCATTGAGCCTGACGATGACATTGGGCGCGGTCAGGCCAAGATCGCGGTAAGCGCCTGTGACGCGCCAGCCTTGCGGCGTATAGGCGAGGAACGACTTGCCGCTCTGGACGATATTGCCCGACAGGCCGGTCAATTGATCGCCGATCTGCGCCGAGCCGGCGGTGAAGCGGGCCTGATCCGCCAGAGTGACATTGAAGCCGCCGCCCGGCAGGGTGTTGAAGCGGCCATGTCCATCGATCTTGGCGCCTTGCAGCGGATCGAAATCGAACTGTGCCGCCAGGGTGTAGCCGCCGGCGAGCATGCCCTTGTCGTCAATGGCCAGGCCATCGAGTGCCAGCGCCACCTGCGGCAGGTCCGGACCTGTGAGCGATATGCCGGCCGCGCCACCCTGCCCTGTTGCGAACAGGGGCCTTGAACCATGCGGCGCCAGGGTCACCTTGCCGCCGCCATTGAGCGCCGCCTCAGCCCTTTGTACGCGAATATCCATCTGCGCCGGGGTATCGGCATCGCCGTGCAGATTAAGGTTCAGCCCCTTGACGCTCAGGGCGAAACGCTGAAAGGCCTGGTCAAGCGTAATGATAGCGTCGGCCGGCAGAGGATCTGGCGCGCCGGGGATCGGCGGCTTGTCAGCGGCCTCGCTACGGGCAGCGACACGATCCTTGGCCATTGGCGCCAGGCCGCCGTAATGGCCGCGCTCTGAGCGGATATCGCTTTTTACCATTATGTTCCACGGCCCGGCATCGGCACCGGCCTGGGCGCCGCCAGTGAGCGACAGCGTGGTCTGGTCGAGCGACAGGTCAGGCCCTTGCGCCAGGTGACCGATCGTCATAAAGCCGGTAAAGTTGGCTTTCGCGCCATCGGCATCGGAAGCCATCGACAATTCGTTGAGATTAAGACGTGCGGCCTGAACCACGACATCGCCCTGTTTGAACCGCCCGGCCTCGCCGGTCATTGGGCCACTAAGATTAAAGGCCAGGCCCGTTTCGCTGGAGAAGCCGGTATTGAGAGTCAGATCATCGCCAGCGAGGCGCAGCGTTTCGGCCTGCAGATCGCCCGATTGCAAACGATCAGTACGGGCTGACACCTGGGCCTTGCCGGCATAGGCAGCCCCCTTTTCCGTGGTCTTGAGAGCGCCATCCAAGCGTATCTGCGTCTCGAAAACATCGGCCTGGGTGGCCTCGCTGACCACCTCATCGCCCGTCAGGGTGATGGCCGCATCCATCGCGCCGCTGAAGGCTTCGTACATGGATGTTTTTTGCGACTTTGAATGGCGATATGGCAGGTGGCTGTCGAGATCGAGCACCACATTCTGCGCATGGAAGCGCTGCTCCTCAGCGCCAATCGTTTCGACCAGGTTGCCACCGCCCCTGACCGTCCAGTTGTCGCCAACCAGATGCGCCTTGACCTGCAACTGGTCACCGTTATTGCCGGTATTGACCGAACGCGCGGTTATCCGGCCGTCGTGCAGGTCGCCGGTGCCGAGCGTACCGGTCAGGTGCGTGGCCGGCAGTTTCAGGTCCAGCCTGGTAAGCAGGCCGTTGCGCACGCTCAAGCCCCCATGACCTTTTATAAGGCCATAATCGCTGTCGAGGCTGATGTCGGCGTCCTCGACGAGAATCTCTTCCGGCGGCGGCGCATTGGAGGGCTTGGCCGACAGCGCATCCTGCACGATCCGGTCGAGCGCGCCGAATTTCAGCTTGCCGTTCCGGATCGAAATGGCAACGACCGGCCTGGTGATATGCAGAGCCTTGATCCGGGCCAGCGGCAGACCATTGCCCGCAAAGGGCGTAAGCGTGTAATCGACATCGAAATGCCCCACGGACATTTCCGGCTTTTTAATATCACCGATCAGCACACTGCCAGCGGCGTGACGGAGGGACAGTTGATCGATGGTCACGTGGGCAGCCACGCCCTGCCCTTTTAGCCAGTTTTCCGCTACCGATTCCGCAATGACCTTGCGACCTGCGACCCCGACTATGCCAAGCGCGGTGACACCGCAAAGCGTGATCCACAGCCAGCTCGCCGCCCGGAAACTCCCGCCGCCCGATCCACCGCCACGCTTGCCTGACGAGGGACGACCGGGCAAGCCAATGTCATCTGCCTCAGGTGGCGCCCCATCAACCCCCGTCGGACGCGAAAAGCTCTCCCCCGCGCTCATATGCGCTGGAAACCACAAGGCTTCATCTGAAAGGGAAATTTGGCTCATCAATCAATCTTACACAACGGCGAAGGCAGCGGCCTGTGGCGTATCTTAGTCAACCATACTTTTAAAAAGTGTGGATATGGTTGATTTTCTTTTTACATACTAGGCCGGTTTTAGCCCAAATTTCGGCATCTGTCTGATTGACAGTGCATTTTACATCTCAATCTGGATTTATGCTGTCTTATGAAGTGCTTATTCAAGCGCGAGATTGCGTTCATGAGGAAAGGTTAACGCGTTAAGCCCTTATTAACCTCTTTTAAGCAGGATTTTAGGGATAACGATGTCATTTCGCTTCGTCAATAAGGGTGGTCATTAAGGTAAAATCGCCTCATTTTCGCCTTTTTTTGGCGTAAGCACATCCTCTCACTGTTTACGGACTCAGGGCGTATTGCCGCTTTTATGAGTCGTGTATTGCTTTTGGGCCGTCTATCGCGGTTTCAGTCAAGCTCGTATTTGAGTCTGCCGGCGCCTCATTGTTCCGGCACCTATCGCTTAACAGGACGCATTCGCTTAAACTTCATGGCCCAACTCGATCCCCGCCGGCAACCTGTCAGACTGACGCCAATGGTTTTTGCCTTGGCGACGGCCCTGACGGTCGGCACCCTGTTGTGGAAGATCGTCCAGCCCATGAACGGCGCGGTGCAGCCCATGGATCCCGCCGCCGCCATGGCGCTGGAAACCCGTGCTTTCGCCGAAGCGGCCGCCCGTCCGGGCTATGAACAGCCGGTGGATGTGCCGGTGTCGCTGCGGTCCGGCGAAACCCTGGCCAGCGCCCTGACGCGCCTGGGCGTGGCGCCGGATGAATCCAAGGCCGCCGTCAGTCTGCTGTCCAAATCGTTCAACATAACCGACATTAAAGCCGGCCTGACGCTGGAAGCCGCTATCGCCAAGCCCACCGAAGGGTCTGGCCCGGCGCAACTGCTTGGCCTGACCGTCCGCACCGGCCCCGCAAAACAATTAACGCTCACCACGTCGCGCGACGGCCAGATGCGCCTGCGCGCTTTGGAAGAAACAGTACGCGATGAGCGCCGCGTCGCCATCGGCACCATCAGCGGTTCGCTGTTCACCTCCGCCGCCACCATGGGCGCCACGCCGAGCCTGACTGCGCAAGTCGTCAAGCTGTTCGCCCATAAGCTCGATTTTGAGCGCGATATCCAGTCGGGCGACACCTTCAAACTGGTATTTGACCGCAAGGTGACTGAGAGCGGCCGCACGGTCGAGGCCGGCAATCTGCTCTATGCCGAGATCGAAGCCAAGGGCGGCGTCGACCGCTTCTATTCCTTCTCGCCCAAGGGTAGCACTTCTATCGAATATTACGATGAAACCGGCAAGAGCATCAAAGGCTTCCTGCTGGCCACGCCGATTTATGGCGCACGCACCTCTTCGGGCTTCGGCATGCGTTTCCACCCGATCATGGGTTTCATGAAGATGCACACCGGCATCGATTTCGCTGCGCCTACCGGAACGCCGATCCTGGCGGCCGGCGACGGCGTGGTGATGGACGCCAAATGGTGGGGCGGTTACGGGCGCTGGGTCCGCATCAACCATAATAAAGAATGGGAAACCGGCTACGGCCATATGTCGGCCATCGCAGTTCATCCCGGCCAGCATGTCAGCCAGGGCCAGGTTATCGGATATGTCGGTACTACAGGGCATTCAACCGGGCCGCACCTGCACTTCGAAGTATGGCAAAACCACCATCCGGTCGATCCCAAAGGCGCGCGCGTACCGCAATCCAGCACCCTGGCAGGCACGGATCTGGTCGCTTTCCGCGCCCGCAAGCATGAAATCGACACCATGATTGCCCAGGCCGAGGCCAGCCCTTCGGGCACAGTCGCCAATGCCGACCCCAACACCTATCGCCTCGATGTGGATGCGCCCACCGCACCCCAGGCCCTGGCCCAGACGGAGCCAAGCCCGCTGCGCAGCGGGGCCCTGCGTTCGGCGATCACAACCACGCGCGGCACAAGGTAAACTATTCCAGCTTGTCGGCCTTCCAGAGTGCCGGAAACAGCTTGATCCAGGCCCCTGTGATAATCAATGAGCCTATGCCGCCGAAAAGCGCGGCATTGACGGGCCCCATGAGGCGGGCCATGACGCCGGTTTCAAACTCCCCCAGCTCGTTCGATGCGCCGATAAACAGGTATGACACCGAGGCGACCCGACCGCGCATGTGGTTCGGCGTCACGATCTGCACCAGGGTGCCGCGCACATAGACACTGATCATGTCGGCGGCGCCCAGGACAATCATGGCCGCGATCGACACCCAGATCATTTCCGACACGCCGAAAACGATGGTCGCCACCCCGAAAACAGCCACCCCGCCAAACATCCAGGGTCCGGCATTACGCCGTATCGGCGACCAGGACAGGATGAAAGAAGTGACAATCGCGCCAATGGCTGGCGACGCGCGCAGGATACCGAACATCTGCGGTCCGGCATGCAGGATATCCTTAACGTATATCGGCATCAGGGCCACCGCGCCGCCGAGCAGGACAGCAAACAGATCGAGCGAGATCGCCCCAAGGATCACCTTGTTCGACCAGATATAGACCATGCCCTCCTTCAGCATGGTCATCTTCGAGCCGGAGGGCGCATCGGGCGCGGTCGGCGTTTTGATGGTCAGGATGAGCGCGGCGGCGATCAGGCACAGTCCCGCGCAAAAACCATAGGCGAAACGCGGTGAACACCCGACCAGAACCCCGCCGAGCGCTGGCCCGACGATCAGCCCGGTCTGGAAGGCCATCGAATTGACCGCGATCGCCTTGGGCAGGATATGTTTTGGCACCAGCATCGGACCAATGGCCGAACTCGCCGGCGCGCTGAAGGCCCGGCAGGCACCCAGCACGGCGCTTAAGGCAAACAGTCCCCAAAAAGGCGGATGCGGGATAAAGGAATAAGCAAAGAAGGCCAGGGACAGCAGCAATTGCGCGAACAGCACCAGACTGACGATTTTCTTGCGGTCATGGCGATCGGCGACAATCCCGGCCGGCAGGGTGAAGGCAAACAGGGTAATGAACTGCGCCAGGCCGATCAGCCCGACATAAAGCGCCGATTCCGCCACGCCTTGCGTGCGCCGGGCAATTTCATA
>CAMLIY010000084.1 GCA_946480125.1 uncultured Asticcacaulis sp.
TGACCCTCTATAACCTGCCGCAGTTCATGGAAGGCGATATGGACCAGATGATCAATGCTCTGATCAACGAGGATCAGGCCGAGCGCCTGGCCATGCTTGCCGAGGAACTGGGATAGGTATAGGCTTGCCTTTCGGAGGGGGAAGCTATGAAAATCAGCCATGCGATCCGTTTTGTCTCTGTAGCCGCCCTGGTTATCTATTGTGGGCGTCATTTATTGAATGAACTCAAGCCGGGCCTTAATTGGCAGCAAGTTCTGGTTACTGAGTGGTATGTGACGGTATTGGTGCTGTGCCTGCCTGTCATGCTGCTGGTCTGGTTTGCCTTTGAAAAGCGGCGTGAACTGAAAGCGAAGAGTAGACCCTGATGCCCAAACCCCTTCTGCGTAAAGTCCTGATCCTATGGGCCATGCTGCTGATCGGTCAGTTCCTGCTGGCGGCGGCTGTGATCTACCAAAGCATGAAGGAAGGACTACCCTTGCTGAATGCTCTGCTGAGTATGCAGCCGGTCCTGGCCTTCGCCAGCCTGATGCTGTTTTTGATTACCTATTTGCAGTACAAGAACCGGCCATGAATGCGGGCGCGGTTTCCTCGCTGTGGCGTTACCCGGTCAAGGGCTTCACGCCCGAGCCGGTGACCGAAGCCTTGCTGACGAAAGACGATTTTTTCCCTTATGATCGGCTTTACGCGCTGGAAGTCGGTCATTCGGGCTTTGATGCGGCAAATCCCAAGACCATCTCCAAGATGAAGTTCGCCGTATTGGCGCGGTTTGCCGCTGTAGCGCGGCTGCGCACGCGCTATAATGAATATGAAGAGGTTTTCGAGGTCACGGATGAGGACGGTAAGGCATGGTCATTTGATATGGCGAGCGATGCCGGTCGGCATAGCCTGGCGCGGCATGTCGAGACGATCCTGGCCCGTCATGAAGACTATGACCCTGCGGCTTTCCCGCTCAATGTGCTGACCGCGCCCGATCCGGCTATGGTGCATTCGCACTTCCGCTTTACGGATTCCGGCAAGGGCTTTGTTTCCTTCCTTAATCTCAACTCCTTGCGTGATTTGTGCCGGCGTATTGGCCGCGATCTCGATCCGCTGCGGTTGCGCGCCAATATCTGGGTCGAGGACCAGGCGGCGTTTGAGGATCATGACTGGGTGGGCAAACACATTCGGCTGGGTGAGGAGGGGCCGGCGTTTGAAGTGCTGAAACCGATCGTCCGTTGCGTTGCCACCCATGTGAACCCGCAAACCGCCCTGCGCGATGTCGATCTGTGTCAGGCGCTGTGGGAAAATTACGGCCACCGCGATTGCGGCATCTATGCCCGTATCGTCAAGGGCGGGACCGTTCGGCCGGGAGACACGCTGCATCTGTATTGATATCTGTGCTTAAGCCTCTTATAGCCTTCGGACATTTCACAGACCGGAGACGCCCCATGCCCACACTCGTCCTGCTTCGCCATGGCCAAAGCCAGTGGAACCTGGAAAACCGCTTTACCGGCTGGGTCGATGTCAATCTGACGGCTGAGGGTGAGGCCCAGGCGACACGCGGCGGCGAGCTGATCAAGGCCGAAGGCATCGAGATCGACAAGGCCTTCACCTCGGTGCTCACCCGCGCCATCCGCACCTGCAACCTGGCGCTGGAAGCCGCCGGCCAGTCATTCGTGCCGGTGGTCAAGGACTGGCGCCTGAATGAGCGTCACTATGGCGGCCTGACGGGCCTCGATAAAGCCGAAACCGCCGCTAAACACGGCGAGGATCAGGTCAAGATCTGGCGTCGTTCCTATGATGTGCCGCCGCCGCCGCTGGAAGCCGGCAGCATCTATGATTTCAACGGCGACCGTCGCTATGCCGGCGCCGATCTGCCGAATACCGAAAGCCTGAAGACGACACTTGATCGGGTCATGCCGTTCTGGACCGGCGATATCGTGCCGGCGCTTAAACGCGGCGATACGGTGCTGGTGGCGGCCCACGGCAATTCGATCCGCGCCATCATCAAGTCGCTGTTTGACCTGACCGACGAGGCGATCCTGGAGATCGAAGTCCCGACCGGCAATCCGCTGGTGGTCAAGCTCGATGACAATCTGAAACCGCTGTCCGTCAAATATCTCGATACGGCCCGCGCCAATCCGCTGCCTGAAATCAAGTGACCACTGAGGCCGACATCGCCTTCATGAAGCAGGCCCTGACTTTGGGCCTGTCACAGATGGGGCGGACATGGCCCAATCCGGCCGTCGGCTGTGTCATCGTCAAGGATGGCATGGTGATCGCCGAGGGTGCCACCGGTGACGGTGGCCGGCCACATGCCGAGGAGATCGCGCTGGATGCGGCAGGCGACATCGCAAAAGGCGCCACCGCCTATGTCACGCTCGAACCCTGCGGCCAGCGCTCCAATGGCGGCTGCGCCTGTTCGCAAAGGCTGGTGGAAGCCGGCGTAGGGCGTGTGGTCTATGCCTGCGATGATCCCTCGCCCTTCGCCTCGCATATCGGTGTGGAACGGATGACCGCAGCGGGCATAGCGGTAGAAAGCGGCCGGCTGGCAGGCGAGGCGGCCGTACTTATCGCACCGACTGCCTGGTATCATAAAACCGGACGGCCGCTTGTTCAGACCAATGCGGACGGGCAAGGCTTCGATGCCGAATTCATTCCTGAAAGCGACGATCTCGAAGCTGAACTGATCGCCTGGGCCTCACGCGGATACCGGCATCTGTCGGTTCAGGCCGGCTCTGATCTGGCCCAGGCCTTGCGGGCGTCAGGCTTAATGGCCGGGTAACCCAAATTTTAAGGTTTTTGTGCGAGACTTTCCTGATCAATACTGAGTGAAAGCCCTCCGCATGACCGCCACTGCCGGCGACACACGCTATACCAAGCTCACGCAAGCCCAGGTCGATGCGATCTGCACCAAGCATGAGCGCCTGCGCGCCATGAAGCCCGGCGGCGGACGAGCGGTCTTTGCCTGGTGTGACTTGTCGGGCCTCAATCTGTCCGGCCGCGTACTCAATGATGCCGATTTCACGGCCGCCATCCTGATGGACTGCGACCTGACCCGAACGGTGCTCGATACCTGCAATCTCTATTGCGCCGACCTGCAACTGGCCAATCTGACCGGGGCTTCCCTGCGTCGGGCCGATCTGCGTGGCGCCTCCCTGCGCGGCGCCAATCTGTCTGAAGCTGATCTTTACGAGGCTGATCTGCGCGAAGGCGCCCTGGCCCTGCCGGATAAACAGGCTGGCCTGTCTTACGTCGAAATCTCGATGCGCTCTTCGGAAGCCACCTACGCGAACTTGCGCGGCGCCAACCTCGATCGCTCCAAGCTGTCTGGCATCCAGGCGATGAAGGCCGATTTCACCGACGCGACAATGAAATCGTGCAAGCTGATCCGCGCCAATCTCAAACAGTGCATCATGGATAATGTCGATCTGGGGGGCGCTGATTTGTCGGGCGCGGACCTCTCCGGCGCGTCCCTGCGCGATGCCGTCCTGATCGGCGCGAAAACCGATATGTGGCGCACCTCGCAAACCGATATGACGGGAGTGTTGACGGATAAACCGCAGGGCATTGATGTGACGAACATGCCCTATGGCCAGATGCTGCGGGATCACGCCCAATGGGTCGATACGCTTGGTAAGGAAGGCACGCCCTCGAAATTCGATAATGCCGATCTGCGGGGCATGGGCTCGATCAAGGGGCTGAACCTGGCGGCGCTTTCGGCCAAGGGCGCTGTTTTTTATGGCCTCGATATGCGCGGCGTCCAGCTTCAGGGCGCGCATCTCGAAGAGGCTGACCTGCGTAACTGCAACCTCGCTGGCGCCGATCTGCGCGGCGTACGCCTGTTCAAGGCCAGGCTCGACGGCGCCAATCTTGAAGGGGCAAATCTCGGCGCGTTGAAAATTGATGCCACACGTTTCCTTTCGGCGGACTTGCGCGAAACCCGGATGCGCAATGTCAATTTCACCGATTCTGACATGAAGCTGGCACGACTGGATGGCGCTGATATTTCGCGTTCCAACATGCAGGGGGCCAGCATGAATCTTGAAGCGCTTGAGCATACCACCTGTGTCGCTCTGCGTGGGCGAATAGCCAGCTAAGGCCGGTGTCGTTCAATCGATTCGCCGCCACCGTATTCGGTAAGTAAGGCCTGAATGGTGGCCGCGTCTATTAGTGACAGCTAAAAAGACCCCCGGCTTGTCGCCTGACCATCGAACACCTGAAGGGATCACAGGCGGAGATCAGAGGGGCCGGGGGTCTTGGGCGCGATCCACTCATTTGCGGACCGCGCGACACACATGGAGTTCAGGGAGAAACTTCAGAAAACTGAGGGCTTTCCGGAGACAGTCGTCTCCGGAAAGCCTTGGATTACTCAGCGGCGGTCAGGACCGGGCCGGAATCGTTGAGCGAGTCATTGGAAGCCGTCTTGATGGCGATCGTCTTCGGCTTCTTGGCTTCAGGAACTTCAAGCTTAAGGGTAATCGAAAGCAGGCCATTGGCGAGGTCGGCTTCGGTGACCTTGATATGATCAGCGAGCTGGAAGCGGCGTTCAAAAGACCGCTCGGCCAGGCCGCGATGCAGGAAGGTGCGAGTGCTGGTGTCATCGTCCTTTTTGCCGGTAACGGTAAGAACGTTTTCCTTCACCTCGATATTGAGCTGATCTGGACGGAAGCCGGCGACAGCCACTTCGATGCGGTAGGAATCCCCCTGATCTTCGCCTTCGGCAGCCGGCAGGCGCTCAATATTATAGGGCGGCCAGCCCGGTGCGGTTTCCGTACGGGCAGCGCTGTCGAGCAGGTTGACCAGGCGGTCAAAGCCAACGGCGGAACGATAAAGGGGGGAAAAATCGATTGCGGTACGCATAGGGGCTCTCCTTCAAAAAGCGAGGCCTTACGGGAACGCAGGCGCACTGCGGTAAACCCGTAAAGGTTTGATTTTGAAAAACATCTGCATCCCCAAATGGGCGATGTGTTTTCCAAGAAGACCCGTCATCGGCGCCTTCGCTTTATGATTTGGTAGCGACTTTTTTCTGTTCAAGGGTCAGGTGCGAAAAATCTTCATCGATTTCTTTAGCCGTCAGCAGGCTGTGATGATGATCTTCTTCGGCAATCAGGCGAATGGCTTCGAGTGCGGCCTGGCAGCCCATGCCAGCGGCGGTGACCGCCTGGCGATAAACATCGTCGGTGACATCACCGGCCGCAAAGACCCCCTTGATCGAGGTTTTGGGCGTGCCCGGTTCGACCACCAGATAACCGCCCGACTTGGTTTCCAACTGACCTTCGAACAGCTGCGATGACGGCGCGTGGCCAATAGCGATAAAGACCCCGTCGAGATCGACGACATGATATTCGCCGGTATTGACGTTTTGCAAGCGGACACCGGTGACGCCCATGCCGCCGAATTCATTGGTCTCCCCCAAAATTTCATCAATGGCCACATTCCAGACCGGTTCGATCTTGGGATCATTGAGCAAGCGTTCAACCAGGATTTTCTCGGCGCGTAATTGTTCACGGCGGTGAATGAGGTAAACCTTGGAAGCAAACTTGGTAAGAAAAAGGGCTTCCTCGACCGCCGTGTTACCGCCACCGACCACGGCGACCACCTTGTTGCGATAGAAAAAACCGTCGCATGTAGCGCACGCCGAAACGCCGAAGCCCTGATAGGTCTTTTCGGAGTCCAGGCCCAGCCACTTGGCCTGGGCGCCAGTGGCGATGATGACGGTCTCGGCCAGGTACTGCGCACCGCTCTCTGTTTCCAAAAGAAAAGGCCGCTTGGAGAGGTCGGCTTTTGTGACAATCTCTCCGATGACTTCTGTGCCCATATGCACGGCCTGGGCTTTCATCTGATCCATCAGCCATGGGCCTTGCACCACTTCAGCGAAACCGGGATAGTTCTCGACATCGGTGGTAATGGTCAGTTGTCCGCCATCCTGCGGTCCTGTGAATATCACCGGCGACAGCAGACCGCGGGCCGCATAAATGGCGGCTGTCCAGCCGGCGGGACCCGTGCCGATAATGGCGCAGCGAAGGGGGCGAAGTGTGGATGCGGACATGAGGTGGCCTGACTGAAATCGAATAAATCAACGGCCATTAAATAGGTAGTGGAAAGGCAATTGTCATCAGAAATTGCGCGTCAGTGCGGGTTGTTTGAGCAAAAAAGCAAGGTTTCCTTCCTTTCCGAAACTTTACAACTTTGCCGTTCGACACGTATCCCAAACCTTTTCATCTGAGGCTAGGCTTGTCATCAATCGCAGGCTGTTCGCGATTTTCAATTTATAAGGTGATGTCATGAATGAACAAGGTATTGGCTGGCTGTTGGCTATTATTGTCGGCGCAGCGGCCGGCTGGATAGCGGAGCAAATCATGAAGTCTAATCAAGGGCTTCTTATGAATATTATCCTGGGTATCGTGGGCTCGATTATCGCCAATGCCCTCTTCTCCATGATCGGTATCGGCTTCGGCGGCGTCATTGGTTATCTGATCGCCGGTGTTATCGGTGCCTGCATCCTGATCGCTCTGGGCCGGATGGTACGCGGTCGCCGCGTTTAAACCTGACGCTACATTCAGTTAAAATAGCCGGTAAAGCCTCAACGCTTCGCCGGCTATTTTTTATTGTGATACATATCCAGGAGATATTCAGCGGCGCGATGTGTTTCATCCAGTGGCGCATAGGGGGCGCCCGAGATAACACCATTGAACGGGTGGCTGATTCCCTTGGCGCGCAAGGTTTCATGGAAGTCTTCGAACTTTTCGCCCGAGCCCAGTGTTCGGCGGACCAGGCTGAGAATCTGAATAGGCTTTCCTGTGCTTGCGGCCTCAGTCACCATATTGACGGAATCCTCGGTAACCAGGAAATGATCGGCGGCTTGCAGGAAAGCGAAGTACGGATTATCACCCTGGCCGTCATAGATAATGCCTGGCAAATCCTTCAGGCTGCTTTTGAGAGCAGCGCTCGCCTCAGGGGGCGTGCGGCGTGAAAGCGTGAGCAAAAGCGTTCCTTTGATCCGCGAAACCGCCGCATGGATTTCTGCCGCCAATATCGCGGCATGGGCGGCATCCAGGTCATAGGCCTTTGAGCGTCCGCCGATCAGAACGCAGACACGGGGATGGGGCAGGTTTTCAAGTTGCTCGCGCCAGGCCTCATGCGCCTCGCTGAGCCTGGCCGCGGATATCCGATTGGTCGAGCCGATAATTGACAAGCAATTAGCGCCGTTCACATGATCATGTTCTGGCGCGATGACGAGATCAAATGCCTGGGTACTGTGCCTGGGATCCTGAAGCTGAATCACGAGGCTCCGGCCCTTGGTGCGCTCGCGCATGCGCAGGCTGTGCGGCAGGGTGGCGCGGCCGGCGGCGATCCAGATATCCGGCCACGGCGCTACGATCCGGTCGCTGTCTGTGGCCAGCATGGCATCCGGCCATATCTTCAGGAAGGTCGGTAGCCGATCAAACAAACCGGAATAGCGCAGGCGCTTGCGCGTAATGTCCGCCGGCACGAGGCGCGCGACGGCCTCGGCCAGACCAAGCGACTGGTTTTCAATACCGGCGCGGCCATCGGATACAGCCCAGATAGTGAGGGGTGAGGACATTCAATACAGCCTCATTCGATGCCAGGGCCTCTCAGTCAGCGATCACCAGACCTGTCAAATCCATTCAACCTTGAGGATTTCATAAGCCTTGACGCCGCCCGGTGTGGGCACTTCGACGACATCGCCGACTTCCTTGCCGATCATGGCGCGCGACAACGGCGACGACAGTGAAATCTTGCCCGATTTCACGTCCGCCTCATGATCGCCAACGACCTGATAGCGGCCTTCTTCCTCGGTGTCCTCGTCGACCACTGTGACCGTGGCGCCAAATTTGACATTATTACCGGACAGTTTGGAGACATCGATCACCTGAGCCCGGCTGATCTTGTCCTCGATATCGGCGATTTGACCTTCGATCCAGCCCTGGCGTTCCTTGGCGGCATGGTACTCGGCATTTTCCGACAGATCACCATGCTCGCGCGCTTCCGAAATGGCCGCGATCACGCTCGGGCGCTCGATTGACTTCAAACGCTTCAGTTCATCGTCGAGAACCTGGTAGCCCGCGACGGTCATCGGCACTTTTTCCATGTGCGATTAAAATCTTTATTCCACCCTGAGGAATGACAAAAATCCTGACGTCGGTTGAGGGGGACAACAACCGGTCAGGACGAATACTGGCGATGGTGGGCTTGCTCGTTTCCTGCGTAACGCAGTGCACAAAACGAAACCGGCAGTCCTTATAGTTCTATTTGCCGGAATTTAAAAGACCTTTTGCGGCGTGTCGATAATCGCCTTGTTACTCATGCTTATCCGGCAAGCGGTACGCCGGGTATGGGGGCGTTGGGATCTACCAGCTTGATGTCGATCAGCTTGATGCCGAGCGCTCTGGCGTCAACCGGAATGGCGGCGGCCTTGGCCTGCTTGAAGGATGCGCCGCGCCCACTGTATTTTTCGATAGCTTTGGTGGCGATCACCTCGTCCTCATCCTTCGCCGGTTCTTCGACCAGAAAGCGTATCTTGAGATTTTCGCTGCGCAAAGCCGAGGCGGGCAGGGACAAGGTATTGAGTGAGGTGCGGTTGTTGAGATTGACCTCGCCGACCTTGATGCCGTTGACAAAGACGCTGACCAGGACGGGTTGACGGCTCTTTGCCTTCATCGTCATGTTCAGCTCCTTCGGCTTGGGCGTATCGAACTGAACGTGTTTGATGGGGATGCGCAGATTAGCGGCCGGCCCCTCACTCCACACGCCGTCATATTCCGGCCGCGACCAGTTTTCATCGAGCAGGCAGGTGCCCTGATCCAGCCAGCCGAAGCGGACTTCCGATCGCAGGGGCGACCATTCGGGCTTGGGCAGGTCGATATGACTGTCCTTCGGCGGAATAATCCACACGCCGTCCAGCATGCGCAGGCGCGACCACAGTTCCTGCGGGGCATCGCACTGCTTGAGGAAGACGAACAGGTGATCGGACTTGACCTCGCCGCGTTTGAAGGCGTCCATACCGGCTTCCTGGTTGGCGATCTGGATCAGGTTTTCGCGGGCGGCGTACATGGTATTGACCGGCTTGGCCTGGGAAGTGGCGCGCCAGGTCAGTTCATAGAACAGCTTGTCGTTCATATGGACGTTGGCGGGGTAGAAATCGATGCCCTTGGCGGCAGTCACCAACTGGTCCCATTCCGGACTCGGCGTCTCGTAATAGATCTGGTCCGAACTGGCGAGGTGGGTCGCCTGGCGCATGGCCTTCGACATGCCGGCGATGTCATAGGCCTGGACCACCAGCACCAGCGGCAGCAGGATGGCGATCGCCTTGGGACGGCTTTTGAACAGGACGACGAGGGCGGTCGCCACCAGCAGGTAGGTGATGGGCCAGGTCAGGCGGCCAGAAGCGCGCAGGATGGCGGCGGGGTTACGCAGGGCATCTGGCAGTTTGAATTTCCAGAGGTCATAGCCGTAAAATTGCGCATGATTGGAGGCGGCGATCAGCAGCAGAAGCAGAAAGGGAATAGCCAGCGGGCGCAAGGCGGCGATAAAGCCGCGTGATGCCTTGGCTTCCGGTGTGGTGATGTAGAGGATGACGGCCGCGATCACCAGTACGATGAGACCGAAACCGAGATACTGGTAGCCCTCAAACGACTGCCCGCCATCTAGCGGCCAGGCCTTGAGCACAGCGGAAAACTCAGGCTTTACCGGATTGAACCAGCCATCAAGGGGGAAGGAATAATAGCCATAGCCGCCGGCGCCGGGGCTCATGCCCTTGTTGAAACTGCCGCCGATAAACAGGGCGAGGATCGCCAGCATGAGCGGCGGCAGGGCGCGTGCCACAGCGTCAACCAGGGTTTTCCAGTCGGCGTACAGACGGCGGTTTTCAATGCGCAGGCCACTGAAGAAGCGCTTGATGCAGTCACCGCCCCAGATGGCGGCGATCATGAACAACAGATAGGGGTGGACCATGCCGGTGACGAACAGCAGGATGCACCAGCCGCGCATTTTCGGACCGTTGCGCAGCCAGCTCAGCATGAAACCAAAACCCGTGCCTTCGGGCAGGGCATCATCTTTTACGTTAATGAACAGGTGCAGGCCCCACAGGATCAGCCACTGCGCCACCAGGGTATCGTGACGCATGCGATAATAGAGCATCGGCAAGGCCGAAAGCGCGATGGCGCCGCCAAGCGCCGTCCACCGGCCGGGCGCATGCGGGCGGATCAGTTTATAGGCGAAGGTGAAGTGCATCACCACACAGAACAGGAACCACAGGCCGATATACTGGAAATTGTCCGGCAGCCACTGGCGGAATGGCTTGAAGATAAAGGCGAACAAAGGGTTCGAGTCGGTCGAGAAAATGGTGTTGCCAACCGGCGCGCCCAACAGGGTTTCGTGGTTGAAGGTCGACCATGGCATATGACGCCAGGCGTTCCAGCCGAGCACATGCTGGCCCCAGTCATGCTCCATCAGCCAGCCGATACGCGTCGGGTTGACCACATTGACGTCGAAAAAGGCGGCGAACAGCAAAAGCGGCGCGATGAGACACAGGCCGCGATGCAGGCCGGTCCATACGGCGGGCGGCGTTTGTGTCAGTTTTGCATATAGCTGGCCGGGACGGAGCCAATTTGGCAAGGTCATTGTGTCTTGTACTCAGGTAAATGTCGGGCGCGGGCTTGCAACAATCGTGCCTTTGCCCAAACCGCATGACTTTTTTACGGCAATACGGGCACAATGGTGGCAATTTTTTGCAGCGCAATCATAGCTTATTTGGCGTGTGTCACAAGCGTGTGATCCAGTGACTTTTTGTTACGGGCGGCGGACGGTCATATGACACCGGAAACAAGCGCCGCCGGCGGCAGCGCATCCTGCGTGTTTTCAGCGGCGGCAGATGAGAGTTTGCGTCGGTAATCGTCCAGCGAACTGTATCGCTGCAAGCCGTGCATGTTAAAGGCATTGATATTCAGTTCGAAATGGATCGCCTGATCATCCGCAGACAGATGATCGAAGAAGGCCAGTTGCGCCTGGGCCGGCGACGTCTGGCGAGCCAGGGTGGCAGTGATGGCGGCCACCTCGTCTTGCTGGATGGCGGCCTCGCGCTGGCCAAGGTCGCTTTGATCCGTCAACTGATGAAACAGGCGGGCGTTTTTCGAGTCTATGCCGCGCAATTGCCCGCGCGCCGCCAGACCGCGCAGGGCCTGCATGGCTTTCAGGCGTTTATCGAGCTGCGTACCGGCTTCGGCGCTGCTTAAAAAGGCGGTCAAGGTGTTGAACTGTGCCTGGTTAAGCGAAAAGGCCGTGGCATAGCGGCTATCCGGCAGAATCCGGTCCGGTGCAGCGGTGACGGGTTGTACGCGCAGCGGCGCCAGCGAGGCATTGACGGACGGCACGGGGGTGATTTCCATAGGCCGGGCCTTCCTACGCAAAAGAGCGGACGCTTCTACGCCCGCTCTTTAACTTGTAGAATATCAGCCTTAAGGTCTTGTTAAGTCCTAAGCATATTCTTGAATAGGCCGCACATCGAGCAGCTCGTTAGAGCCGGACTTGATGGCGCGGGTGGCGGCAACGGCCCCCGAAGCCGTGGTATAGTAAGGAATCTTCATCATCAGGGTGGCGCGGCGCAGCGAGAATGAATCCGCCAGCGACTGCTTGCCCTCGGTGGTATTGAAGATCGGAAGAGCGTCGTGTAGGGAAAGAGTGTAGATCTCGGTGGT
>CAMLIY010000085.1 GCA_946480125.1 uncultured Asticcacaulis sp.
TCGCCATATAGTCATAAACATTGGCCTGGCGTGTCACCACGATCGAGATCTTTTCCTCGAAAATCTGGATTTCGCCGCGCGCCACCGGGTGATTATTGGCCAGAATCCACACCTCGTCATGCTCGTGAGCATCGAGCGGAATCACCGCGCCACGGCCCATGCGCAGCAGTTGCGCCATCGGCAAGACCGAACGCCCGAGCAGAACCGAAATTTCGACGGGAACAGCGCCCACCTGGTTTGACACGAAAAAAAGCCCCTTAAACCCACACACCCCAAGCGCAATCCAACAAAGTGGACGCCACTTTTCGGATAAATTGCGCGACAAAAATAATCTGGGGCGAAAATTTTGATGAAATCAAACTTTAGCACCAGAGAGAGCCCCTATATTAGGGCCTTGCCTCTTAACAACTTATGACACATTGAAGCGACATGCTTTCCGAGACGTTAAACCCTCCGCCATTTGCCAAAAAAGACGGCGCGCCGCCTGAATGGATCGTGGCGCCCTTAGCCGTGCCCTATCCGGAAGCGCTCGCCTTTATGGAGGCGCGTGTGGCGGCCATCCATGCCGGAGAGGCGCGTGAGATGGTCTGGCTGGTCGAGCATCCGCCGCTTTATACCGCCGGTGTATCAGCGAAGAAAGAAGACCTGATCGCGCCGGATCGTTTTGAGGTGTTCGATGCCGGTCGCGGCGGGCAATATACTTATCATGGTCCCGGCCAGCGCGTGGTCTATGTCATGCTCGACCTGAATCAGCGCCGCAAGGATGTCCGCGCTTTTGTCGAAGCACTCGAACAGTGGATCATCGCCACGCTTTGGCGTTTCAATGTCGAAGGCCATATCCGCGACGGCCGTGTCGGTGTGTGGGTGGAGCGAAGGGACAGGGGCTATGAACCACTGACCGAGGATAAAATCGCCGCCATCGGTATCAAGTTGCGCCGATGGGTCAGTTTCCACGGCATCAGCCTGAATGTCGAACCCGACCTCACGCATTTCGATGGTATCGTGCCTTGCGGCATTACCGAACACGGCGTCACCAGCCTGCTTGATCTCGGGCTGCCAGTGACGATGGACGAGGTGGATTACGCGCTGAAATCGAGCTTCGAGGCGATCTTTGGATCAGTGGAAGCGAAGTAAGACACCCCACCACCGCATCTCGCCAGCGCAAGCGCTGTCTTCGGGCGGTCCCCCTCCCCGGCAAGCGGGGAGGTACAAGTAAGAAAAATACGTATATCGCTTCCCTTGAACCTCCCCGCTTGTCGGGGAGGGGGACCGCGCCATTCTTCATGGCGTGGTGGTGGGGCTTCTTGCTTAGCTTTCGCCCGGCATCAGACGAAACAACGTCCCGCCACAGCACTTATCGCCGCGCTCTGCATTTTTCAGTTAGTTTTGCTCTCGCGGTAACACGTTGAACAAGGTCCGGCCGTAGCGGTTATCTCCGCGCTCCCCGGGCATGACGCACAGGTCAATCACCGCCCAAGCCAGAACCACGACAGCGATGAAATCGAAAAAGCCCTGCGGCCGCGGCCAGACCATCACCACCGCCAGCAGGATCACCGCCGACCACCAGCCGGAACGGCCACGGTCGTGCAACCGCTTCGAGACCACGCAGGCGCCGCAATAGATCAATACCGGATAGACGATCCAGTTGAGGAACGACAAGGCGCCCGTCACCACCGATTCATAAACCGCCAAGAACAGCAACAGTGCCGCTGCCGCGATGATCGAAGGCATCTGCCCGGCCCGGCCCGTGGACGAGAAAAACAGTTCGCTCCAGTCGATCTTCGAATTCATAGGCGGCTCCAATCCCGTTTCCCTGCCCTTATACCATGATAACACAGGCGAAAAGCAAAAAGGCTCAAGGCAGGTCGAGGCCGATTTCACCACAAAGCCTGGCAATATCATCCGGCACCGTTGCTTCGAGCGTAAACGCGCCCCGCCCGTCCGGATGCGGAAAGGTCAGGCGCAGGGCATGCAGCATAAGCCTTGGCACGGCCACGCCGCCCAGTGACAGCGCACCGCCATAGCGGACATCACCGGCGATCGGCGAGCCCATTTCCGCCAGATGAACGCGGATCTGGTGCATCCGGCCGGTATGGGGCTCACAGCGCACCAGCGCGGCTTCGTCAGTGCGCGCCAGCACGGTGAAGGCCGTTTCGGCGCTCTGGGCATCTGGATGATCGGCCGCGCAGACGCGTGAATAGGCTTCACGACCGATCTCTTCCCGGCAAAGCGGAAAGTCAATAACCCCCGCGTCCGGCAGATTTTGCGGGTTGGACACCACGGCGAGATAGGTCTTGGCAAAGGCCCGGCGAATCATCGCCTTGCCGAGGTATGAAGTTGCCGGCTGGGTCTTGGCCACCAGCAATATGCCTGAGGTATCGCGGTCCAGCCGGTGGATCAGCATGGGCCGCCGGCCACTCGGCTTGACGAAGGTCCACATCATGTCATCGAGATTATTGCCGCCGCCGCGTCCGCCCTGCGATGATAGCCCTGACGGCTTGTTGAAGCCCATGATGTCGGCGTCCTCATAGACGATCATCGACTTTACCCACGCCTGATCGGCTTGCGGAATGGCTTTAGGGGCCTTGCGCGGATTATCACTCCGGCTCTTTTGCGGCGGTCGTACCCGGCCACTTTCAAGGGCTTTTTGGTGATGATGGGAATGCTTGGACATACGGCGATGCCTAACGCCCGCAAGGCATAAGGTCAAAGGTTTTCAGAATACCTCTTCCTGGTGGCTGCGCTGTGATGGCTGCGCCAGCATGATAATTAGCGTGATGATGCCAAAACCCGTGAACCAGAGCAGCATCCACCAGCCACTGCGATTGATGTCGTGAAGGCGACGCGCGGTGACAGCCAGTTGAGGAATGATCAGGATGATGCTGGCAAGTCCGATCAGCGGTACACAACTGAAAATGAATACAAATAAATAAAACCACCAATATTCCGAGCGGCTGGCACGACCATGAAAATTCGCATAGTTGTTCCAGCAGGTGCCAATCGCATCCCCAAAGTCTCGTGGCTGTGGCTCGATGCCGTAGCGATTTCCGCCCGCAGGCTTCTTGATGATTAAGGGCAGGCAGGCCAGCAGCAACGGCATCAAAATAATGAGCAAGTGCCCAATTGAAAACGAACCCATATTAATTCCCCCTCGTATAAAGTTACCGCTTCTGCTTTTGATGCCTTAATTCGCTAAGATATTCAAGGCGCTGTTTGGTTTTGCCTTCGTGGCCATCACCCTTGGGATCGTAGAACTTCGGGCGCTTCATGCCATCGGGGAAATAGTTCTGGCCGGAAAAACCATCCGGATCGTCCGGGTCATAAATATAGCCCGCGCCATAGCCGATATCCTTCATCAGCTTGGTGGGCGCATTGAGGATCACCGCCGGCGGATCGAGATGGCCGGTTTCCTTCGCCGCCTTCTGCGCCGCCTTGAAGGCTGTATAGACGCTGTTGGATTTCGGCGCCGAAGCCATATGCACAACGGCCTGCGCCAGAGCCAGTTCGCCTTCGGGGGAGCCTAATACTTCATAAGTATCGCGCGCCGCATGGCACATCAGCAATGACATCGGATCGGCATTGCCGATATCTTCCGAGGCCATGCGGATCATGCGGCGGGCGATGAACAAAGGATCATCACCGCCATTGAGCATCCGCGCCAACCAGTAGAGCGCCGCGTCGGGATCGGAGCCGCGTACCGACTTGTGCAGGGCGGAAATCAGATTGTAATGCCCTTCCCGGTCCTTGTCGTGGTTCGGCCGGCGTTTTTGCAGATGGGCCAGCAGGCCGTCACTATCGATCGGCGCGTCAAAGCCCATATGATCGAGCGACTCGATCAGGCTGAGGATATAGCGGCCATCGCCGTCACTCAGCAGTTTCAGCGTGTCGCGGGCTTCCGGTGTCAGCGGCAGGCCGTGCCCCAGGTGTTCTTCGGCGCGAACCATAAGCTGATCGAGCGCCGCGTCATCCAGCCGTTTCAATACAAACACTTGGCAGCGCGACAGCAAGGCGCCATTCAGCTCAAACGACGGATTCTCGGTTGTCGCGCCGATCAGGGTGACGACCCCCGCCTCGACGTAAGGTAAGAAACTGTCCTGCTGGGCGCGATTGAAGCGATGGATTTCATCGACGAACAGCACGGTGCGCGCGCCTTGGGAATGACGAAATTGCGCCTGTTCAAAGGCCTTCTTGAGATCGGCCACACCTGAAAAGACGGCGGATATCTGCTGGAATTCATAGCCGGCGGCCTCGGCCAGCAAACGCGCTATGGTCGTCTTGCCGACGCCCGGCGGTCCCCACAGGATCAGGCTCGGCAGGAACCCGCGCTCGATGACGCGCGCAATCGCGCCTTCCGCGCCCAGCACATGATCCTGCCCCACCACTTCGGACAATGTTTTCGGTCGCAGCCGGTCAGCCAACGGCTTTGCAGCCTCATCGACCTGCGGCATTGTGCTTTTTAATGAGGTTTCCGGGGTGCCAAACAGGTCGGCAATAGGCGCTTTCGACATGAAACAAATATAGAACATCCTTCCGGTCGTGGGAAGGCAAAATTAACGGTTCGTCCGCTCAAGCCTGAGTTCATTAAGCCGCGCCAGTGCCAGCGGAGAAAGCGTGACATAAAGCGCCGGGCCATGCCCGTCTTCCCGCCCGGTGTAAGGTCTGGAAGAGTCATGCCGAAGGGTGTGTCCGGTTGCAGGCTCAACCGCCTGTACACGCTGGCGCCAATAGGCGCTGGCCCGCGTTTCAACCTGCCCTGTGCCTGCGAAATACAACCTGACCTCCGGTGCGCCGAGACGACTCGCCGCACCAAGAGGTTAACGCGCATTAACTTTTTGCGCCAGCTATTTCCCCTTTTTCGCCGCCTTATCCTCAGACTCGTAGATCGTTTTAAGCCAGTCCGTCGTGCCCGCGATCCGTTCCAGATGCGGATAGCGCAGCCCGTCATGATAATCGAAAGAAAGGTTGCGGAAATATTCGCCATCCTGCACCAGCAGATTGATCTTGTCGGTATTGCCCGGCTTGTGCGCAGCGATAATCAGGTCCTTGAGGCGATCGCCATCATAGGCACGATTGTTGACGGCGATGACCTTCATGCCCGCCGTCAGGCCGGCCTTGAAACCCAGGCCATCCCACAGCACATCACGCAATGCTCCGTCCTTGCCGATGGTCAGGCCGAGGCTATAGCCGAAACCAGCGCCACGTTTGGCTTCGTTGCTCTTGATAAAATCCGACGGTGTATCGTCATAGACCAGCTTGTAGCCGCCGCGGGTCAGGCCATCGAGCGGCGCACCGACATTTTGCGATTTTGGGCCGGTGCGCTCCAGGCGCGTCTTCAGGAAGGTGGTCCAGTCATAGGCGTAGACCGAGTTCAGGCCCGCCACCACATCATCGAATGTATAGGGCGCCGGCAGGTACGAACCGTTATGGACATTGAAGAAGGCTTTGGCAAAATCATCCAGCGACTTCTTGCCGCCGGTCTTTTCGCGGATCAGGGTATCGGCATCGAGCCAGATCAGCCCCCCTTCGGCATAATAATCTTCTGATCGCTGCCAGGAAGGCCACGATTTTGGTTCACGATTGGAGATGATCGGATCAAAGGTCGTGTCCTGCAAATCACGCCATTCACGCGCCGGCAGCAGGTCATAGCCGGCCATGGTGACGGCCATCATCTGCAAACGCTGATCGAAATTATACAGCCCCGCCCGGCTTTCCAGAATTTCGCCCCAATAGGTCGTGCCGCCTTCGTAGACCCAGAGCAGTTCATCACGCATCGGCTCCTGGAAGGTGGGGGTGAACTGACCGGCCGGACGGCGGAACTTGCCATCCCAGCTATGGGTATATTCATGCGGCGGGATGAAGCGGCCGAAGCCTTTGCCGACGACATTGCGCAGATAACCCGGTTCGACAGCGTTTTCCGACGAGCGATGATGCTCCAGGCCAATACCGCCCATTTCGTCGGTGATGGCGAGCAGGATATCGTAGTGATCATAATGCTGGCCGCCGAACAGCTTATAGGCTTCCTGCACCACATGCTTCTGGATGGTCAGCGCCTTTTCGGGCACTTCGAGATCGGCAGGATCATCGGCGGCGATATCGAGGAAGACCGGCACCTTCGCACCGGGATCGAGATCGTACCGCTTGAAATACCGGCCGGCCAGCAGCGGGGAATCGATGAGATTATCATAGGAAATCGGCTTGAAGGTGACGATATCGCCGTCTCTCTTGGTTTCTTCCAGAGCCGAGCCATAGTTCCACCCCGGGGGCATGGTCAGGATCACCTGCACCGGAATACGGCGCGTATAGTAACCGGCAGGATAGAGGCTCTCATTCTCCCATTGCATGTCCATCATATTACGGGTGTGGACGATCAGGCCATCACGCTGCTGGACGGGCGAGAGGAACTGGAATTGGGCCACCAACAGGGTGGCACCTTCCGGCACATCGACATGGAATCCATTGGTGGCCACATCATCACGCCGCCATTTCAACTCCTGGCCGTCCGCCGTGATATGCAGACCGGCCAGCTTGGTGACGTCGCTGTCGCGCGGCGAGTGGGTGCCCGGCAGCCACTTCGGCTGAAGCAAAATGAGCGGGCCGGCGCCCGAAACCGGTATCTCCTCCAGAATTGAAATAATATGCCGATCAGTATCCGTCGCATCGACATGCAGCTTGATCGTGCCCGGATAATCAATGTCCTGCGGGGTCGGCAAGGCAGGCGTATCTGCCGCCGGCATGGGAAGCTCTTGGGACGAAGGCGGCTGTGCGGCAGCCGCGCCCGTGGTTAGAACCAGAGCCAGAGCCAGGCCGGATATCTTCAACATTATACGCCTCCCGAAATGAAGGCGCACTATTGTCAGGGAATCACCGCTTGTAAAGTGGTTGCGTCAGATACCTGGTCGACAGCTAGCTGAAGGTTGCCGTGATCATCTGGCCATTGCGCATGATGCTGATTTGCCAGCGGCGCGCACCGGTCCTGGTGGCCGCATCCAGATCGGCCGTCGTGACGATCGCCTTGCCATTTACCGACTTGATAATATCGCCCGGACGCAGGCCGATGCCCGCCGCATAGCTGCGCGAGGAATCGATCGAATAGACCATCACACCTTTCGGTGCATCGAAGGGATCAGCCCCAACCTCTTCAGCCACGGCCGGCGACAGATTGACCACCTTGGCGCCGGAGAAGGGATTATTTCCGCTAATAGTGCGCTCGTCCCTCGCCGGAGAGGCCGAGGGCGCCTGCGCCTTGATCTTGACGGCGAAGGGCTTGCCGCTGCGCACACCCTGCACATTGGCTGTCTGACCCAGGGTCATCAGGTCAATACGGTAACGCATGGAAGCCCCGTCATTGACCGGCTGGCCGTCGATGCTGAGAATGACATCGCCGGTCTTCAGCCCCGCCTGATCGGCCGGTCCGCCGGGATAGACGTCCGACACCAGCACGCCTTCAGGACGGTCCATGCCGAGGCTCTTGGCGATATCGCTGGTGACGGTATCGCCCTTGGCGCCAAGCCAGGGCCGCTGGAGGTGCGTGGCCCCGCCGGCTGCACTATCGACCACCCGCCGCACCAAGGCCGACGGAATGGCGAAACCGACACCGGCCGAGGAACCGGAGCCGGACACGATCATAGAATTGATGCCGATCAGGCGGCCGTTCATATCGACCAGGGCGCCGCCGGAATTGCCCGGATTGATGGCGGCATCGGTCTGGATGTATGAACCGCCGCCCGGCCCGACCTCGGTGCGGTTCAGAGCCGAAATGATGCCATTGGTCACGGTCTGGCCGATACCGAACGGGTTGCCGATGGCCAGGACCAGATCACCAACTTCGAGATTGCGGTCATCGTCCATTTCCAGCGTCGGGAAGCTTTCCTTGGAGTCGATCTGCAATACGGCCAGATCGGTGCGCTCATCGGCCAGCAAAAGCTTGGCGGGATATTCACGACGATCATTCAATACCACCATGAAGGTGGTGGCACCGGATACAACGTGATTATTGGTAACGACGATGCCATCCTTGCGCACAATCACGCCGGACCCCAGCGATTGCTGCACCTGCTGGCGCGGGACCGCACCGAACATCTGCCAGAACGGATCGACCTGCTGACGCACCACGCCGCGGGCATAGACATTGACGACGGCGGGTGCAACGGTGCGGACCACCGGGGCAAACGACGCCTTCATGCCGATGGCGCTGTCCGGCACCTTCGATGGCTGCGTAAGGGTCTCATTGAAGCTGCCGGAATATTTTTGATTGTCCTGCGAATGAGACGGCGAACAGGCCATCAGCAGGGCGGCGGCGGATAAAACAACAGGGGCGCGCAGATTCATTAGACAATCCCAGTGCGTTGATCTCAATGCGCTAAATGTAAAAACTATTGCGGCGGTATCAAGGCTTGTCGCTGGCAGATCAGGCCATATTTGTCCTTAATGTTCGCCGCCATAAGCTTTTTCGATTTTCAGCGACTGGGTCACGCCGGTGGCCAGCCACAGGCACAAAAGCGTGCACACGGCCGCCACCAGGAAAGCGGCGCCGCTCCACAGCATGGCTACGCCTGGTTTTGTCACAGTGGAGAGGACATAACCGAAAATAAGCGGCGCCACGATATTGCCCATGGTGGTCAGGCTCATATTCGAGCCTTGCAAGGTGCCCTGCTCTTTCGGATCGACCTTGCTGCTCATCAGCGACTGTATATTCGGCATGGCCAGACCACCCAGGCAGCCAATTGAGATAAAGCCTGTAAAAATCTGCCAGTTCGGCGCCAAACCATAACCGATATACGCGATCAGCGAAGCAATTACGCCCAGATACATAGCCGTGCGTTCACCAATCCTTTTGGTGATTATGCCGGTGAGCCCGCCCTGAACCACGGCGGATAGAACGCCGACCACAGCCAGCATCAGCCCCACCTGTGTCGGCCCCCAGCCAAAACGATATCCGGCATAGAGCACCATGGTCGTCGGGAAGACGCTCTGGCCGAACATCAGCAGAAAATACATGAATGACAGGCGCATGACCTGCGCAGACCGCGCCAGGAATTTGATCGCGCCGATCGGATTGGCCGTATGGAAGCTGAACGGTTTACGCTTTTCAGGCACCAGCGATTCCGGCAGGACAAATAACCCATAAAGAAAATTGCACAGGCTCAGGGCAGCGGCGAAAAAGAATGGATAATGATGGTCGCCGGTAAACTGTATGGCGCCCCAGTGCAGACCGCCCCCCAGAATACCCCCCAGGCTGGGCCCGACCACGAAACCGACACCAAAGGCCGCGCCCATCAGCCCGTAAACGCCGGCGCGTTTTTCCGGCGCGGTGACGTCGCTCATATAGGCATAGGCGGTCGAGATACTAGCCGAGGTCATGCCGGAAATGATCCGTCCCACCAGCAGCCACCACAACCCCGGCGCCAGGGCCATAAACAGAAAATCGATGCCGGTTCCAAAGTTCGACGCCAGTACGACGGGCCGTCGGCCGATGGCATCAGACAGGCCGCCCTGGATCGGTGAGAAGAGAAACTGCGCCAAGCCCCAGGCCGCGCCGAAAATGCCCGTCCACAGGCCTGCTTCCGATACTGAACCGCCAAGGAAGGCCTTGATCAGTTGCGGCAGTACCGGAATAATGACCCCGATCGACAGCATATCGAGGAAGACGGTCACCAGAATAAAGGCGGCGGCGGCTTTGCGAGGCTGTGTGGAGGTTTCCGGCATGTTTGGTCTTTCTGGTTATACTGCGTCTGTACGCGAAATTACCACGTTCTGCCAGTTACTAGACCTGCTGCCGGTTTCTGTCAGTAGAGCGCCGGCTTGAATGGCCGCAGGTTGCCGTCATTTGTCTCGCCTGTGATACCAAGCAGTTTTGCCTCCAGCGAATAGACATCAACATTATCAAAGACCGGTAGCGTCACGCCTGGACGGATCGCCGGGCCATTGGCGATGAACAAGGCCTGCATTTCAGGGGCTGCCGGATCATAACCGTGGCTGCCGCCATTGGGTTTCGGCATCCAGTTGTCCGGCGACGGACTAACTATATAACCCCCGACATCCGCCAGGCAGGTGATTTCCGGCACACGACGATGATGGCCATAGTGGAAGCGCGCCGGTATCTTGGCCTTGTGCCAGCACTGCATATAGGCGTGCTTCGTCTGGATTAGCGCCTTGTCGACCTCAGCCTCATGGCCCGGCTTCGCGTACAACCCCGCCACCTGACCGCCGGTAACCAAGTCATAGGTGTCTTCCGGCAGGATATCCGCCAGACGGATGAAACGTTCAGGCCTGTGTTTCGCCATGCCGTGATCAGATACAATGACAATATTGACCTTGCCATAAAGACCACGCGCCTTAAGGCCATCGACCAGCTGGCCGATCGAGGCATCCACATCGCGCAGGGTGGCATCGACCTCCGGGCTGCCCGGACCGAAATCGTGGCCCTGGTGATCGACCTGCGAATAATAAAGCGTGATGGCGCCGGGACGCTCCGAAAGCGGCAGGTCGATCCAGTCGAGCACCTGTTTCACGCGGGCATCGTCTGGCATCGCTTCGTCATAGGGCAACCAGTAGGCCGGACGGACGCCATGATTGACCGCTTCAGAACCCGGCCAGAACAAGGTGGCCACCTTTACGCCTTGCGCCTGCGCGGTCACCCATAACGGTCTGGCGTCATCCCACCAGAATTCATCGGCCACCGCTTCCTTGTTTGACAGCTTGAAAGTAATGCCGGGCTTTTCCGGGTCGCGCATGGTGTTGTTGACGATGCCATGATGATCGGGGCGCAGACCGGTCACCAGCGTATAGTGATTAGGGAAGGTCAGGCTGGGAAAAGACGGACGCATCGCCGCGCTGGCGCCGCTATCGGCCAGAGCCTGTAAATTCGGCGTAATGCCTTCTTTGAGATAGTCGGCGCGAAAGCCATCGATCGAAATCAGGATAAGCCGGGGCGTTTGCGGCGCTGTGGCGACAACGGGCGGCGGTGTCTGCAGGTGGCTGCAAGCGGCCATTCCCAGCAAGGCCATGGCGGCCAGTACACGCAAACCCGATTTCAACATGACGCACTCCGATTAAGACAGAGCATCCTAGCCAGCGTGCATGACACAAAAAAGAAGCCCCCGGCGGAACCGGGAGCTTCTTTAAATAATAAGCCTGTTATATCAGTCGCTGGTGCGAATACGATCCAGCACAGGGGCACAAAATACAGCCGATGCCCTATCGGCGTTTTCCGAGGAATTAAGATCCGTATCGCCGATCATATCAAGAGTTTCTTCGGCGGGGTCGGCGATGGCATAATCGTCAATCATGGTAACCCTCCTTGCAATGCTATGGCATGCAGACACGGCACACAGGGCCTTGTCCACGTCTTGCAATTTAGGGGAGAATTACGCAAATGCGAAATAACGGTTTGCGTCGTTTGATCACGCTTTCGTTAACTAATGTCACCAAATCATTAAAAAAGCCGCTGGATTGCTCCAGCGGCTTTAATTGGCCATGAAGCCTGATCCTATTCTTCGTCGCCGGCGGTTTCAAAGACCGGACCGGAATCCAGCCCCTTGGCGGCTTCGTCACGATCAACGAACTCAATGATGGCCATGGCGGCGTTGTCGCCGTGGCGGAAGCCGGCCTTCATGATGCGGATATAGCCGCCGTTA
>CAMLIY010000086.1 GCA_946480125.1 uncultured Asticcacaulis sp.
ATAGACGAACAGCACCGCTTTGGCGTCGGCCAGCGGCAGAAGTTGTTCTCTAAAGGCGATTCCGTCCATTACCTGTCGATGTCGGCCACACCTATTCCGCGTACCCTGGCGCTGACACAATATGGTGAAGCCGATCTCAGCATCCTCGATGAAAAACCGGCCGGGCGGCAACCGATCCATACGGCCGTTTTGCCACGTCAACGGCTTGGGGATGTGATCGAGAGATTGCGCAGCGCCATTGATACGGGTTCACAGGCCTATTGGATATGTCCGCTGGTTGAGGACACAGCCGAATCGGATCTGATCGCCGTCGAACTGCGCCACCGTGAACTGACCGAAGCGCTGAATATTGAGATTGGTCTGGTTCATGGCCGCATGCCTTCCGAAGAGAAGGATGCAGTGATCAGCCGGTTCGCCGCTGGCGACATACGTATTCTGTGCGCCACGACCGTTGTGGAAGTCGGTATAGATGTCCCGACAGCCTCAATCATTATAATAGAGCAGGCAGAGCGCTTTGGCCTGGCGCAACTGCACCAGTTGCGTGGTCGTGTTGGCCGGGGCCGTGACAAGAGCGCCTGTATTCTGTTGTATGACACCCCTCTGTCAAAAAATGCCCAAGCCCGCCTGGAACTGCTTCGCGACACCGAGGACGGTTTCAAAATCGCCGAGATGGACTGGAAACTGCGGGGTGAAGGTGACATTCTGGGCGCCAAGCAGTCCGGTTTTCCTGATTACCACTTCGTCGATCCGGTGGCCCATACCCATCTGATCGCTATGGCGGCTCGCGACGCCGCATATATCCTGCAACACATGCAATCGCTTCCCGATCCGCGCCGCAAGGCGATTGATGTACTGAGGCAATTATTCGACTGGCGCGCCGACGCCGCTGACAAGCAGGACTAAAGGGCGGGCGGGCTGGCCTGGTAAAGCTGCCATCTTGCTTGAATATCCGCCTGAAGATCGCCGTAGAACAAATTGTATGTATTTACTTTTCTTTGATCTTCCCATGTACCTTCATCCTTGAAAGCTGGCGACTTAGGCTTATCGACGAACAATAGGCCACCCAGGCAATTTGCGGATACTTTCCGGATGCTTAAGGCCGGTTCCGTGCCCCATTCCAGCCCCGTCGCATTGGTAGCGCCCTGGGAATGGCGGGCGTCAATCTCCTCATTCGAGGCCGCGCCGCTGAGTGGATTTACACACAGCCCTTTTTGCGAGCCCATGGGTTGAAGCGTTTCGCCTTCCCAGTAGACAGCCTTCTGCAAAACCTGCAATGCGACGTCCGGACGTCCGGAATTTATACTGACATAACTGACGACACAGCCGAACTGTTTACGCGACAGGCAGGCGGGTATGGAACTCGTCACGCCAAACTGTTTTTCCGGCACCAGGGCTTCGAGCAAATAGGCGGCCACCATATGGGATTTCAGGTTTGGATCATTGGCCACCACGTCGCGAACCAGACGAGACGCCAGCAAACCGCCCTGCTCAAGCCCCACGATTACAAACCCGCGCCCCCCTCGGCGAATTCGGATAAAATCAGCGAAGGCAGCACTGACATCACGATAAGCAAATTGCCGGGCCTCACGCGAATCTTCCTTTAAATTCAATTGTGTAAACAGGCTACCTTGACGATATTTAGGCGCATACACATTCCCCATAATGGCAAATGGTCCTGCATAGTTCGGTAATTGAACGCGTTGGACTTCCGCTTTTATTGCGTTGCTTGTCGTCGATCCCAGCCATTCATCACCGCCATTATAGCTGGTGCCATGCACAAAAAAGACATCTACCTTACGCGGATCCGCATAATAATGCACCGGATTAAGATACCAGCTATCAGCCTTGCTATAATCAGGCGCCGGCGGTGGATGATATACTTGGAAAGGGATCTTGGGGTCGAGATAATTGCGGTGAATGTCATTTTGCAAATACAGAAAGGCCAGCGCCAAAAAGCCGCCTATAAACACGCCAATCAACAGGCTGAGCCTGCGTTTCTGTAAAATCTGTTTCCACATTTCAACACGAACTTAAGGGCATACGGGGAGAAAACAAAGACCGCACACAGCAATAGGCTTCACTTTTTATGACGCAAATAAGACTTAGCCGGCAGCCTTTTTATACAAAGCATTTGGCCATCGTTTATGCACCCAAAACCACTCTTCCGGATTTTCACGCACGGCCTTTTCTATAAAGGACGTTATTTTACAAACTGTTGTTTCAATATCCTGAGCTTTGTGTCCCGTGTTATCAACGGGAATCGGATCATGTACGGTTACATGAAAGCGTGCCTTGTGCAGACGCCTGATCGTCAGCGGCTGTAAAACCGTGCCAAAGCGCTGGGCCAGGCGCGTTGGGCCAGGCGCCGTTTCGGCGATATGGCCAAAAAATGGGGTTGGCACGCCGCGATTGAACTTCTGATCGTTCATCAATCCCACTGACTCGCCATTTTGTAAGGCGATCAACAGCTCCTTGGCGCCGTCACTGCCCTTAGGCGCAAAAGCGGTGACGCCATAGGCGGCGCGAGTGGCCCGCATGCGATCATCAACATAGGGATTATTGGCGGCTCGATAGGTGATCATGTAAGGCACTTTCGCCGCCAAAATGGCAGCGTTCATGATCTCGAAATTCGACAAGTGACCGGAAATGAAGATGACCGGCTTGCCGCTAATGGCAATAGCCTCCAATTTTTCAAAACCTTCGATCTCAATGCGACTGGCATCCTTTACAATTCTATCCATAATGGCAAATTCGCCAGCCATGGCGCGTCCGGTATTTTCCCACTGCCGGGTGATCAGGACTTTGCGCGCGGCTTCATCCATATCCGGAAACGCCAGATCCAGGTTACGCTTTACCGTTTTCTGCACCGGAGTCAGCGGTCCCAGCGTTTTGAACAGCCAGCCACCGAAATCCGACGCCGTATCTACCGGCAAGGCACGGGTAAAGGCTGAAAAGGCATCATAAAGCAAGGCTTCGAAACGCCAGGCCAAATCCTGCATTGAGGATGGGGTCTCAGGCATCACAGCAAAGCTTTCGCATTTTTTTGGGCAGATAGTATTTTGCGCAGACGATTCAGACGCGCTTCAGCAGCCAGATGGCTACTGTAAAGTCCATCCCAGCCACCGGTAAAGTGGGCGCGAAAGATGAAATAACGCAGGAAGACGAACGGATACTCAAACGGCAATCGCAGCCAAATCGCCCAGGCAGGCTTTTTCAACACCTTGGCCTGAAGATTGGTATAGGAATCAAGCTTGGCACGGATATGCTGGTAAGATCTTGCCGAAAAATGTATGACCGCACCCGCTAACTGTCCAACAGGCTCTGCCTTGGTATCGACCGTATCGTGGACAAGGCTCTCACGGAACCGGACAACCCGCCGATCATATAACCGGACATAGTTATGGTAATCCGCCCACAAGCGCGGCTTTGTCTTGCCTGGATAGACATTCTTAATGCGAAATCTGTAGGCGTTGAGCTTAGGCTTCGCTGCCATCAGGGCCTTGATCTCCGCGAAAAGTGCCGGCGTGACCACTTCGTCAGCATCCAGATTGAGAATCCAGTCGTATGACGCACAATCCTCACTGTATCGCTTTTGCGGTCCATAACCTGGCCAGTCATGATGAATAACCCGCGCGCCCAACGCTTCCGCTACCGCCACGGTGTCGTCAGTCGAACCGCTGTCGATGACCACCACTTCGCTCACCAGCCCCTGAACCGCACGGATGCAGTCCCCGATCCGGTCACCTTCGTTTCGGGCAATAATACAGCAGCTTAAGGGTGTCGGTTGCGTCATGTCCATGCTACCCCTTGTGCCCAAGACCTCCAAAACAGGCAAGCCTCCTTTTTGTCATGACAGAGAAACACATCCAATCCGCACCAGTTATCCTGTGGTTTCGCTTTGATCTGCGACTTCATGATCATGCAGGCGTCCAGGCGGCGCTGGCAAGCAATCGCCCCATTATACCCCTTTACATATGGGATGAACAACCCGCGACGCGACCCTTGGGTGCCGCATCAAAATGGTGGCTTAATCTTTCGCTTGAGGCCCTCGATGCCGACCTGCGAAAGCATGGTTCGCGCCTGATTATCGAACGCGGCAACCGTCAGGTTATACTGGCAGCCATGTCGAAGACATATGGTGTAAAAACAATACACTGTTCGCACACTTTTGATCCTCAAAATGAGTATAATGATGAGGAATTGGCAGATGAACTGAAGGCGGCAGGCATTGATTTGCACCGATGGAATAATACGCTTCTCATCCCGCCGGGTAAGCTGCGTACGCAAAGCGGCCATCCCTTTCGCGTTTTCACACCCTTTCATAAAGCTTTGTTGGCCTCTGGCGCCTGCGATATCGATGCCTTGCCCAACCTTCCGGAAAGACCGTGGCCGCAGCCCTCAAAATGGCCAGACTCTTTGACGGTGGCTGAACTTGGCCTCAAACCTGGCCTGACATCGTCGGGGCTTGACTGGTCACGAGGCTTTGATCGCTTCAAGCCTGGCGAAGCCGGCGCGCGTGGCGCATTAAGGCATTTTCTTAAAAATAATCTGCAAGATTATGAATCGGATAGAGACAGGCCTGATCTCGATGCAACCTCTCACCTTTCTCCACATTTGCGATTTGGAGAAATCAGCCCCCGACGCATACTTTTCGAAACGGCCATAGCGGCGCAAGCGGATCAACGTCTGGTCACCGGCGCCGCCAAGTTTCGCGCTGAGTTGTGCTGGAGAGAGTTTTCATACGGACTGCTTGCCCAGAAACCGCAATTGCACACCGTTAATTTCCGTCGCGATTTCGATCATTGTGAATGGCGGCATGACGACGCACAGTTTCGGGCCTGGTGCCGCGGTGAAACCGGTTATGAACTGGTCGACGCCGGCATGCGCGAGCTTTGGCAGACCGGTTATATGCATAACCGCGTCCGAATGGTGACGGCGTCTTTCCTCATAAAGCACTTGCTGATCGACTGGCGGCGGGGCGAACAATGGTTCTGGGACTGTCTGCTGGACGCTGACCCAGCCAATAACCCGGCAAGCTGGCAGTGGGTGGCCGGTTCAGGGGCCGATGCCGCGCCTTATTTTCGCGTATTCAATCCGCTTAGTCAGGCCGAAAAATTCGATCCGCAAGGACTTTATCGTTTAAAATATATACACGGTTATTCACACACGCATACACCGGCTGATCACAGCAAAAAAGCTTCAGAATTACTTGTAAAAAATAATAAATTTCAAAATTATCCACATCCCATTGTCGACCATGCCTTCGCGCGTGATCGTGCCCTTCAGGCTTACAAGAACCGCGTTACAGACGAGGCATATGAATAATGACGACACAGATCGAACCCGGCTGCCTGGCGAAACTGATTGAAAAGACCGAAGTCAAAATAGTGGATGGCAGTTGGGCCCTCGATGGCACCGATATGCACGCGCTCTTCATCGCAGAGCATATTGCCGGCGCGTCTTTTTTCGATCTGGATTCGATCAGCGATCACAGCACATCTTTGCCGCATATGGCGCCCTCGCCTGCACAATTCGCCGAAGCGGTTGGTCAGATGGGTATTTCCGAAACGGATCATGTTGTCATTTATGACCGGCAAGGACTGTTTTCCGCCGCGCGTGTCTGGTGGACGTTCAAACTTATGGGACACGAAAAAGTGCAGGTACTGCGTGGCGGGTTGCCTGCATGGAAAGCCTGCGCCCTTCCCGTTACAAGCGAAGTTCCAACAGTGGTTCCAACGCTATACAAGGCAAATTTCAATTCTAAAAATGTCATAGATATAAACAGCTTACGAGATGTAATTAAAGCTTTAAACGCCCTTATTCTGGACGCCCGCCCCAATGCTCGTTTCAATGGCATAGCCCCTGAACCACGCGCAGGCCTGCGCGCCGGTCATATGCCCGGCAGCCATAACTTACCATACGGTGAATTGATCCATAACGGCGCTTTAAAACCGCGAAATGAACTGGAAGCCATCTTCAGATCTTATGGAGTCGACGTCACGAAAAGCATTGTCACGACCTGCGGCTCCGGCGTGACCGCAGCAATCATAACTATGGCCTTAGAGGAAGCCGGTTATCATTCGACGCAGTTATATGATGGTTCATGGGCAGAATGGGGACAGACCATCCTCGACACGCCGGTTGTATCAGAAACTTGAAATCGTCGTGGCGACTCCGACAGGGCTCGAACCTGTAACCGTCCGCTTAGAAGGCGGATGCTCTATCCAGTTGAGCTACGGAGCCTAAACGCGAACGCGTTTTAGTGCGTCCAACTTTGTCTGCGGCCAAAGGCAAAATTATCAGCATATGCCTTGATAATCTTTGGCGGAGCTTCGGGTTCAATGAGTCGGAAGGGAATACCGTGATGTTCGGCAAAGGCCATGGCCTGGTCCTTGCTCTCGAAGGTCAGACGCACCTGCGCATCGGTATCAGTGGATGATGACCATCCCATCAGCGGATCGGGCGTACGGGCGGATTTCGGTTCAAACTCCAGTATCCAGTCGTGGGTCTTGCCACGGCCGGATTGCATAGCGGTTTTGGCGGGTTTGAAAATACGCGCAAACATCGTCGTCTCCATGATACGCAGGGATTCGCTGATCCTCACATAGGTGTCTGTTACTACTAAACACATAAGGAAGACAATACAGCCCTTCATTTTGCGAAGGACATTTTTATGGGCCAACCCATTTAAAAAGCCGGCTCCTTACGAGAGCCGGCTTTTTAAATGGTCGGGGCGAGAGGATTCGAACCTCCGGCCTCCTGCTCCCGAAGCAGGCGCGCTACCAGGCTGCGCTACGCCCCGACTAATTTGACTTCCAATCATTGGTTAAGGCCAATGAAATGGTCGGGGCGAGAGGATTCGAACCTCCGACCTGCTGCACCCAAAACAGCTGCGCTACCAGGCTGCGCTACACCCCGTCTCCTGACCTGTAACAGAGCGCCACGGGTTGAGAGGCGCGCTTCATGCCATTTTCGCCAGACCTCCGCAAGCCCTCCACGTATGAAAAATCATCAAGTGGCTGACTTTTATCGATTTCACCTGACAACTCCCCGAAAAAGGCGTGGATAAAACCGCATACCTCTCTCAGTGCATAAAAAAAGTGCAAATAGCCTGGGCTATCCGCACTTTTTAAAACCGAATCTTTTATTACTGCCTTTATACAAAGGCCTTCGGATGCACTTCAGTAACGACCAGCCCTTTAGGGCCTTCACCGAAGCGTACCATTATCGTATCCCCCTGCTGCACATCTTCAAGGCCGTACCGGCGCAAGGTCTCGATATGGATGAAAATGTCAGTCGGGTCATCGCCACGCACCACAAAACCATACCCTTTGGTGCGGTTGAACCACTTGATGGTTGCCGCCTCGAGGCCTCCAACCCGTACACTGTCATTAACGGCACGTGAGGCACGCGGCGCCTGAATATCTGACCGCACCGGCGGGGGAGCGCCATGGCCTACAGCCTCGAGATCATCGATCTCAATGACCTGCCAGCCCTTGGCCCGTTTCGCGATCTTACAAGTGATCTTGGCGCCCTCATGCGCGCAGTCGCGTCCCATATCGCGCAGACTGGAAATATGCAGAAGAACATCTCGCATACTTGTGAGCGTTGAATCCTGCGGAACGATAAAGCCATACCCTTTCGCACCATCAAACCATTTCACATGGCCAGAGATGGTAACTAACTCATCGGTTTCGCTTTTGGTATTATAATCAAACAAACTCATCTATCCTCACCATGTCGCCATGAACCATCAAGTGACACTCATTATCATAACACGGATATCTCAATTTGGGAGGCAAAAAAGAGAAAATATTCGTATGAATTGAGAAAGTACGCCAAAAAATCGCTTTAGGCGAGTGTAATTGTGATCACGCGAGCATGTGAGAACGTTACCAATTCGTAATTATCTGTGGATAACCTCACAGACTGTCTGACAGCGAAGGCAATAAAATACCAATGTCAGGAAAAATAAATAGCCTGAATGGCAGTCCCTAGGGGAGTCGAACCCCTCTCTTCAGGTTGAAAACCTGACGTCCTAACCGATAGACGAAGGGACCGCATTCAAGAGGTGCGCTAGGTAACTGTTCTTATTTCTGGATGCAAGCGCTATTTTTTGTTTTTTTCAGCTTTTTGAAACAGCCTTTAACGCAAGCCGGCCTGAACTATAAGGCCAGTGCTATATCCTCGATTTCAAGCTGTACGCCTCGCCGCCCCATATAGTCATCCGCCTTTAATCGCCCCAGAACATGGATGAGCCCGGCGGGACGCAATAAGGCATCTCCAATCGCTGTTCCTTCAGCCCGCCACATGATACCTTTCAGTTTCGCACCGGTGTCATCGCTCAATTCAAAGCGTATGTGCCCGCCTTTCATAACCTGGGCGAAGCCAACCCGAATACTTGCAAAGGCCAGAAGTGGCTCCGGATTGCCCTGACCATATGGCGCCAATAAATCAAAACAATCATAAAGCGTACGCGAGGCCGCACGAACGCTAAGTATGGCATCAACCTCGACGGCATCAATCTGATCAGCTTCAGAAACATGCGTCGTCACATAGTCATTAATGAAGGTGCGCAGCTCGCCTATGCGCTCGCGCTCCACGCTCAGGCCTGCCGCCATGGCGTGACCACCACCCGAAAGCAGAATGCCGGCCTCGAAGGCCGCACCAACGGCTTCGCCCAGATTGACGCCGGCCTGGGACCGCCCCGATCCTTTGCCCATGCCGCTGACGGGATCAATGCCTATTATAATGACGGGCTTGTGCCAGCGTTCGCGTAGCCGGCCAGCCACAATACCAATCACGCCGGGATGCCAGTCCTCACGCGCAATGACAATCACCGGATCATCACTGGGCCACAGCCCTTGCGTTTCTGCTGTCTGCATGGCCTGGTCCAGCACCTCGGCCTCGATATCGCGGCGCGTGCGGTTCAGTTCATCCAGTTCATGCGCCAGAGACGCCGCTTCTTCGGCATCATCGGTCGAAAGCAACCGGACGCCGAGGTCGGAGCGCCCTACCCGCCCACCGGCATTGATCCGCGGGCCGATAACAAAGCCGGAATGAAAGGTGCTCATCAGATTGACCGCCGCGCTTTTGTCTCCGGCCACCTCCATCAGCGCCTTGATGCCTGCGTTTTTGAGCTGCGACATGACCTTCAGGCCCTGCGCCGCCAGGGCGCGATTGAACCCGGTCAGGGCCGTCACATCGCAAATGGCGCCCAGGGCTGACAGGTCAAGCCACTGACGCAGGTCGGGTTTCGGCCGGTCGCTGAACAGTCCACGCCGCTCGGCTTCGCGGTTCAGACCGGCCAGCACAACGAAAACCACGCCCGCCGCCGCCAGATTTCCCTGCAATGAGGTGCAGCCAGGCCGGTTTGGGTTAACCACCGCCAGGGCATGCGGCGGCTCCTCGCGCATCAGATGGTGATCTATGACCACGACATCGAGGCCGATGCTGGCGGCATAATCGAGCGCCTTATGCGCCATGGCGCCGCAATCGACCGTAACCACGAGGTCCGTGCCCTGGCGCTTGAGCGTATCGAAGGCGGCATTGGAAGGGCCGTATCCCTCCGTCACCCGGTCGGGCACATAGACCTCAAGCTCATGCCCCATATGACGGAACCAACGCACGAGTTGCGCCGCGCTGGTGGCGCCGTCGACATCATAATCGGCGAAGATGCTGATCTTCGCCTTGCGTTCCAGCGCATCCAGCATAGCGCTGACCGCCTTATCCATGTCCATGAAACAGGACGGCTCGGGGAAAAGCGCCTTCAGCGTCGGGAAAATAAAGTCCTGAAGCCCTTCCGGCGACACGCCGCGTCCGGCGGCGAAACGTGCCAATGGCTCGACGAAATCAGCTTCCGCCACATTCATCAGGCCCAGGCGGTGGGTGATCTCACGCAGGGTCTCCTTTGAGACGCCCTTTGCGGCGATCCGCTCACGCCAGGCCCGTCCACTGAGGGAAGCCCTAACACCGAGATAGGGCGGCACATTTTGAGCAGGCTTCAGCGGGGCATGGGAATCCATAGCGAGTCATCTCTTTAATTACAGAGCGCAGACTAACAGACGAGACTACGGGAGCAATGGCGCAATCACAGGCGTGGTCACGAATGCGGCAACACGCGGGGATAAGTCAGGCACCGGTTGGCAAATTCGGCGCTCTGCCATAGGTTAATGTCAGAATCGCACAATCAGGGGGCATAGGGTGGCGTCAGATACAGAAACCGACCGGGTCGGATTTGGCCGGATGCTGGCCTTTATCGGCCCCTGCGTGCCGTTTGCCGCATTGGGCCTGCCGCTTGTCGCCACCTTGCCGGAATATTACGGCACGCAGTTGCAGCTTGGCGCCGTGGTCGGCACCGTGTTTTTTATAGTGCGCTGTTTCGATATCCTGGTCGATCCGGTCCTTGGCCACTGGATGGACCGCACCCGCACGAAACTCGGCCGTTTCAAGCTGTGGATGCTGGTTAGTCTGCCGATCCTGTTCGTCAGCACCGGCTTTATCTTCCTGGCGCAAAAGGGCGTCGGCCCTGTCTATCTCGGCCTGTGGCTGTTCGTGCTTTATGTCGGCTTTTCCATCGCGGCCTTGAGCCAGGCCAGTTGGGGCACCGTCCTTTCCACAAATTATAACGAACGTTCGCGCATCTTCGCCTGGTGGCAGGTCGGCAATATCATCGGCATCCTGATGGCGGCGGTCATTCCGGTCATCGTGCAGAAGCTTGGCTATAACTATATTTTCGGCGTCCAGTTGATGGGCGCCTTCATCATGCTCACCCTGCCGGTCAGCATAGGCATTGCCCTGTGGCTGGTCCCGGAAAAAATCTCCAACACCAATACCCATGACCTGAAGCTCAGTCATTATTTCGATATGTGGAAGCGCCCCAATGTGCGTAGCATCCTCTATGCCGATCTGTTCATGGGGCTGGCGCCGGGGGTCATGGCCGCCCTCTTCTTCTACTTTTTCGAGGAAACTAAAGACCTGACGCGATTTGAATGCAGCATCGCCATGTTGCTCTATTTCGTGGCCGGCATCATAGGCGCCCCCATCTGGGTCATCGCCTCCAAAAAGATGAGCAAGCACAAGGCATTGATCCTGTCATCACTGATCTTCGCCGTTCTTTATGGCGCCATGTATTTCGCACCCAAGGGTAATTTTATCGTCTGTGCCGCCATGACCTTCGCCAACGGCATACCCTATGCCGCTTCGCTTTTGCTGACCCGTGCCCTGATGGCCGATATCGGCGATGAGGTCATGCTGGAAACCGGACATGACCACAAGGGCACCCTGATGGCCATTCTTTCGGCCACCACCAAGATCGGCTACGCTATTTCCGCCCTGACCATCACCATCCTCGGCCTTCTGCATTTCAATGTGAAATCGCCCAAGGACAGCCCGCCGGACGCCTTGATGTGGGTCGAAATCTTCTTTATCGGCCTGCCGGTTCTCTTCCTGATCCTGGGCGCCGTTTCCATGCTGCGCTATAATCTGACACCGGCGCGCCATGCCGAAATAATGGCGCAACTGAAAGCAAAGGACATATTGTGAGTAACGGTATCGAAGGGCTGCTAGACGTCATGCGCCGGCTGCGCGATCCGCAGACCGGCTGCCCGTGGGACAAGGAACAGA
>CAMLIY010000087.1 GCA_946480125.1 uncultured Asticcacaulis sp.
CCGTCGCCAAAGCCCAATCCTTCTTTGCGTAAGTTGAGAGCATAATGACCGAAGCCGCTGAATCACAAGAGTCCTTGTTCAATCTGGACGATATGGGTGCCAACCAGCCGTCTGCCCTGGCGCAGGATGAACTGACGCGCCTGACCGATGAATTGATCGCGGCCTTCAAGACGGTGTTCGATCCGGAAATCCCCGTCGATATCTATGAACTGGGACTCATATATCGCGTCGATGTGTCGGATGACCGCGATGTGGTGGTGGATATGACCCTGACGGCGCCAGGCTGCCCCGTGGCTGGTGAAATGCCTGGCTGGGTCAAGGAGGCCGTGCTGACCGTTAAAGGTGTGCGCGATTGCGACGTCAATCTGGTTTTCGATCCACCCTGGGAGTCATCCAAGATGAGCGACGAAGCCAAGCTGCAACTGAATATGTTTTGATCATGGACATGCAAATCGCACCCCGCCCGCGTCGCCCACGCCCAGCCGTCGTCTCCTTGACCGAGGCCGCCGCGGCGCAGGTCAAGGCCATCATGGCTAAGGCTGACAAGCCCTATGCCGGCCTGCGCGTCGGCGTGAAGCAGGGCGGCTGCGCCGGCCAGGAATATGTACTTTCCTATGCCGATGAGATCGGACCGATCGATGAAGTCGTCACTGACAAGGGCGTAACCATCCTGATCGAGCCCAAGGCCGTGTTATATCTGGTGGGCACGGTTATCGATTACGAGACGACCAAGCTAGCATCCAAATTCGTCTTTCAAAATCCGAACGAGACTGATGCCTGTGGCTGCGGCGAAAGCGTGACGATTATACCGGTGAAGCCTGACTGACAGGCATGGCCATGAGCCAGTCCAGCGCATGGCGAAGATCGCTGAATGAGCGGATTTCCTGATTTGGAAATAGCGGACTGTAGGTTGCGGGCCGCACACGGGTCAGCGCATCAGTGGTCAGTATGGCAACATAGTGCACAGAGTCGACTCCGCGTGTGAGTTCCTCCCAACAGGCCGCCATTCTTTCCAAATCCGGGAAGCTGATACTGGTCTCGCAAAAACGATAATCCATCAAACGCCGATAAAGCCAGGGGCGATCGATTAAGGCATAGGAGCTAATTATACGATCCGTATAATACTCACTGCTTTGTGCCCCCTTAAAACGCATGGTGATCAGCTTTTGGGTTTCATCAATGATCAACCTGAAAAATGCATCGGTCATGCCTTTGTTTCCCTATTGTCACATAAGTAAGCCACGGTATGACTGCTTTTTCGTTAATGATTTAATCAGAGACCAGAACCGATGGTGTGTAAGGCGTGTCGGTCGCTTCGCTTATCAGTTCCTGCGAACGCAATTCAATACGACTGCACAAGATCCGCAGGAATTCATCCTTGGCCATGCCAGGCGCAATGGGCGGCAAAAATTCGAGTACCGCCGTGCCCGGTATTTTCTTGTAGTGCGTTCCCTGCCAGAATAAGCCCAGATTGGTGGCGACGGGCACCACTTGCATATTGAAATTGTTCATCATGTGCCAGACGCCAGAGCGATAACGCCTATAGGTGCCGGGTGCATTGAGATGGCCTTCCGGATAAATAAGGATGCTCCGGCCGTCCTTTGCCGCATCCGCGGAACGACTGGCCAGGTTTTTTCGAGCTTCAATGCCGCCGCAGTTATTGACAACGATAGCGCCAAGCTTTGAGAGCAGGGTACTCATCAGCGGGAATTTTTCGAGATGATCACCGGTGACAAAGGCCAGGTCGTCGAATTGTGAATAGATGCAGAAGCCATCTCCCCAGCTATGATGCTTGCAAGCAAATATAACCGGCTGATCGGGAATGTTTTCACGCCCGCGTACGTCAAGTTTGATGCCCGCGAAGATGTGCATAGCCTGCACCATACGCTGTGTGTAGCGCCGAATAATCCACTTCACCGGCTTACGGCCTGGAAAAAGGGTCAGGATCAGCGCCATAAGACTATATGATACTGACAAAAACCAATAAGCGATGGCAAACAGAAAACTGCGCATGAGTGACTCTCTCCCAATGACGCATTAGCTTGAACATTGTTCACATCAACACGTCAATGAAATTCTGAGAGACGTTAAGCGGCGTTGGAATCTACGCTTAGGGACTCTGCGACAGTAACCTTGTTGCGGCCACTATTTTTCGACATATAAAGCGCCTTATCAGCACGATCCAGCAGGTCGAAAGAATCTTCCGCAAATTCACGCTGGGCAATCCCGGCCGAAATGGTGACAGTACCCAAATCTTCATTGGTCGAGCGGCGCTTGAGGACACGTGAAGCGATTTCACTGCGCGCTTCATTGAGCAGGCGTTCAACTGTCGTGCAGGTTTCGCCAGGGAAAAGCAGGCCGAATTCCTCTCCGCCGTACCGGGCCGCCAGACGCGGCGCGCGGCCTATGCGTGCCAGAACCGAGGCCACGTAACGCAGAACCTGATCACCCGTTTGATGCCCCCAGGTGTCATTAAAGCGTTTAAAGTGATCAATATCGATAACAGCCAGTGTGAGCGGGCTCGAGACATCGTCGTTTTCACAATGGCGATCCAAGGCTTCATCAAATGACTTACGATTGGCCAGATTGGTCAGGGCGTCGGTCATGGCTTCCATGCGCACCTGATCCAGATGTTTGCGCAAGCGATTGACTTCACGTGAGGATTCAGTCAGGCGACCCTCAAGAAGAGAGTGATGATCAAGAACGGTCGTGGTGGCTTCGGTCAGGCTGTCAATCAGGCTTTTGAGGGCTACGGTCTCTACATCGCTCATAGACCGGCGAGCGCCTTCCAAGGTTTCACCATAGACCTTTTGCGCCTGCTGGGCTTCGACAATGACTTCCGTAATAGAGGCCAGTTCCCGAGTCAGCTTAAGGCCGGCATCGCGCACTTCGTCATTCAACTTCAGGCGGGTAATAAACTTGCTTGCCAGGCTTTCGGAAATATCTTCGGTAATGGTTTCGCCGGCCGCTATCAGGCGCTGAATCTCCTGAGCCAGAGCGCTATCCGGATCGCCTGCAACATATAGCCAGAGTTCATAGTTAAGGGGGGTAGGCCAAACGCCATGATCCTGCATCAGTCGCAAGGCTTCGCCAGCCAAGGCATAGGCGGCGGGACTTCTCACGCTGATTTCTATGTCGTTATTCATTCGATCTTCTGGCCCCCTCTCAGGAGTCTTCCCTGACGGTCTCGTACTGCCCGATTCTTCGGGTAGCCAGCACACCTTAGACGAATTTCTCTGACAGGCGGTTAACGACGGCGCTTAAATCTTACCCAAGATTAGTTTTTAAACTCGGTAGGACGCATCAAAAAGGCTGGCATATGATCTCCAAAGGGTGTGTCGATCACAGGCTTGTCTTTTGATTTTTCTGATGTTTTGGCTTTGCGTTCTCCCCGGCGCGGTGTTTTTTCGGGTATAGGCGGCGCGGCTTCAGGCGCGGTAATTATTTCTGCGAATTTTGGCTTATTTTCCATTTTAATGGGTTCAGACGCAGCTGAATCCGGCCCCAAACGCTCCTTCGGCTTGTGATCACGCTCTGACCTACCTCTGGTTTTGCCTGATTCGCGGCGTGGTTGTCTCGACGTTTCACGCGGCGTATCGCTTAACGCCGAATAATCGACATCGAGTTCAAGGTTCGCTGGCTCTTTTTTGATGAGTTTGACGACCTTATCATAATTTTTTTCATCGTGTGGCGACAGTAACAAATATGTCTCGCCGGTGCGCCCGGCGCGCCCCGTACGACCAATGCGGTGAACATAATCATCGGCATGTATGGGGGCATCGAAATTGAAAACATGGCCAACAGCCGGAATATCGAGACCGCGGGCCGCGACATCGGAGGCCACCAGCAAGGTCAATTCGCCTTTACGAAATGCATCGAGCGTCTTCATACGCAGGGACTGATCGAGATCACCGTGGATGGGTGCAGCGTTGAAACCGTGCACGCTCAAGGATTTAGCGACAATATCGACATCAGTTTTGCGATTACAGAAAACAATACCGTTCTTGATATCCAAAGTTTTCAACAATGTACGTAAGGCAATACGTTTGGCCCGAACATCCTTGTGTGGCACGCGCAGAACATATTGAGTGATATTCTCACCCGTTGTCGCCGGTCTCGAGACTTCAATACGCACCGGATTTTTCAGGAATGCCTCGGTCAGCCGGGTGATTTCCGGCGGCATGGTGGCTGAGAAAAACAATGTCTGACGCGTTGGCGGGGTCAGTTTGAAGATGCGCTCGATATCGGGGATAAAGCCCATGTCAAGCATACGATCAGCCTCGTCGACCACCATCATGGTCACACCATTCAGCATCACTTTCGAGCGCTCGAACAGATCAAGCAGGCGGCCCGGCGTGGCGATCAGGACATCGACACCTTTGTCGAGCTTGGCAACCTGATCGGCCATCGAAACACCCCCGATCAGCAAGGCCCAGTTGAGCTTGTGATATTTCGCATATTTCTCAAAAGCTTCAGCAACCTGATCGGCCAGTTCGCGGGTAGGCTCCAGCACAATGGCGCGTGGCATGCGGGCGCGGGATCGACCGGCAGCCAGTTTTTCGATCATGGGCAGGGTGAAGGCAGCCGTCTTTCCGGTGCCCGTCTGGGCGATGCCCAATACGTCCAGCCCGGTCATGGCAACCGGTATGGCCTGCTCCTGGATGGGGGTAGGGGTATCGTAGCCAGTTTCGGCTACGGCTTTGAGAACCTGTTCACTCAGGCCCAGATCGGAGAATTTCGTCATGACACTCTTTGATTGGAATGCACTCATATCCGGGCAAGCGATCTTACGGGGATAGGATTGCGGCGCGCCGATCGTGGCGCAAATGAAGGGCGGCCGGTGTCTGTAAAGCTATCTTATGGCTTGCATGCAAACACGCATGCGCCGGTTTTTTCGACGCACGCGTGTCTGATAACAGAATTTGTAACAATTAACAGGCTTTTTTGCTCTAGACGTCGAGGTCCTGGGCAACGAATTCAGCATGGTCCTGAATATAGCGGAAGCGAAGTTCCGGTTTACGGCCCATCAGGGTCTCGACCAGATTTTCGACATCTTCTTCATCATGGGGCAGGGTGACCCGCGCGAGGGTCCTGGTCTTTGGATCCATCGTCGTTTCTTTGAGCTGGGCCGGCATCATTTCGCCCAGGCCTTTGAAGCGGCCAATCTCCGGTTTCTTACCTTTGAATTCCTTAGCCAGAATTTCGGCGCGGTGTGCATCATCTTTGGCGTAGTGCGTAATCTTGCCGTGACTGATGCGATAAAGCGGCGGCATGGCCAGGAACAGATTTCCGTTTCGGATCATGTTCGGCATGGTACGGTAGAAATAGGTGATGAGGAGGCTGGCAATGTGAGCGCCATCCACATCAGCATCCGTCATGATGATGATGCGCTCGTAACGGAGATCCTCTTCTTTGAATTTGGCACCGGGCTGTACGCCAAGCGCAAGCCCCAGATCGGACAATTCAACATTGGCGCGGGCTTTTTCACCTGTCGCCGAAGCCACGTTAAGTATCTTGCCACGCAGCGGCAGAATCGCCTGGGTATTGCGATTACGGCCCTGCTTGGCAGAGCCGCCGGCCGAATCGCCTTCGACGATGAACAGTTCTGTGCCGATGGCGTCTTGGCGGGCGCAATCGGCCAGCTTGCCGGGCAGGCGCAGCTTGCGCGTGGCCGAGGCGCGGGCCACTTCCTTGTCCTTGCGGCGCTTCAGCCGTTCTTCGGCGCGCTCGACGATAAATTGCAGAATGCGGTCGGCCTGCTTCGGCGCCGATGTCAGCCAGTGGTCAAAGGGATCGGCCAGCGCTTTTTCCACCAGGCGCTGGGCATCGCTGGACGACAGACGGTCCTTGGTCTGCCCCTGAAATTCCGGATTGCGGATAAAGACAGATATGACGATACCGGCCTGTGCGGCGACATCTTCCGCCGTAATCAGGCCGCCGCGTTTATCACCGGTCATTTCGGCATACGCCTTTAATGAGCGGGTGAGGGCGGCACGCAGTCCGGCTTCGTGAGTGCCGCCGTCGGGCGTTGGAATGGTATTACAGTAGCTTTGGCAGAACCCGTCATGCTCACCGAAACCGGCGCCAGACCAGACAACGGCCCACTCGACCGCGCCGGCTTCCCCTTTGCGCTCAACGCGGCCGGAAAAAATATCCCCCAGGGTTTCGGTATCCTTGACGCGTTCAGCGAGATAGTCCGCCAAACCGTTCGGGAAGTAAAACTTGTCCTCGGCGGGCGTGTGATCATGGATTAATTCGGCCGCGCATTTCCAGAAAATTTGTACGCCCCGGAACAGATAGGCCTTGGCCTTGGCCATGCGATACAGGCGCGCCGGCTTAAAACGGGCTTCAGCGCCAAAGATTTCGGGATCGGGCAGGAACCGTTCGAGCGTACCCTTTTTCTTGGAAGGACCGACCTGCTCGACATCGGTCAATTTCAGACCTTTTGAGAAGCTTTGCCGCCACTCATAGCCGTCCCGCCAAACGGTAACTTCAAGTTTTTCGGACAGGGCGTTGACCACCGAAATACCAACGCCGTGCAGGCCACCGGATGTTTCATAGGCCTTGCCGGAAAACTTGCCGCCGGAATGAAGCATGGTCATAACGACTTCGAGCGCCGATTTGCCGGGATATTTCGGATGGGGATCAACAGGAATGCCGCGCCCGTCATCGCGGACACTTAGATAACCCTCCTTATCCAGCTCGACCCAGATCGCCTTGGCGTGGCCGGCAACGGCTTCATCCATCGCGTTGTCAAGCACTTCGGCAAAAAGATGGTGTAACGCCTTTTCATCCGTGCCGCCAATATACATGCCGGGACGTTTACGGACAGGCTCAAGACCTTCCAGCACTTCGATACTAGAGGCGCCATACCCCGGATCAACCGTCACTGGCGCATGCGCTTTGGCGGGCTGTTGGGGCGCATGCGTATTTTTCGCGGGCATGCTGGCTGCCTCTGATGCAAGGGAGGAGGGCTTTTCAGGCTCATCCCCGAAAAGCGAGGATTGCGGAATATTTGACGTCATGATTCTAACATGGAGTGATTCGTCTCACATCCATAAAGAGGCAATAAGCAACCCACAACAAAAAAGGCCGCGAACCCGAAGGTTCACGGCCAGCTGTTTCTTTGCCCTTGGTCAGGCTTAGAATTTTAGAACGACGCCTTGATTGTGGCGGCGAAGGTCGAAGGCAGCTTGGACGCATCAGCCCAGCGCAGGTCAAGACCCAGGTTCGGTGTAAGAGCATAGGTAACACCGATATTCTTGGTGGTGTAACCGTACATTTCATAGTTACCCAAAGCGCCCGAAACCGACCACTTGTCGGTCAGCGGGTACGAAGCGTTGACTTCATAATACGGATCTTCGAGGGTGTCGGTGTCAAGATACATGACAGCACCGATGGCGCCCTTGCCCATAGGATGGCTCACGCCAGCCTTCAGTTCGCTGATGACGTCACCGCCAGAGCTCGGATAGGTATAACCAATAACGCCGAAATCAAACTTGAAATTGCCGGCCGAGGGGGTCAGGCCCATGTACAGGTCAAGCTCGGTGTTCGCATTGCCGTCACCATAAGGGAAATCAACGTTCGACGCCCAGGCGCCGGCATAGAACATGCCCTTGGAGTAGTCGATGCCGCCCTGGAGGGCTGCTTCATCGTTGGTTTGGGTGACGCCGCGCCAGACATAATTGCTGGTGACAGCAATATTGTAGCTCAGGTGACCGGCATCATCTTGAGCCATTGCAGCCCCGCCGGCAAAAAGTGCGCTGATGGCAACAGCGGCAACAAGAATCTTTTTCATGGTTATATCCCAGTTCAGTGGTTGGTGCCGGTGAGTTAAAGGCCGGCTTAGGAGGATTTGGTGCGTGACGGTAAAACCGAGGTTAATGTAGCAAGTTTTTGAGGTGAGCAAAGTCCCCCAATGTCATTTAGCAACGGTTTGATGTATATTTACAACGTTCCGCGTAATGGTTTGGCCGTCCTTGTCCCTACTTGGATTTTCACAATTACATGCTGATATCCAAGCATATTTACTGGTCTTGCTTATTGAGCGTCACAAAAAATAAATCAAAAAGTCAAATAAATCATATAGTAACGCACGAAACCGTATCGCATGTGCGAACAGGGGGCGGTTATGTTAATATTCCGCCCCCTGCTGCTTCATTAAAAGGCGGCTTTAAGCGTGACGGCGAGACGGGCCGCCGATGGCTTGATGACTTCCGGAATATTGGTGTCGGAAGCGCGGACATCAATTGAGAATACAGGTGTTATGGCATAGGTCAGGCCGATATTTTCAGCCGTGTACTTGAAGCCACCTGTCTTTTGTTCGCCAACGGCACCCGAAACGCTGAGCTTGCCGGTGAGCGGATACGAACCATTGATTTCATAGTATTCGGTGTCATCGACATCGGTGTTGTAGAAGTAGGCGGCGCCAATGGTGCCTTTGTACAGCGGGTGGCTGACAGCGGCCTTCAGTTCGGTCGAATCAAGCGAACCATCATTGTAATTGTAATATATGGCGCCAAAGTCGAACGAAAAGTCCTTATATACCGGCTTGATACCGGCATAGAGGTCGAGTTCATAATCGGCGAAATCAACATTCGAAGCCCAGGCGCCGGCATAGAAGAGACCATGCGAATAATCGATGCCGCCTTGAATGGCAGGATCACCGTCCGTCTGGCTGACGCCGCGGAAAACGTAATCGCTGGTGGCGGCAAGGTTATAGCTGATGGTACCGCCAGCAAATTCGGTGGCGGAAGCTGAACCGGCGATAACGGTAGCGGCGATGGCTGTAGCGGCCAAAAGAATTTTTTTCATTATTATATCCTCAGATTGAGTTTGTGTGCCAAACCCCATCCGAAGCGTTTCCCACGCCAGTTATGATAATATTGCGGCGCGGAATCAGATTACAGTTTTATGACATTCGCTCCAATAGCTGTTGCGACAAAACACTCTTGTGTTGCATAATTGCACGAATTGCGACCCCTGCGAGGCAGGGTTGTTAACGATTTCAAATCTGTGAATAAAAAAAGGAGCACTTCTTTGAAGAAGTGCTCCGTCTCTTTTGTGCAACTGATTAAGATTAGTTAGTGATCCATCACTTCGTCATGAAGGGAGGCATCGAGACCAGCTTCTTCCTGGTCTGCCGTTACACGCAGACCCGTCGTGAATTTGCATATGATCAGGATGATGAGCGTACCGATAGCTGACCAGCCAATAGTGACACCCAGACCGATCAATTGCTTGGTGACGGTTGCACCTTCAGCCAGCGAGTTGATAGTCGTATCGGCGAAAAGACCGGTGAGAATAGCGCCAAGAAATCCGCCGGCGCCGTGAATGCCGAAGGCGTCCAGGGAGTCGTCATAGCCCAGCAGCTTTTTCATGTAGGTGGCGGAAACATAGCAGATCGGACCGGCAACCGCCCCAATGATCATTGCGCCCGTCGGATTGACGAAACCGCACGCCGGGGTGATGGCAACGAGACCCGCAACCAGACCGGACAGGATACCGATCAGCGACGGCTTGCCACGGAAGATCCATTCAACGAACTTCCAGGTCAGACCCGCGGCACAGGTAGCCAGCAGGGTATTCAGCAAAGCGACGGAAGCGACCGAGTCGCCGGCCCATTCCGAACCGGCGTTAAAGCCGATCCAGCCGACGAACAGGAGAGACGCACCGATCAGAACGAAGATCGGGTTGTTTGCCGGCATTGACTCAGTGCCATAACCTTTGCGGCGACCAAGGAAGAGGGCAGCAACGAGACCAGCGACACCGGCATTGACGTGAACAACCGCGCCGCCGGCGAAGTCCTTGACGCCGAGGGTGCCGAGGAATCCACCGCCCCACACCATATGACAGATCGGGGCATAGACCAGGATCGACCACAGGGCCATGAAGAGGATCAGACCGGAGAACTTGACGCGTTCAGCAAACGCACCCGTGATCAGGGCGGGCGTGATGATGGCGAAGGTCATCTGGTAGGATATCCAGGTATATTCGGGAACGGCCGCCGTCGCCATATAGGCGGTTGTCGGCGTGACGTGATTAAGCATTGCCGTGTCGAAGCCGCCGAAATATTTGTTCAGCAGATCGCCACTGAAGCCAAACAGATCCGTAGCTGTGCCGAATGACATACTGTAACCGACAACGTACCACAGGACAGCAACCACAGCCGTGACGCTGACAGATTGCGTAACGGTAGCGATAACGTTCTTGCGGCGAACCATACCGCCATAAAAAAGCGCCAGCCCTGGCAAGGTCATCATCAGCACCATGGCGGTGCAGAAGATAAGGTAGGTCGTGTCGGCCTTGTCGATGGCAAGCTCTTTCTGCGATGCCAGCAGGACCGGCGCAGGCGCAGCGGCGGCTTCTGGTGCAGCCGTTGATGCCTCTACGGAAGCAGCTTCTGAGGTGACAGCTTCAGCTGATGCCGAGGCGGCATCCTGAGCCAGAGCGTAACTGGCGACGGGCGCCGCCAGCATGAGAGTCGCCGCGGCAGCGATGACTCTTGAGAATTTGATCCACGTTTTCAAAGTATCCCCCTTGGTTAGCGGATGCGGATATTGCACGTGCTCACAGTGGCGTGACTTGAAACTATCGCAAGCGGTTTATGAAGATGTAGCCGGAGGGAACGAGCGCCTGGGGCATTTTGCGTCATTTATGTGTCGGAATGTCGGTAAATGACTTAAAAACAAAGAGTTTCCCAGTGATAACAATTGATACTACATGGATATCATTTGAAACTATAATAGGCGCTACAATTTAGGAATTAAACAGCCGGTGTTTGTGCCGCATACACATTGTGCAGCGCAAACGAAAAACAGGCCGCCCTGACAAGGACGGCCTGTTTAAAGTACTTCATGCTGTAGCAGGAAATTCAGCCTAGCATTTATAATACATCTCGAATTCGATCGGGTGAGGACGCAGTTCGAGGTTCATCACTTCTTCCATCTTCAGTTCGATGTAGGAGTCGATAAAGTCATCATCCATCACGCCGCCCTTTTTAAGGAAGGCGCGATCCTTGTCGAGATTTTCGAGAGCTTCACGAAGCGAACCGCAAACTTCCGGTATGTTTTTTTGCTCCTGGGGCGGCAGATCATACAGGTTCTTGTCGGCCGGTGCGCCCGGATCGAGACGGTTCTCGATACCATCCAGACCAGCCATCAGAAGGGCGGTGAAGGTCAGGTAGGGGTTACCCATCGGATCAGGGAAGCGGGCTTCCAGGCGCTTGCCCTTCGGTGAAGATACCCACGGAATACGAATAGAAGCCGACCGGTTACGGGCCGAATAGGCCAGCTTGACCGGCGCTTCATAGCCCGGAACCAGGCGCTTGTAGCTGTTGGTCGTCGAGTTCGAGAAGGCGTTGATAGCCTTGGCGTGCTTAATGATGCCGCCAATGTACCACAGGCACAGATCCGACAGACCGGCATACTTGTCACCGGCGAAAAGCGGCTTGCCGTCTTTCCAGATCGACTGGTGAACGTGCATGCCCGAGCCGTTGTCGCCGAACATCGGCTTGGCCATGAAGGTGACCG
>CAMLIY010000088.1 GCA_946480125.1 uncultured Asticcacaulis sp.
GTTTATAAAACCTTAAGACTCTCGACAATAGGTTAACGGCGCGTTTACCCTGATCGCATACGCCGAATCAGGGCGCGAACCGAATCTGACCGGGTCTCAGTTTACGACCCCACCTGCACAGGATTATCCGTGGCGGAGAAGCGTCAAAATTTGCGCACCCGAAGTCTGGTCAGCGACCGGACCGTGGCGCAGGCCTCTGCCGGGGGCGCCGTCTCCACGCCCCTTCAGAAGGGCTCGGCCATTTCGCGTCTGGTGACCACCACCGTATCCCCCACCATGCCGGCCTGGATACGGGTGGGCGCCCTGCTTCTCACGCTCGGCCTCGTCATTTTCATGGCCTTGTCGACCTTGCAACTCGGCAATAGCCTGTCCGCCGACAAGGATTCCAAGGGCCAGGCCCTGCTTACCGCCGCGAAGCTGGACTCCGCCCGCCTTGATGGCCGCCTGGGCAATGCCCGGGTGGCCCTGGAAGCCGCGCAATCAAGGTGGAGCGAAAAACCTGACGCGCCCCTGACCGCCGCGGAGCTGGGCTTGAAACTCGGACGTGACAGCCTGACCAGCCTGGCTTTGGTCACTGCCGGCGGTGGCGAGGTGATTGCCAAAGCCGGCGGCGAAGATACCGATCTGATGCGGCAGGCGGCACAAAACGCCGGTTCGCCTGTCGCCATCGTAACCGCCGGTTCGCGTCTTAGCCAGACCAGCCACACCTACCTTGTGTTGAAAGGCGCCTCTGGCACGCCCGACCTGGTGGCGCGGCTCGAAGACGACCTGTTGTCCGTCAATGCGGACAATAAAGAGGGTATTGGCGCGCTTGTTGCCCCAGACGGCAAAATTGTTGCCGCCTCGAACGACGCCATGACCGGCAAAGACATCCGCACCATTTTTGCCATCTCATACAGCCAGCTTCGCGCCCGCGCCGATTCCGGTAATCTCATTCAGGGGGCGCTCAGCGAAGGCGGTTTTGTCAAGATCGCCTCAGTGCCCCAGGCGGAGCTGACCGCGGGCGCCGAACTGCGTGGCAATGACAAAAATCCGCTTATTTTGCTGCACGCGGCGCCCTCGCCGCGATTTTTTTCGGCGTCACAGAATCTGATCAGGGCCATAATTTTCGTTGTCGGACCGCTGCTCATTGGGGCCCTTTTCGGGCTTCTGCTGTTCTTTCAGGCGCGTAAGAACCGCGATGACGCCCGCCAGTTCCAGGCCAGTGAACAGCGCTATCGCCTGGCTGTGGAATCGGCGCGTTGCGGTATATTTGACTGGGATCTCGATCAGAACCTGATCTATATGTCCGATGTCACCGGCGTGATGCTCGGTTGGGGCGGCGGCGGGGTGGCCTCGACCGCGGAGGTGCTCGACCGCATCACCCCTGAGCAGCGGGCCGATGTCGTCAAGGCGCTGGAAACCGCCCGTTCGACCGGCGCGCTTGATGTCTCGTTCCGCGTGCCGTCCGCTACGGGTCAGGCCCTTTGGGTCGATGCCCGCGGTCAGTCGGTCGGCGAACGCAGCGGCGGCGGCTTCACGCGCCTGTCCGGCGTGGCGCTGGATGTCAGCCAGGAGCGCATCGCCCAACTGCGCGCACAGCGTGCGGAAGCCCGTCTGCGCGACGCCATCAATTCAGTATCGGATGCCTTTGTGCTTTGGGATCGGCGCAATCGTCTGCTGATGTGGAACGCGACCTTCGGCGAGACCTTCAATATCGATGGCCGCTTCCTGAAAGCCGGCACACCGCGCGAGCTGATCGACCAGGTGATGCAGATCGCCATCCGCCGCCAGCAGCCGGCGCAGGATCAGCGCGAAGGGGTCTGCGAAGCCGAACTGAACAATGGCCGGTGGATTCAGATCTCGGAAAGCCGCACGGCCGAAGGCGGCCATGTCCTCACCGGCGCCGATATCACCGCCGTTAAATTGCAGGAAGAAAAGAGCCGCGAAAACGAAGAAACCCTGCAAGGCCTGGTCGAAAAACTGGAACAAAGCCGCCAGCAGCAGACCGTTCTGGCGCGCAAATATGAGATCGCCAAGATTCGCGCCGAGGCCGCCAACCACGCCAAGAGCGAGTTCCTCGCCAATATGTCGCATGAACTGCGGACGCCGCTCAATGCGATCAACGGCTTCTCCGAAATCATGTCATCGGAAATGTTCGGGCCGCTTGGTCATCCGCGCTACAAGGAATATGCCAACGACATTCTGGGATCAGGTCAGCATCTGCTGTCGCTGATCAACGACATTCTCGATATGTCGAAGATCGAGGCCGGCAAGCTGAACCTGCGCTTCGAGCCGGTGGTTATCGACGAAGTGGTCGAGGACACCTTGCGCCTGGTGCGGCAAAAGGCTGACAAGGCGGGTCTGAAGGTGCGCGTTCACCTGCCAAACCTGCCGGAAATATCCGCCGATTTTCGCGCCCTGAAACAGATCCTGCTTAACCTGCTGACCAATTCGGTGAAATTCACGCCTACAGGCGGCACCCTGACGATTTCCGCCATCGCCACGGATAGCAATGTGCATATCACTGTGGCCGATACAGGCATCGGTATCGCCAGCAAGGACATGGAGCGCCTGGCCCGCCCGTTCGAGCAGATCGAGAACCAGTTCTCCAAAACCAAGGAAGGCACAGGCCTCGGTCTGGCGCTCACCAAGTCACTGATCGAAATGCACAACGGCCGTTTCGAAGTGGACAGCATATTGGGCGAAGGCACAACCTGCACGGTTATCCTGCCTATCGTCCAGGCAGCGACGCAAATCGGTGATCAGGCGGCTTAATGGTGTCTCTGACGCAGGGCGCACTTTTCTTGCTTTCTTACTGCCTGCCGTCGCAAATATGCTACAAAGCCCCATGAGCGTAGCCTTTACCAGAGACGAAGACCATGAAGCCGCGGCGGCCAACCTGCCGGACCGGCCAATATCTGCGCACCGCAATCTTGTGACCCCGCAAGGCCTGAACCAGCTGGAGGCGGCTTTCGCCGAGGCCAAGGCCGCTTATAGTTCTGCCCAGACCTCCGGCCTGATCAATGAAGACCGCACCGCCATGGCGCGCGCCACGCGCGACCTGCGCTATTACACCGCCCGCCTCGCTTCGGCGCAACGGATCGATCCGGTCACCGCGCCCGACCGGGTCGTCTTCGGCTGCACCGTCACCATCGAACGCGAGACCAAAAACGGCGAAGACGGCCACGTACAAACCTTCCGGATTGTGGGTGAGGACGAGGCCGACCCCCATAATGGCAGCGTATCCTATATGTCACCGCTGGCCCGGGCCCTGCTGGGCAAGGAGACCGGTGATGAGGTGTCGCTTGGGGACAGCCGCGTGGAAATCATCTCTATAAACTGACCTGCCTATTTGGCTGTGTCAGCTTTCACCGCCACCGGCGGTTTGTCATCCTTGGCGATAAAGCGATCAAACCGGCCGCTGGCGCGCAAAAGCGTTGTCAGCATGAAGGTCCGCTCACGCACCGGCAAATCCTTCATATTGAGGATCAGGGCGTTTTCGATCTTGCCCCGCGCATCGTTCTCGGCGCTGCGCGCCTGCTCGGACAGCATGGCGATCTTGGCGGCGTCATAAGGCTCCTGCGATACCAGCGCCCGCGCCTGAGCGCGCAGGTTACGCGCCTTTTCCATATCAGGCTCACCGCTCAGGGCCGCGGCTTTGGTCAGCAGATAAATGTGATGACGTTCCGCTTCGGTCGTGCCGGCGGTGGCGTCGCGCCAGGCCTTTTGCATGGCGAGCGGACGCTGAAAATCACGCAGGTGATGTTTGACCACAAAACCGGCGCCCACGGCGGCGCCGATCAGGAAAATATTGACGATCAGAGAGATCGCCAATACCCATTTCAGTCTCGCGTCCGTTAACCACGACCCCATAATCAGTTGCCCCCGTCGATCATAGCCACCTGCTCCAGCACGCTGGTGACGCGCAGATCACTGAGGCTCATCAGACTGAGATTAATCCCGAATATCGCGCCCGCCAGACAAGCCGCCGCCGCTATGCCAACCCCCCACACAACCGAACGCGACTCCCGCGCCGCGCGCCGCCGCACCGGAAAGGCAACAATGTTGCTGGCCGGCGTAAACTCAGCCGCAAATCGCTCAACGGCGGCTTCGAACAGCGGCTGGTCATCTTCCGCACGGCCATGCTCGACAGTTTTCAAAGCCTCCATCATGTCGTCCAGGCGGCGGGCCTCGGCCAGCCAGACCTGCGCCTGCGGATGTGCCTCCAGGCAAGCCTGCGCGGCCTCACGCTCCGCTTCCGGCCAGCGCGCCGCATGGGCGCCATAGGCCTCTATAATCGCCTTCAATCGTTCCAAACGCATATCACTCATCTTTTAACTCCCGCATTCCCCGGGATTACTGTCTCACTCATCAGACTCCGCAAGGTGCGCCTTCCGCGCGCCAGCAGGCTTTCCAGCGCTTCGATACTCACCCCCATTACAGCCGCCGCCTCGATATTGGACATCTCCTGGTAATAATTCAGGGTGATGGCCGTCCTTTGTCTTTCGGGCAATTGCGCCAGGGCTTTTTGCAGGGCCCGCGCCGTTTGCGCCTGCTCCAGCTGCATGGATGGCCCTAACCCATCGTCAACAATTTCCACATCATCCGGGGTAACCGTATCCTTGCGACGGCGCAGGCGATCATAGCACAGGTTGAGGGCCACCCGATGCATCCAGGTGTCGATGCGCGCCTTGCCCGGCACCCAGGTCGACGCCTGCTTCCAGGTGCGGATCAGGGTTTCCTGCGCCACATCCTCGGCCTCGACCGGATCATTGAGCATTCGCCGGCCTAGCGACAACAGCTTTGGCAGCTTGCGCGAGACAAGCGCCGACACCGCCGCCATGTCGCCGCGCGCAATACGCTCAAGCAGAACCTCGTCAGGATCCGTCGTCACTAGCTTCCCCGGCAGACAATGCGTTCGATCAGATACAAGATGTATCCGTTTGTGTTGCAGATTTTCCAGCACCTCGGTCCTGTTCGTACCCGTCAGGCTGTGGAAAGGGCTCTGCGCCATAATCTATAGTCCTTCAGCCAAAAAGTGCTGACACTTTCGTGATGGGTTTAAATATCCGCCGCTCTCTTGTTTATTACCACGCTGTAACCAGGGTTATCCGTCGGTCTTATGAATAATCTTTTCAAAAGTAACCGCCTGACGATCGTCATCAGGCTTCCGCCGGGCGCACGATTTTTTCAAAAGCCAGCCGGGCCCGCTTGCGAATATCCCGCAGTTTTTTCTCCAGCGTATCCAGCCTTCGCGTGTGCACTGCCCGCGCCAGCTTGCGCTGAAAAGCTTCCGGCTCATGGCGCGGATCATCCTGCGCCGTCAGAGACACCCGCATGACCTGCGCCAGGGATTGCTGCACCTTCCACGCCACGCTCAAGGCCTCTATCTCTGCCGCCGGCGCCAGCCCTGCCCGCTGCATGGCTGACAACGCCGCCAGTGTGCCAACCCGCAAAGGCCCGCCGGCCTCGGCATGGACCAGTTGCAGATATTGCGCGGCGAACTCGGCATCGACCTGCCCCCCTACCGAGAGCTTGAAATCCCAGAATCCTTTGGCGGGACGTTCCTTTTCCATCAGCGCGCGCATGGCCAGCACATCAAGCGCGGTTTGCACCGTCGACCTTTGGCGGCGCAGGATGGTCTCGACCTTCAGCCGCACCAGGTCGGCGAAATCGGCCGAGGTTGACCAGACGATCCGCGCCCGCGTCAAGGCCTGGAACTCCCAGGTATCGGCGTCCCTGTTATAATAGTTCTCAAACGCCGCCAGGGAAACAGCCACCGGGCCCTTGGCGCCGGTAGGCCTGAGCTTCATGTCTATTTCGTAGAGCTGGCCTTCGTGCGTCGGGGCCGAAAGCGCTGAAATCAATCGTTGAGTAAAGCGGCCGAACCAGGTTTCCGGCGCCCAGTTCTTGACCGTGGACACCGACGACGGATCATCCGGCAGATAAACCGCCATCAGGTCAAGGTCGGAGGTCGCCGTCATCTCCTGCGAGCCCAGCTTGCCCAGCGCCAGGATCGCCACATGGCCATCGAGATGACCGGCCTGCCGCACGATATCCTCCAGGGCCAGCGGCGCCAGATGATGAATGCAGGCGTCCGCCAGCCGGGCATAGGCGGCACCCGCCGCCTCCGTGCTGAGACGGCCGCTGAGAATTTGCATGCCGATACGGAACTGCTGTTCACGTCCGATACGGCGCAGGGCGTTCATCACCGCTTCGAGATCGCCATTCCCACCATTATTGGGCACGCGCTCGACCTCGCGCATCACCAGTTGATCGAGTTCCTCGCCGAGCGGATCGAAGAAACCGGCATCGAGCATGGCGTCGAACGAGGTGGGGTGGCGCGCCAGCATCTGCGCCAGGCGCGGCGAGAAGCCCATGATCTCGACAATGGCGTGGAACAGTTTCGGATTGGCGAGGAACAGGGATTGTATCTGTACGCCGGCATTGAGCGTCACGAAGAAGGAAGCGAAACGGTTGAAGGCGATCGACGGCGTACCGGTCTCGTTCAGGGCCTCCAGCAGGCGCGGCACCAGGCGCGTGAACAATTCACGACCGCGTTCGGAACGCGTCGCCGGAATGCGGCCATGGTGCCAAGACCGGATGGTGGCCGCCACCTGTTCCGGCTGGTCGAACCCCATGCGTGACAGGGTCTTGATGGTTTCCGGATCATCTTCAATGCCGGTAAAGACCAGTGAACCGAACGAAGATGACAGCGATTCCGACTCGGAAAACAGCTCGCCATAGTGCGAATTGACCAGGCGTAAGGTGCGCGACACCGCCAGGTCGAAGCGCGACAGGTTTGAAAAACCGCTGAGTGCCGCCACCCGCATGCGCTCATCATCATTTTCCGGCAGCTCATGGGTCTGCTCGTCCTGGATCATCTGGACGCGGTGTTCCCAGTCGCGCAGACGGATATAGGCCTGCTTCAGTTCCTTAGCGACGGCGGGCGCCAGGTGTCCGGCGCGGCGCAGGGCATCGAGGGCGTCAAGCGTGCGCTTGGAGCGCAGGGAGGGGTCGCGGCCACCGAGAATCAGTTGCTGCGTCTGGGCGAAGAACTCGATCTCGCGGATGCCGCCGGCGCCGAGCTTGAGATTGGCGCCGGCCGCTTCCAGCCGTTCATCGACCTTATAGACATGGATCTGGCGCTTGATCGAATGGACGTCGGCGATGGCCGGATAATCGAGGCTGCGCCGCCAGATGAAGGGCGACAGGTCGTTCATGAACGCCTTGGCCTCTACCATATCCCCCGCCACGGCGCGGGCCTTGATGAAGGCGGCGCGTTCCCAGTTTTGGCCGACCGATTCGTAATAGTTAAGCGCGAACGGCACGCTGACCACGGTCGGGGTCGATGACGGATCGGGCCTCAGACGTAAATCGACCCGGAAAACATAGCCGTCGCCGGTACGCTCGGAAAGGATGGTCGAGACCCCGCGCGCCACACGATCGGCGAAGGTCTGCGGGTCGACCTGGTCCTTGACCGGCAAACGCTCCAGATCACAGAAAAAGGTAATGTCTATATCCGAGGAATAGTTCAGTTCGCCGGCGCCATGCTTGCCCATAGCCAGCACAAACAGGCCAGGCAAAATCCCGCGCTCGTCTTGCACGGGGTCGGCAAGCCGGCCCTTGTCGCGTTCCTCGCGCACCACCAGCGCCAGGGCGGCTTCGGTCACGGCGTCGGCAAAACGTGTCAGGGCGGCGGTGACATGATCGAGCCCCCAGACATCGCCCAGATCAGCCAGGGCGGTCAGGAGGTGTGTGTCAGCTTTGAGATGACGCAGGGTTTTCTTGGCCGCGGGAATATCGAGGGTCTCGACCGTCGCTGCCTGGTTCTTCAGCGCTTCGGTGGCCTGCAATATGTCTTTCAGGCGGGCTTCCGGGGCCGATGTCAGGGTGTCGCGCAGACGCTGCGGATCGCGCCGCATGATTCCGGCCAGATAGGGCGAGGCGGCCACCACGGGTCTGAGGGCGTTTTCGGCTTGTTCCAGCACATCGCGCCAGCCCTCCGCTGTGGCAACCTCAAATAGGGTCTCGAAGACATAATCCGCCGCGCCGGCGTTCAATACCGGCCCGCACGGATGCAGGCGGTCAACCAGAGAAGAGAATAAAACATCTGCCATGAGCTAAGCGGTACAGTCCCTGCATCTTTTGTCCTGTATGTTTAACCCTGAATCACCGAAATACCAACCTTTCCAATATGTTTTTGCCAATCGGTCGACGCACCGCCTATATCGCCACCGGCGGCAGCACCAGAGCCGTGCGCAGGCCTGGGCCCTGACCGTCGAAAACGCCCGGCCCTTCGGCCACTTCGAGGCGCCCCTTGTGCGCCACGGCCACGGCGTCAACCATTGATAACCCCAGCCCCACGCCCGGTAGTGTCCGTGAATTTTCCAGCCGCACAAAACGTTCGGCAATGCGCCGACGATCTTTTTCCGGAACGCCCGGCCCGGTATCAGTGATCGAAAATTCGATCTCGCGCTGAGAGGTATGCCGCATCCGGAACGTCACCCCGCCCGGCACCGGCGTATATTTGATGGCGTTATCGAGCAGATTAGCCAGGGCCTGGGCCAGGAAATCACGATTGCCATAGGCGCGGACGCCTGTTTCGATCTCGGCTTCGAAGTCCAGCCCCTTATCCGCCGCCACGGCTTCGAACAGTTCGGCCATGTCGTCGGCCAGTTCGGTAGCGGAAAACAGTATCTGATCCGGCGCCTGCCCCTGCGCCTGCAGGCGCGACATCGAAAACACCGTCTGGAAGGTGCGCAACAACTGACCCGTCTCTTCCAGTGCGCTGGCCAGAGCGTCAGGGGCCTGAGACGGATCTTTTTCGACCTCCAGCAGCGACACCTCCAGCTTGGTGCGCAGACGCGACAAGGGCGAGCGCAGGTCGTGGGCAATGGCGTCGCCGGCGTACTTCAGGTTACCCATGGTCTTTTCCATGCGGTCAAGCGTCTGATTGATGCGCAGGGAGAGCGCATCGAACTCGTCGCCAGAATCACGCACGGAAATCCGCGCTTTCAAGTCGCCTTCCTGTACGCGTTCGAGCACCGTCGTGACCCGCGCCACCGAGCGCGTCACTTCCTGATTGATCAGCATGCCGGCGAACAGGCCGAGGATCACCACCAGCAGGCCGCCGCCGGCCACGGCCTTGATTTCCTGTTGAAAGCCATGATCGGCCCAGGACATATCCATGGCGACATAGAGATAGAAATTATCGTCCAGGCGCACGATACGCCCCTGGAACCGGCAGCAGTTCGGATCATTGGGCGAAGCGGAAAAAAAGTTGATCGATGCCACAGGATTACCAGAACCGACCTGCTTCAGTCCCTGCTGGATGACCGTATCGGGCAGATTTTTACCTTCCATGCGGGCGCGGCCGTTCTGCGCCAGCACCTGGCCGGAATTATCGAAGACGCCCTTGGCGAAGACCCACTCCACCGCGTCATCCCCCAAAACCTTCGCCACCACCGCCGCATGCCCCTCACGCGCGTCGATGTCCTGCAGGCTCTTGATGCGCGCATCCACCGAGGCATTGCCCCAGGCGCGCGATTCGGTGGAGGTCGCGAGATATATGTACCCAAAAACCAGCGCCGCTACGAAGACATAGACGCACAGGAAAACCAGCGTCAGGCGGAAGGGCGTCTGACGGAAGAAGTTTGGCCGCAGGATGGCGAGCGCATCCACCCGCCGCCACACGGCGTCGATCATATGCTTGCGGGTTTCGGAAGAAGATTCGGGCATCAACATTCACAATAAGCTCCAAATTTCATCGTGAAATTTGGCAAGGGCGACCGCCCGCCGCGCACGTTTGCGCGTAAGCCCGCGCGGCGCTTGAGCGCACAAGAAAAGAAGCTAAAAGCCTTCAGGCTTTTAGCTGATATCCCTCACCGCGGACGGTATGCAGCATCGGGCGGTCGAAATCCTTGTCCAGCTTCGAGCGCAGGCGTGAGATATGGACGTCGATGACATTGGTCTGCGGGTCGAAATGATAGGCCCATACCTTTTCCAGCAGCATGGTGCGGGTGACACTCTGGCCGACATGGCGCATCAGGAACTCCAGCAGCTGGAACTCGCGCGGCTGCAAATCGATCACTTTCGCCTGCCGCTTCACCACGCGCGAAATCAGGTTCATCTCCAGGTCGCCAACGCGCAGGATGGTCTCGACCTGATCCTTATCCTTGCGGCGGCCAAGCGCCTCTACCCGCGCCACCAGTTCGGACAGCGCATAGGGCTTTACCAGGTAATCATCCGCACCGGCGCGCAGGCCCGACACGCGATCCTCCAGTTCACCGAGCGCCGACAAAAACAGCACCGGCACGTCGACACCATCGGCCCGCAGGGTTTGCAGCATGGTCACGCCGTCCATTACCGGCATCATGCGGTCGAGGATGATGACATCGGGCACTTCCGCCTTGATGGCGTCCAGTCCCTGCGCGCCGTCACCCGCCAGCCGTGCGTCTATGCCCGACTCTTTCAGGCCCTTCTGCATGTTTTGTGCGGCTTCGGCATCATCTTCGACGATCAGAACGTTCATGGCGACTCTCGCTGATTCATATACGAAAAAGGGTCATAACATGCGTTACGACCCTTTTCCTCTTAATTATTGGCAATTAAGCCAAGCCTGAGAGCCGAAGCCTATTTCTTCGCCGCCGCGTCCTTAAGCGCCAGCGGCAGGGCGATGTTACGGCTGTCGCGGCGCACCAGCAGCAGAATACTCGGACGATTCTGCTTCTTCAGATCAGCCACAATACCGCTGAACTGCGCCTGGCTGGTCACGGGCTGGTTATTGGCCAGTAAGATAACATCCCCCGGCTTGAGACCCTTTTGCGCGCCGTCCGAATTATCGGCCACATCGGTGATGACGAGGCCGGTACTGGTATCGTCAAGACCGAAAGCCTTGCGAACCTCCGGGGTTATCGGCTTGACTGACAGACCGATTATTGGTGCCGACCCGCTGGCCGACCCGCCGGATACGCCATCATCGCCCTGAGTGCCGTTGAGGCTCTTGAGCAAATCGTCTTCCGAAGGGCGCAGAGCCGCTGTCAGCGTCAGATTGACCATCTTGCCGTTGCGCAGCACGCCGAGCGTCACCTTCTCACCGACCTTGACGTCGGCGATGCGGCGGGTCAGTTCGGTCGGGCTCTTGACCGTATTACCATCAACCGTCTTGACG
>CAMLIY010000089.1 GCA_946480125.1 uncultured Asticcacaulis sp.
ATTACCGTTCGAACGCGCCGCTCGATCTGGACAAAGTATTGCCCATATTCCAGCAGGGCTGGCTGGCGACCGATTTTTTCCTGTTCCTCTCCGGTTATATTCTGTCGCGCGCCTATGGTCAGCGGCTGGTGACGTCACATATGCGCCGGACCCATTTCTTTCTGCGCCGGTTTGCCCGGTTGTGGCCGTCGCATATTCTGGTTTTGCTTACGTTTGGCGCGTTCGTGCTTGTCTCGTCAGCCGCTGGTTTTGCCCCCAATCATGCGGAAAAATACGGCCTGGCGGATTTTTTCGCCCAGGCCTTTCTGGTCCATGGATGGGGCATGATGCACGCGGAGTCATGGAATACGCCGACCTGGACGCTATCGGTCCTGCTGGTCTGCTATGGCCTGTTCAGCGTCTATATTCCCTATATCTACAAGCGCAGCCTGCCGGTCATGGCCGGACTGGCCGTTCTAATTCTGTTGGCCGCACATGGCCTGGCTTTAGGGCTGGCCCATCATGCCTTTGTTGATCTGCCCTTCGCCTGGGGGCTATTGCGCGCCATTCCGCTATTCCTGCTTGGCAATCTGATCGAGCGCATGACCACGGGGCTCAGAGTGTCAAAAACGGTATTCTGGGCTAGTATCGTGGGTGCGTTTCTGGCCATCAGCGGTTTGTGCCTGCTGCCGCGATCGGCCGGGACGGACAGCCTGATTCTTGTTTTGCTGGGTACTGTGCTGGCGGTATCGGGCGGTGTTACCTTTCACGAAAATGTCGTTACGCATCGCATGGGGCGCGCTTCATTCGCCCTGTTTCTCACCCATTCGCTGGTGGGAGCGGTTTGGTTTGGTATAGGTCCAAAACTGATCGCGCATTTTGGCTTGAGCGTCCCATTGCAATGGTGTCTGTGGGGCGCCGGTGTGGTCGTGGCGGTTAGTGTCGCCTTCGTGTTTGATGCCTTGATCGATAAACCTGTGAGCCAGTGGGTATCGAAGCGCCCCTTTATCAAGGGCGGAATTTAAACGCGTCAAAACACGCTAAACGGGTGCTTATCGGAGGTGGGTATGAAGAATGTGGCGCGCGTCATCGCAGGTGGCGGACTGCTGTTTGGCGTGACGGGGCTTTTGTTGCAATTCAGTCTGACCATTCCGGCCTTTATGGCGGCGGGACGCAGCTTCTGGCTGTCGGTTCTGTTCTATTTTTCGTTTTTCACCATCTTATCAAATATTGCCGCGGTCTTGAACCATGCCGTGCAGGTGTTTCCGGTCAGCAGGTTGAACTATTTCCGCAGGCGCAGTACGGCTGGCGCCATCACCACTCTGATACTGGTGGTCTGCATCGTCTATCATTTCATACTGGCGCCGCTTTGGTCGCCGCAGGGTCTGTTCATGGTGGCCGACGTCATTCTGCATTATGTCACGCCGATCCTGATGGCGGGATGGTGGCTGGCCAGCGCCAATGGCAAGGCGTGTTTTATGACCCTGCTGTGGTGGCTAATCCCGCCTCTTGTTTATCTTGTGTTTGTCTATATTCGCTGGGCCTTCGTGCACGAAGTGCCGTACCCGTTCCTTGATCCGGCGTTGACGAGTCAGGAACTGATCAGCGGTATTGTCGGCATTGTCGTGCTGTTTGTCGTCACGGGGCCCGCTGTGGTGATTTCGGACAAGATCGTTGGCGGGCTGAAACGTGATTATTTATAAGGCTCAGACCGCATCCAGGCCAATGTCGAAATTCGGAGCGCTATGGGTGAGGGCGCCGACCGAGATGACATCCACGCCGGTTGCGGCGATCTGACGGACCGTGTTCATATTGACGCCGCCGGACGCTTCCAGAATGGCTTTACCTTTCGCCAGTTTCACCGCCTCGGCATACATATCGAGCGAGAAATTATCGAGCAGGAGCACGTCCGGACCGTAGGGCAGGGCGTCCCTGAGCTGAGCGATGCTGTCAACCTCAATTTCGATCTTCATGGTGTGTGCCACCCCGGCCTTGGCGCGTTCCATGGCTGGCCCAACCCCGCCGCAAATGGCGATATGGTTGTCCTTAATCAGTATGGCGTCATCGAGGCCATAACGATGGCTGTATCCGCCGCCGCACTTGACCGCGTGCTTTTGCAGACCGCGCAGCAGCGGCATGGTCTTGCGGGTGCAGACGATCTTGCTCGGCAGGCCCTCGATCGCGGCGACATATTTTGCCGTCAGAGAGGCAACGCCGGAGAGATGACACAGCAGGTTGAGCGCCACGCGTTCGGCGGCCAGAATAGCGCGGGCATTGCCTTCGATGCGAGCGATGACATCGCCCTTTTTCACGGCGCTGCCATCGGGCAGGCAGGTTTCGAAACGGATATGCGGGTCCATCAGGCTCATGGCCAGGCGGGCGCAGTCGATGCCAGCGGAGACACCGGCCTCGCGTGCGCTGAATTCGGCCTTGAAGCGCGCCTTGGGCGGAATCACCGCCGATGCCGTCACGTCCCCCGCCAGTCCCAGATCTTCTTTCAGGGCATCGCGTATGATCGGTTCGATCAAAAGATCAGGCAATCCGGTTATGAACATAAATCAACGCCCCTTGTTGTTTTCCAGGACTTCCGCCCAGTTCGTGAAGGTCCGCGCACCCAAGGTTTCGGTCAAGGGGTAATCGCTGCGATAATGTGAACCGCGACTCTCGCGCCGGCGCAAGGCGCAAATGGCGATCAGGCGCGCACTGACCAAGGCGAGGGCGCCAGGGTAACGCGCATCGAGGCCATTAATCAGGTCCAGCAGATGCGTGAGGCCATGTTCATTGCGCACCACGCCGGCCTCTTGCGCCATGGCATCGCGCAGAGTTTGCAGATCGCTTTCGCTAAGGCTGGGCGGAATGGCCGGACGCACGGCATTGACTGTATCCGGCGTAAATCGACCCGTCAGGCAAGCAATGGCGGCTTGGCCGACGCGTTCACCGAAGGCGGCGGCTTCCAGCAGGCTGTTGGAGGCCAAGCGGTTGGCGCCATGAACGCCGGTACAGGCACATTCGCCAACGGCATAAAGGCCTTTCAGCGAGGTCTGGCCGAAGATGTCGGTTTTGATACCGCCCATATGGTAGTGGGCGGCGGGCGCCACCGGCATGGGGGTGGTGCGGGGGTCGACACCTTGGGCCATGCAGGATGCGAAGACCGTAGGAAATTCGGTGGGGAAATGCGCACCGATCGCCGTGCGGGCATCCAGGAAAGCGCCGCCGTTCAGGTCGGCCTTATGGACAGCGCGGGCAACGATATCACGCGGGGCCAGTTCGCCATCCGGGTGATCGTCGAAAACAAAGCGGTGGCCTTTTTTATCTATCAGGGTGGCGCCTTCGCCGCGCAGAGCCTCGGTGGCCAGAGGGGCGGGATCGAGGCCGAACTTCAGTGCGGTCGGGTGGAACTGGACAAATTCCGGATCGGCGATTTCCGCACCTGCCAAGGCCGCCATCGCCATGCCTTCGCCGCGCAGATTGGCCGGGTTGGTGGTGACGGCGAACAGGCCGCCGGAACCGCCACTGGCCAGGATGACGACCGGGGCATAGACCTCGATTTGTTTCTCGGCATGCTGCACCAAGGCGCCGATCACCCCGCCATCGGGTGATGTGATCAGGCCCAGGGCATAGGCGCGTTCCCATATTTCGATATGCGGAGCATTGAGCGCCTCATGGACGACGGCTTCGAGGATGGCCTTACCGGCGAGATCGCCACCAACGCGGGCCACACGCGCCAGACCGTGGGCGGCTTCGCGGTTGAGCACGAAGGAACCGTCGGGCTTATGATCAAACGGCGCACCCATGGCGTTGAGCTTGCGCACGGTTTCCGGCCCCATATCCGTCAGAGTTTTCGCGGCCAGCTCATCAACGATACCGGCGCCGGCGTTAATGGTGTCGGTCGCATGATCCTTTGGAGAGTCTTCCGGCGACAGCGCGGCGGCAATCCCGCCCTGCGCCCAGGCCGATGAACAAGCGACACCCAACGCCACGGGAGCCAGAACCAGCGTCTTGTGGGGGGCGGTGTTTAGCGCCACGCTCAGGCCGGCCAGTCCCGCACCGATCACCAGTGGGCCGTTATGGATATGGGTTTCAACGGCCATTGTGGCCTCCTGTGATGCCCCCTCCGTCAGCGTCACCAGCCCTAAAGGGCTTGGCGCTGACACCTCCCCTGCGTAGCGGGGGAGGTGTCGCGGCGAAGTCCGCGACGGAGGGGGCGAACTTACGAAATCATCTCGACATCAACATGATGCCTGGCCTTGACCATATCGTAGCGGGCCGGAACTTTCAGCGGCGGCATGTCGATCATGCGCTGCACGGCGAGGGCGGCACGAGGGATCAGTTCGGGATCAACCGTCACCTCATACTGATGGAAGCGCAAGGAGTCATAAATGCCCTGCAAGGTGATGCGCTTCATATGCGGGCACAGATTGCACGGCCGCAGGAACTCGACGCCCGGCGCATCGGCGGTGACATTATCCGCCATCGAGCACTCGGTGATCAGCACTACCTGCTTAGGCTTGTTTTGGGTGACGTAATCGCTCATGGCCGTAGTCGAGCCGGTAAAATCCGAGGCGGCGATGACGTCGGGCGGGCATTCGGGGTGGGCCAGAACGATGGCGCCAGGATGAGCGGCGCGGACATCAGCGATATCCTGCGCGTCGAAGCGTTCATGCACCTCGCAGGCACCGGCCCAGGCGATGATCTTGATGTGCGTCTGGCGCGCCACGTTCTTCGCCAGGAACTGGTCGGGCAGCATGATGACCGTATCGACGCCCCATTCGGCGGCGATATGCTCGACCACCTGCACAGCATTGGCCGAAGTGCAGCAGATGTCGGTCTCGGCCTTCACATCGGCCGTGGTATTGACATAGGTGACGACGGGCAGGCCGGGATAACGCTGCTTGATCAGGCGCACCTGCTCGCCGGTGATGCTTGATGCCAGTGAACAACCGGCGCGCAGGTCAGGGATCAGCACGGTTTTTTGCGGCGCCAGAATCTTGGAGGTTTCGGCCATGAAATGCACGCCGCCCTGAACGATGATATCGGCCGAAGACTTGGCGGCTTCGCGGGCCAGGCCCAGGCTGTCACCAACATAGTCGCCGACTCCATGGAAGATATCCGGTGTCATATAGTTATGCGCCAGGATGACGGCGTTCATTTCAACCTTGAGGGCGTTGATCGCATGGATCAATGGCGCCTGAAGCTGCCATTCCAGTGGCGATATCTTGCCCTTGAGACGGGCATAGATATCCGCTGTCTCGACTTCTATCGCCGGGGTGAACTCAAGCGGGGCAGCCGTGTCGGCCATCGTTTCTCTCCAAATTACTTATGCTCATTTTCAGCATAAGGTATGGATAAAATAATCCGATGGCCGCGCTTTGCAATGAGATTTGTGGTCACAGACTATCACGTTTTATGACAGGTTGACATCTGCCGGGACGGATATCTAAGTCATATTCAAATCTTTTCTTTCCCTCATTGTATCTTTATGGCGGTATTCGCATATGTGATCCATCACATTAGCCTTTTTCTGAGGACATAAATCATGAGCGAATCCGGCGTCGACAACAGCAAGAAAGTGGCCCACGAACTCTCCAAGGTTCTGGCTGACAGTTTCACTGTTTATCAAAAAACCCATGGCTATCATTGGAATGTCCGCGGCCCTAATTTCCGCGGCCTGCATCTGTTGCTCGAAGAACAGTATAACGAAATCTGGACTTCGATCGATGAAATCGCCGAGCGTATTCGTGCGCTTGACCAGTTCGCGCCCATGGGTAATGGCGCCCTCGGCAATCTGACCTCGATCAAGGATGGCGACCCGACCCTGGCCGCGCCGGACATGCTCAAGGATCTCATCGACGGCCACGAGACCGCTATCGCCACCATGAAGGCCGCCGCCAAGGTGGCAGATGATGCCGGCGATATCTCTACCGCTGATCTGTGTACGGTACGCATTACGGCCCATGAAAAGCACCGCTGGATGCTGAAATCGACCCTGGCGGCTTAAGCCTGAGAAACGCCTGAATTCGCCGTCCGTCTGTTTCCAGACGGGCGGCTTTTTGTTATGGGCGTTCATGGTATTTATCACGCCCCGAATTTCTGTTCCTGACGAGGAACTGCACGAAAGCTTTGTCCGGTCTTCCGGAGCGGGCGGTCAGAACGTCAACAAGGTGTCGACGGCTGTCGAATTGCGTTTTTCCATCTTCGAGAATCTGACTATTCCCTACGATGTCAAGCAGCGCCTGATCAAGCTGGGAGGGCGGCGTGTCACCAATGAGGGCGTGCTCGTGCTGTTTATCCAGACTCACCGCACTCAGGAAATGAATCGCAGGGCAGCCGAAGCGCGGTTTGTCGAACTGGTGCAGAAAGCCGCCGCTCCACCGCCCCCGCCGCGCATCGCCACCAAGCCGACGCGCGGTGCGGTGAAAAGGCGTCTGGTCGGCAAGGCGATCCGTTCGACAGTCAAATCCAACCGCAAACGGCCGGACAATGATGACGAACTTTAAGGCTCTTATTGCGGCTTGTTTAAAAGCGGACGCCTGAAGAGGGCGGCGCGGAGACAGAACCAACCGATGGAATAAATGACAATGAGGCCCACAAGCACGAAAAAACGAATATCGGTGTGATAAATGCGGTCAACAAGGCGTGCGCCAACGCCGACCAGGCTTGAGAACAGGCACAGAATCCAGATGCGCACCGCCAGTCGCCAATGCGAACCGTCGCGGCGTTGCAGCCAGATCTGGTAGAGGTGTTCCTTATGAGGCTTGAAGACATCGGCGTGCTTACGGGTACGTACAAGCAGGGTCAGGACGACATCGACCAAAAGAGGCGCCAGTAAAAAGCCGCCGAACCAGACAGAACCGACCCCATAGGCCTTGACCACCAAGGTGGCGCCGCCAATCAGGGCCCCGGCAAACATAGACCCCGCATCCCCTTGGAAGGCTTTCGCTTTTTGCGGACAGCCCGGTGGCATATTAAAGGGCAAAAAGCCAATATGCGCGCCAGCGACACAGACGCAGATAAGCAGAATGACGCCCAGATAAGCGCCGAAAAGGTTCAGCGGCGCCATAAGCAGTATCAGGCCGGCGAAGACCAGCATGGCTATGGTTTGGGCGCCGAGCGCGAGCCCGTTAGAGCCATCCATGAAGTTGATTGTATTGAGGGTCAGGATCAGCCAGGCCGCGCAGCCAATCAGACCTATAAAGGGCGGGACCTGCACGATCATGCCCGGTCCAAAATCGAGCGTGGTGACCTTATAAAACCAGGCAAAGACCAGGCATAAACCAATCTGAAAAGCGAACCGGCCCAAGGCCGGCAGATCAACCACATCATCTATGGCGCCCGAAATTCCCATCAGGCAGGCGAAACCAAAGAGAAGAAGGCCATCACGCCAGCTTCCGGGAATCTGGTGGCCAAAAAGACAGATGACCAGGCCGATGACCAGGGCGGAGGCGGCCATAATGGCAAGCCCTCCACTGGTGGGCGTGGGATCGGAGTGGGAACCGCGTTCGCGGGGATTGTCTATAGGCCCCCCCTTGACGACCAACAGGCTGAACAAGGCGCAGACCAACGCGGACGCAGCCAGGGCGCCAAACAGCAATCCCGGCGGAATCAGCCATGTTATCTGCCAGACACCCGTCATTTGACCTTTGCTTGCCTTCTTTTTGTAACGAGGGCAAGCGTAAGTTTGCTCTGAAGCCTCTTCAGGGGCAGCACACGTATCTGATGCGGAATATCCATAAATAAAAAAGACGCGACCGGTGAATACCCGCCGCGCCCTTTTCATTTGTTATGTGTTTTTCGCTATTTCAAGCTGGTGCAGAAACGTTGAATCCGTGAGCAGGCTTCTGTCAGCACCGCTTCCGAAGTTGCGTAGGAAATACGGAAGAAAGGTGACAGGCCGAAGGCTGCGCCGTGAACCACAGCCACTTCTTCAGTTTGCAGCAGTTCGCCGGCAAAGTCTTCGTCATTGGTAATGACCTTGCCCGAAGGGGCGGTCTTACCGATACATCCGGCGATCGACGGATAGACGTAAAAGGCGCCTTCCGGAGTTGGGCAGGTAATGCCCTTGGCATTGTTCAGCATGGCGACCACCAGGTCGCGGCGTTTCTGAAAGGCAGCCGCGCGGGGCGGAATGAAATCCTGCGTGCCGTTCAGCGCTTCGACGGCGGCCCACTGGGCGATCGAACAGGGGTTTGAGGTCGATTGCGAAATGATTTTCGACATCGCCTTGATCAGGGGCTCAGGTCCGGCGCAATAGCCGATGCGCCAGCCGGTCATCGAATAGGCCTTCGATACGCCGTTCATGGTCAGGGTGCGGTCATAGAGTTCCGGCACGACCTGAGCGATGGTGGCGTATTCCATGCCGTCGAACAACAGGTGCTCATACATATCGTCGGTCAGGATCCACACCTGCGGGTGGCGCTTCAGCACTTCCCCGAGGGCCTTGAGATCGGCGGCGGTATAGACGGCGCCGGTGGGGTTGGAAGGTGAGTTGAGGATGAGCCACTTTGTTTTCGGCGTAATGGCGGCTTCCAGAGTTTCCGGCGTCAGCTTGAAACCCGTTTCCATACCGGCCACGGCGAACACAGGCGTGCCGCCTGCCAGCAGCACCATGTCGGGATAGGACACCCAATACGGCGCGGGCACCACAACTTCATCGCCTGCATTGAGCGAGGCCATAAAGGCATTATAGATGACAGGTTTGCCACCAGGCGAAACGGAAACCTGGGTGGTCTTGTAATCCAGTCCGTTTTCACGCTTGAACTTGGCGACAATCGCCGCTTTCAGTTCAGGAATGCCATCAACATCTGTATAACGGGTTTCGCCGCGTTTGATCGCTTTGATGGCGGCATCACAGATATTTTCCGGCGTATCGAAATCGGGTTCGCCGGCCGAAAGGCTGATGACTTTCTTGCCGGCGCGCGCCAGTTCGCGCGCCTTGGCGGAAACCGCCAGGGTAGGGGAGGGCTTTACGCGCTTCAGCGTGTCGGATTCGGAGAAATTAGCCATGGGGGTGCTCGCAGGAGGAATGCGGTTCTCGGAAGAGGAACCAGAGGAGAAATGCAGGCCCCTCTTTACGCGTACACGCTCGTTTGTCCAACTGTCATCATCCATCATAACCGAATTTCTCTCCGAATTTGCAAGCCTGCGTGTGTTTAAGGATGGAAGCCGTTTCAACTGTTTCTAAAAACACAATTTTGCGGCTTATTTACTTGCCCGAACCATAGCTTTGAAGTCATACAGCGGGCAATGCACAAGCGATTACAACATTTATGGCGAAGCGTAACAGGGCTGTTCCTGCATATGGACGCCAAGGCCGTGCGCGCCCTGTGGGGCAGTTTCCTGCTGATGGCTCTGGTTGTGGCGGTATTCCTGATTGGTAAATCCGACTGGGGACAGGCATTGCTGAAAAGCCTTGAATTGTGGATGGAGCAGTATCGCCATTCGCCGATGGCTGTGGTGATCGTTATTGTCGTTTTCTGTGTGTCGGCGCTGTTTGGAGCACCGCAGTTTGTGCTCATCGCCGCCTGCGTGGTGGCGTTCGGACCGTGGTGGGGTGGATTTTACAGCTGGATAGCCACAGTTCTGTCGGCGGTCATGACCTTCTATATGGGACGATTTGCCGGCGCCGGCGTCATGAAGCGCCTGGGCGGCAATCACGTTGAACGTTTGTCAGCCTATATTGGTAAAAATGCCTTTTCGGCTTCATTCATTGTCCGAAATATTCCATCTGCACCGTTTATTGTCGTCAACATGGCGTTCGGGGCATCGCGTGCGCCGTTCCTGCCCTTCATCACCGGCTGCGCGCTGGGGATCATTCCCAAAACGGCGCTGGTCACTATGTTCGGATCTTCATTTTCTTCTGTGAAAGGCGGCAACTGGAAGGCGGCGCTTTTAATGGCTGCGGTCGCGACACTCTGGTTGGTGCTTATGCTGGTTGCCCGCAAAATTTATGAGGTGGCGAAGAACCGGCAGCCCTCCTCAGATTGATTAATAACGGCGATTTCCAGATGATTTTGCCAGGAAGTGGTGGCAAGCGTTCCGCCCGGCTGATGCAAAGCATCCATACCAGGTTTGCCTCAGCCTTAAGCAATGACATTTTGCGTGATCCCGCTCGGTTTTGCTTAAGCTTTTTCATTGAAAACAGATGGTTAACTATTTCGCTTGTAGGGTGAAACTATCTTTTTTTTCAACCCCCTTGAAATATGATTCCAATAAGGGCAAGTGAGAATTTTCCGGGAGTGAAAACCTGATGATTCAAGGCAATCTGGCCTTGTTCCACAGCCGCTGCACGGATTGCCCCCAAAATGCCTTCCTTACACCTTACGGGGTTCGCCCCACTGTAAAAACCGGCCTCGCCAAGAGCCAACTTAAAGAACCAAGGTAGTTTATCTCAATGCTCAAGTCCTTCTTCGGCGGATTTTCCAACGACATCGCCATCGACCTTGGTACGGCCAACACGCTGATCTACATGAAAGGCCGCGGTATTGTTCTCAATGAACCGTCGGTTGTGGCGCTGCGCAATGTCGGGGGGCGAAAGCTGGTTCATGCCGTGGGGATTGAGGCCAAACAGATGCTGGGACGCACGCCCGGTCACATGGAAGCCATCCGCCCGATGCGTGACGGCGTTATCGCCGACTTTGAAGTCGCCGAGGAAATGATCAAGTATTTCATCCGCAAGGTGCATAACCGCAAGGGTTTCGTGAATCCCAAGGTGATCGTGTGTGTGCCGTCGGGCGCCACCGCCGTCGAGCGCCGTGCCATCAACGATTCCTGTCTGAACGCCTCGGCCCGCCGCGTTGGCCTTTTGGATGAGCCCATGGCGGCCGCCATAGGCGCCGGCCTGCCAATCCACGAACCGACTGGCTCGATGGTGGTCGATATCGGTGGCGGCACAACCGAAGTGGCCGTGCTGTCGCTGTCGGGTATCGTCTATTCCAAGTCGGTCCGCGTCGGCGGCGACAAGATGGATGAAGCCATCACCAATTTCATGCGCCGCAACCACAACCTGCTGATCGGCGAAACAACCGCCGAGCGCATCAAGAAGGACATCGGCACCGCCCGCGTGCCGCATGATGGCGAAGGCCTGGCGATCGACGTCAAGGGCCGCGACCTGATGCAGGGCGTGC
>CAMLIY010000090.1 GCA_946480125.1 uncultured Asticcacaulis sp.
GGCAGCGGCTGACGACCTGCAACAAAGGCTGGGGAATGCCGAAGATCGTCTGTCGCAAGCGGACGAGGCGCTCAGGGCCGAAACTACGCGCTCACAGGCGGCGCAAGCGCGCCTGACCGAACTGGATGCCGCCTTGCTGCTGCGGAGCTCGGAGGCTGAATATTTGCAGCAGGCTTACGATAAAATCGAAGTGGAGAATCAAAAAAATAAAGATATGTTGTGTGACAAAACTGAACAGGCTCGATTAGCCGAGGCCCGCTTGGCCGAGTTGGAGGAGGCTCTGGCGCAGGCGAAGTCGGCATCAGAACAGTTGCAACACGCACTTACCGACGCTCAAGGACAAATTCTGCAAAAGGATCAGGCGCTTCAGGCAGAAACTATGAAAATCAAAGAACTGGAACACAAGCAATGGCTGGCCAGCACTGAATTTTCCCGTTTCGAAGGGCAGGTTGACATCCTTAAAGATCTGCTGCTGCGTGATGAATCTCTATGAAAAAAATTTCTGACCAGAGCGCGAAAAAACCGTCACCAGCTAAAAAAGTGATGATGCCAAAAGGTCTTGGGGAACTCGTTGCCGTGCCGGAAAAAATAGATAATCCAGAGTCCGACTATCCTCCGGAAGACATGTACACACTGGATTCGGCGCGGACCAGTTGGCAATTCGGTGATTGGGATGCACTGATACAGATCGGCAAAACTGATCTCACAAATCATCCTGACCGAGCTAAGCTGGCCCTGCTTATCGCCGCGGCGCACGCGCACAACGCGAACAAGCCGTTTGCAAGACATTTTGCGTCTTTAGCAGTCAGTTGGGGATGCAGCAGAAGGCTGGTCAATGATATTCTTATATCCAGCCTGTACAATACATTGGGGCGTCTCTCACTACTGTTAAATCGTGAGGAAGATGCGTCTGAATATTTTAATCGCGCCATGGAAATAATCGAGACAAAGCGTAACAACACCTATCTGGGCCGGGTGAGGCAGATTTCCGAAGCCGCCAGACTGGGCTTGATTCCACAAGCCAGCCAACTTCTGGATCAGGAGATCAGCAGTCAAGGCGATACATGCTCAAATAGTATGGCATGGCGGTCTGTCGTGGAAGCACAGATAGAAATCTTGCATCACGAGTTATGGCTCTCATTGCAGAAGGGCCAAATGTTTCCACATGGGGATCCGCAAAGGGCGGATGTGCCGGGGCAGGCGCTCATAACTGGCGACGATCTCAAAAGACAATCCCCTTCGCAGCTTGGCCAGGATCTTTGGGTTCTGGAACAGACCGGCTATAAACGTGGCGGTTATTTCGTGGAATTTGGCGCGACGGACGGTATAGCTTTAAGTAATACCTGGCTATTGGAAAAGCAGTTTGGCTGGAAGGGAATATGTGCAGAGCCTAATCCTGAATTTTATGCTCGGCTACAAGTAAATCGAGAATGTAAAGTATCCTCTGACTGCATTGGCGGCCAAACGGGAGAGGCAATAGAATTTATTCTGGCCGGTGTTTTTGGGGGTATGGCGCAATATGCTAACTCTGATAAGCATCAGGACAAGCGGCAGGCTTATCAGGAACAAGGAAAAACTCTAAACCTTATTACTATTTCTCTGCATGACTTTCTTAAAAAGTATAAGGCACCGAAAAATATTGACTACCTCAGTATAGATACGGAAGGGAGCGAGTTAGAAATTCTTGAGAATTTCCCTTTTGAAAAATGGAAGATACACCTAATTACAGTCGAGCATAATTTCACGCCTAGCCGCGAAAAAATCAGGAAGCTGCTTGAAAGTAAAGGATATTCCGGGGTAGAATCTCAATGGGACGATTGGTACAGACTGCAAGCATAATTTTGTCTAAAGTAGTTTATCGAGTAATCATAGAGTGTTAATCGAATTCTCCATATATTCGATAAGTGAATTATTAAATTTGATGAAAATAAAACTCAATTATTTGCATGCAGGCATTTGTTTACATGGGTTGAGCCGGAGTGTATCATGGTAAAAATAGCAGTTATTGGCAATTGTCAATCAGAAAAGATACAGCTTTTGATTAAAGCTATGTCGCCCAATGTAACCTGTTATGTTTTGGATGGGGTTCACAAGCTTTCTGAAGAGCAAAGAGAAAAGTACCTAAATGTGTTTCATGATGTCGATTTTATTTTTACGCATAAAATAAGTAATAACTATCATATAGAATATGTCAGGACGAACTTTTTAACTGCCGGTTGGCCAGAAAAGGTTGTTACCTTCACCAACTTCTGGTTTAATGGTTACGATCCTTCATTTGTAATCCCTCTCAACAAAAATAATCTGCCTTATGACGGCCCTTTAGGGCCCAACCACTTCCGGCAGATCATTGAAGCCTATGCTTCCGGCAAAAGTGTGCAGCAGGCTGTGGATTGCTGGCAAAAAATGGTAAATTTTGAAAAAAAAGCAATCAATCTGTTCGAGCGCTCTTTAATCGATTTAGTAAATCGCGATGCCGAATGTCATGTAAGGTGCGCTTCATTTATAAATGAATATTATAACATTTATCCAATAACGCACACGGTAAACCATCCGTGCATTAATTTCTTGATCTATGCTGCGAAATCTATACTGAATTATATATCTATACCATACACATCCGTTAATGTAAATGCGCTGCCTGATTATTTTAAACTAGACTTCATAGATATATCTCCAAATAAATACATTGCCGATTACTTTGAAATTAAATTTGATTATAATAATCTTTATCGTGGGTATGATTTGGTTGAAGGTGTTTATGATTCTACTGGCGGAGTAAAATTTTATGATACTGAAGAGCTAGTCGAACATTATTATAATATGTATAGGTCTGCTTGGGCTGATGACGCTGCGCAATTTTTCAAGGCCATCGAATGATTGTGAATTTGAGCCATAAAACAGAATAACGAACGTGTTTTCCGGACATCAGGCGACATCGATGATCATAAAGCTAAGGCTCATCCCCATGTGTCCAGTTCACATCGTCACGAACGATTCTGAGCGGCGCGCCCACCGCGACGCAACGTTGCGGAACTGGCTTGCGGACGATAGAGCGCGCGCCAATAATACTGCCTGAACCGATCTGTGCGCCACCCATGACGACGGTATCGCGGCCAAGCCAAACATGCTCGCCAATTTCGATCATACCGCCGAATGCATTGAGGCGCTTGCCAGTATTGTCTCTGATCGCATGCATGTCATCGGTTGCGAAGACGATATTTGAGCTCCATAACCCATCATCGCCCACCGTGATGCTGCCGCCATTACGGGCGTCGATAGATGCGCCATATCCGCTAAAAACATATGCGCCTATGGAGATTGAACTCCCTCCGCCACAAGCGATACTGCTGTCAGGAAAACGGGATTCTCGGCCAATCACGACTTCTGGCGCATGACCCCACAGCATGAGGCTGGGTGATGTATCGCAGGCTAATTTAATGATGGCACAGGTGGGGGGGGCGAGGCCGGGATGGAGGACAATCAACGGAGGAACCATGCCCGGCAGCAGGAATAACCGGTTACCATTATCATGCCACCAGTTGGGAACCAAACTTCGGTCATACCACTCGACCAGTTCGTTTATATAATCTTCCATGATTGTAAATCTAGGCTTTTGCGCGTTTAAAGCAATATGTGAATACGTATCCTACTATTAGGCAGGCCCTGAAATCCACCGATAATCGGCCGGCAATCCTTCAGAGATTTTCGCCTTCAGAGATTTTCGCCGGCTGATAATTTTAAAAACCATATATAATTGAAAGCCTTGCCTAACTTACAGCGGGATACTGAACTCTTTAGCGCGACTATTTTGGCAGGCGGGATGTCAGTTCAGCGAAAATGCGATCCCGTTCGGGATTTGGGCCTTGAGCGAAATCGAGAAAGCCATGCAAGAGGGCAAGCCTTGTCAGTTCCAGATAGGTTCGGCCATAGTGCTCATCCGGCTCAAGATAGGCGCCTTCGGCCCATTCGTTCCAGGCATTGATGAAGATCATGGGCTCAACCTGCTGACGGCGCAGCAGGGCTTCGTGCGTCAGGAAGCGCAGCCAGGCGGCGTAAGCCTTCGGACTGTCATTGACGAGCACATGACCGCGCTCGCCACGTCGGGCGGTATTGTCCCACATGGGCGTACAGCCGCGGTAGCGGATATAGTCTGTCGGTTTAGCATTGATGCTTCTGGCCGCCACGCCAACATAGTCTTCAACCTGCCCCGCAAAGGACGGATCCACGCCGCCCATGCGTTCGGGATCGATCAGCAGCCGATCCTTGTGCGGCGGCGTAAATTCGATGGCGGCGTCGAAGCCGTAAGGCCGGGGATCTCCATGCCCGAAGGATTGCATGGCTACCAGATGCAGGTCGGGCAGGCCGTGCTTTCTGGCGGCTTCACGAAAGGCCCGTGCGCTGGCGCTGGCGTCGGGAAAATCGCTGACCTTGTAGATAGGCAATAAGGGCGCGCCCCCCACTCTGATATAGCGGGGATCCTTCAGCATCGGCAGCATGTCAATGATGAAGCGTTCTTCGAAGCCCGGCATATAGGCTTGCGGAATAAGTATCTCTGTGTCCGAACCATCCCAGCGCCGTGTCCAGTTTTCATTGGCCCAGCAAATGCAGAAGGGAAAATCCGGCCCCTTGTCCAGCCAGATGTTTACAGGCTTTTCCAGAACCCGCCGACCTTCGAACCAGTAAACATAAAAGCAGAATCCGCCTATGCCATATTCAGCCGCCAGCCGGGCCTGTTCATGCAAAACGACCGGCACACGCAGATCGTAATAACCAAGATCGGTAGGCAGGCGCGGATGGCGATGGTTGAACATCTGCGGGCGGGCGCGCGCAACATTGGTCCATTCGGTGAAGCCCTTGCCCCACCAAAGGTCATTTTCGGGAGTCGGGTGAAACTGAGGCAGGTAAAAAGCAATGGCGCGGACGGGTTCGTTTCCCGTAACGGCGGCGGCATCCTGAGGCGGTGCGGCGCGCTTTGGCTTGCGGCGGCGCGGCTTTCCTGTCGGCACAAGCTGGCGGTAAAATGCGTCGAGCGCCTTGGCGGCAGTCATCCAGTTGAGAGTCTCAAGGGCAAAGCGTCTGCCAGCCTTGCCAAGGGCGCTGGCCAGGTCGGGCGTGTTGGCGATGAGGCTGATTTTTTCGATCAGCTCGGCCAATGTGCCCTCATGCAGCTTCAGAACGTGTTCGCCATCCGTCAGGATTTTACCGATATTACTGTCGGGCAGGATGACCGGTCTGCCCGAGACAAGATATTCCGGCAATTTGGATGGAAAACGATAATCGTTGAAGGCGTCGGCACGGCCAGGCTGCACAAGGATGTCAGACAGGGCTAGTAGCCCAGGCATCCATGAACGATCGACAAATCCAAGCTCGATGCTGGCTTCACGGACAAGATCACTGTCAGGCAGGTTCAGATCGGCATAGTCCCAACCCGTTCGCAGAAGGCGGATTTTAAGACCGCGCTGGCGCAGACGGGCCGTGGCGAGATACAGATTGCGTATGTCGTGCGCAATCGACGCATGGACATTGCCGCCGTAAAAAATGAAGATCTCGTCGGCATCGATTTTATGCAGCTCACGGATAGCCGCTGTGTCTGCCGGAAGATGCTCGAATTCCGGATCGAAACCTGGCCAGAAGACCATGCCGGGCACATGCGCCGGCTTAAACTCAAGCAGTGGCTCTATCAGGCATGTATAGCCCGCAGCGCCTTGCGCAAACCGGCGGTAACGGACGGGGTGCGACCTGTGATCGCCCGTCACCGCGTCGAGATAGGAACCGGGCAGGCGGCGGATTTCGTCATAAGCCAGACCGTTGAGTTCGTTTGACAGGATTTGCTCTTCATTATCCTCCATGTGCAGCAGATACTGACAGGCGTGTATTTCGGCCAGCGCTTCAACGGCCTTGCGCACATGCTCGCGCGGCGACCAGGCATGGATGAGATCCACCGGACCAGGTTCGGCGAAAGGCAGGTCGCCTGCCAGGGCATCCGCATATAATCTGACCGGAAAGTCTGGCCTGTGATGGCGTTCGATGGTCTCGAGGCCTTCCGGAATGAGTACGACAATGTCATGGCCCAGGCTTCCGAGCGCGCGCGCCAGGCTGAAGACGTGAATGGCGCTATTGCCCAGGAAATTGCAGTGCGAAACCAGTATGATGCGCATATGTCAGATCGCCGCCGCCATGCTGCCGGGCGGACATGGGGCCTCTTTGTGCCGCAAGGGATATGCATCCTCGAAAAACTGCGCGTCGATGGCCGTGGCCAGGGTGTCCCGATAGCTGTTCACCATCCTGATTCCAGGCGGCGGTTTGATGAGCCTGTTGCAAAAACCGGCCAGGGTGGCGCGCCAGGAGGCTTCTTTCACCGCCCCGTTAATCCCGGTATAGTCCCGCGAGAGCCCCCCCAATTGTTGCAGGCGGGCCCTTGATATGACGCTAAAGGCGGCATTGACCGTGGCGGTGGTCTGTTCGCCATCGCTTGCGACCTGATCATCGCCATCGCACAAAACCGATACGAATGCGACGTCCGGCCTGCCCGCACAGGTCATCAGGCCGCGCAGCCACTCCAGATCACCCTCCAGGGGCTGGGGATTGGCGAAAAGCAGCCATTCGGCCTGGCCCATGTCGATCAGCTCATGAGGCGCAGCCTGCCAGTCGGCAATGGCAATGGAGGCACAGCCGAACCCGCCGCGCGTCAGCGAGTTGGTAAATCTGTGCAGCTCGCCAGTCGTTACCGGCCCCTGGACAAACATATCGATCCAGATCATTGCCGGGGAAGGGGCTGATGCGGCAGATGAGGTATGTAAAGCCGGTGCCGCGCTATCAGGCTGGGGCGGGTGCGCAGGCGGAAAGGCTACGGGCTGGGGGATGGATGCAGGCCTGGGGATGAAGGTGGCGCCCCGCTGCATGTCAGCCGGATCGAAATGTGAGCGAAAACGGACATAATCGCTGAGGGCGTCCATTCCGGCGGCGGCATTTTCTGAATTGATCTTCTGATAGGCGGCGTCGATCAGCGGATGAAAATGGCGGCGTGTGCCGGCGGGCGACAACAGATAATGGCGAAGCGGATCGGGCCCCGCATCGGGATAATGGATCAGATAATACCGGGGATCGAAAGCCGGGCACGGACTGAAGCCCGCGGCTGAGCCGGTTTCGGCATAGTGGGCCAGCGCCCCCGCCGAGGCGATGCCAGCACTCTGGGTGAGGTAGAAGCGCGCATCGAACAGCCAGTGGGCCGACCGGCCCTCCTTGTCGCCAAAACAGATATAATGCGTCAGGGGATCGATGCCAGCGGCGGCCACGTCCGGTGCGTTTTCCAGATAATATTGCAGGTCGATCAGATGGTGGGGCCGCCGTCCGGCCTCCTTGCCGACAGCTATAAAGTCGGCCAGGGGCTCGATACCGGCGGCGGCGATCTGCGGGTAATGGTTCAGATACCAGATAACATCGAAATACGGGCCGGGATTACGACCTTCTTTCCAGCCATATCTCAGATAATGCAAAAAGGGATCCATGCCGCTGGCGGCAATGTCGGGGTTCTGGCGCAGATAAAATCCGGGATCAAACAGCGTATGCGGCGACAGGGCGCGGTGCTGACCGCCGCTGCGTTCGAGATAGTGCAGGACGGGATTTTCACCCTCGGTGAGATGCGACTGTTCGCGGTACCTTGACACCGAAAAAAGAGGATGGGGATCGGCATTTTCCGCAACGCCCTGACGCACATATAGTTCGGCGGCCTCAAGACTGGACATCGGCGGCAGGCCCTTACTTTGCAGATACCAGGCCGGATCGAACAAGGGCGAGGGGCTGAGGCACCGGGCGCTGCCGATCTCGCAAAAATGCGCAAACGCATCTTCGCCGGACAGGTCTTCATCGAGCAGGCCGATATAATAGCCTGCGTCGAAAATGGCTTTGATGAAGGTGTCCTTCGCAGGCGGCTGTGCGATGACCGCGTCTTGTTGCGCAGCTTTCCTGGGATTGAAAAACCTGATCATGCCGCCGTATCCGCCGCAGGATGAGACAGGGCAGACATACCCTGGCCCTGATCGCCTTCAATGGCGCGCTTGAGCGCATTAAGGCCCGCCTGATCATTATGCTCGGCACCGACGTAGGCTTGCGCCGCGCGGGCAACCGGTTGCCACGCCGTGTCGGTCAGTTGGTAAAGCCCGAGAGTCTCACTGATGATCTCATCAGTGGTATCGGCGAGAAAGATAGATTTTCCCGGCACGAACGGCATGCCTTCGGCAGCGATGGCGGTGGCGACGACAGGAACGCCGTGCGCCATAGCCGATAACACCTTGCCCTTGGCGCCTGCGCCGTAACGTAAGGGCGCTATAAATACGCGCGATCTGGCAAACCACGGAGCCAGTTCATCGACCAGCCCGGTCACCAGGATGCGACTGTCCGCACGGGCCAAAAGGGCCGGTGGAGGATTGGCGCCGACCAGCAGCAGCCGCGCCTGCGGCAGGTGTGCGGCAAGCGGGGGCCATAGCTCATCGAGCAGCCACAAGGCGGCGTCGAGATTGGGCGGATGATTATAGCCGCCCAGAAACATGATGTCGGTGCGTGTCTGGCTGGGCGGGCTTGCTACAACCTTTTCGGTAAGTGGATAATAGATGATCGGCGTGGTGACGCCCTCGGCCTCAAGCAGGCTTTTTTCCGATGTCGAATGCACCAGATTGGCATCAACGGCCCCGGCCAGCGCGATTTCCCTGGCCTTCATCTCCTGCGAAAGAGCCAGCAAATCGGCATTCTTCTCGACGGCAGCTTGACGTTCCATGCGCAGATAATGCAGATCGGCGTTGAGGTAGAGGATTTTCGCGTCAGGGGCCAGTCTTCGGATCAGTTCCAGATTGCGCGCGGCAATGCCCGGCCGTATCAGATGCACAATCTCGAAAAGCTCGCTGTAGCGCAGCAGGAGGCGCGACATGCTGGCCTCATAGGGCGCATAGAGGCACTCAATGCCGATCGACTGAAGATAACCGGTCGCTACAGGCTGAAACAGGAAATTGTCTTCCGGCACGAAGCTGACCTTGAAACCGAGTGCCTGATACTGTTTCATCAGGGCAATCGTGGCCGCTGATCCGGCATCGGTTGAGCGCGTCGGCGTCGTCGCATCGATGATCAGCACGCGTCGGGTCTTGTCCCGTTCTTTCTCCAGCCATGGCATGTCGCCATTCGGCCTGTGGTGCTTCAGCACTTCGGCCCAGCGTTCGCTGAATTTAAGCCCGTTAACGACCTGATAGGCCTTGGCGCCCGTTGCCGGATCGGTGCCCGATGTCCGGCCCTCGTAATGGATGAGGCGCGACAGGGGCTGCATCACGACCTTCAGACCGGCCTGACGCACGCGAAAGGCCAGATCGGTATCTTCGTAATAGGCAGGCGCATACAGGGAGTCGAAGCCGTCAAGCTGCCGCCACAGGGCGTGCGGCAGGGCGATGGCAGCGCCCGATACATAATCGACGTCGCGGGCATAGCTATAGCGCGGTCGGTTGGGATCGTCATTGCGGCCATAATTCCATGCCGAACCATCCTGCCAGACGATACCGCCCGCCTCCTGAAGCACGCCGTCGGGATAGAAGAGTTTCGATCCGACAAGGCCCGTTTCGGGAAAAGTTTCGAACGTGTCGATCAGATGATCGAGCCAGCCTTCGCAGACGCGCGTGTCATTATTCAAAAAGACGATAAAGCGGCCCTCAGCCAGCTTCGCCGTGGCGTTGCAGTTGGCGATGAAGCCTTCATTGACGGGGTGGCGCTGATAGGTCACCCGGTCAATGCGGCCGAGCCATTGCGCACTTTCGTCAAGGGAAGCATCGTCGCCGACGATGATTTCAAAACTGTATCTCGACCTGTGCCGCAACAGACCGTCAAGGCAGTTCAGCGTATAGGCCAGTTGGCCATAGACCGGAATGATGATCGAGACATCAGGCGCCCTCTGGCGGACGGGACGGTCGCGGCCCGCGGCGCAAACCGCAGCAGTGGCGGCTTCCCATTGCGGCTTATCCGTCAGAAGGCCGTGCGCGGACAGAAAGGCCTCCGCCAGATCGGCTTGCGCGATGACCGTATCATCGGGACGTACATCATAAGGCTTGAGATCGCCCCTTTTCATTTTTTTGTCCCGGCACGGCCAGGCCAGGGTTTCAACCCCTTCGATTTTCGGCGTGGCCATGGCTTCGAGAGCCGAGGGGAGGTCGAATTCGTCCTGCGTCATCTCTCCCGACACGTCATATTTTTGCGCAATGGAGCGTATGAAAAAATCGACACGCGCCGAAGGCTCGACATGCCTTTGTTCGTGGCGTCCATATTTCAGATAATGGACGAATGGATTGACACCTGAGCGGCGCACATCGTCGTGGGCCAGCAGATAGTAGCCGGTATTGAATCCGGGCGCGGGATCGAGATAATCGGCGACGCCGAACAGGACATAGTGGCGAACGGGCGACAGGTTCGCCCACGGCGTCTCCTGCAATTGCAGCGCATAAAAGGCCTCGTCGAAGGGGCTCCGGCGCAGGTAGCGCATCGCCATATAGGCCATGGACGCCACTCGCAGTCCCTGGCGGCGCGCCATACGCAGCGCCCAGGCCGCATCTCCGATCCAGTTGCGCAAGCCGTCGCCCAGGCCGTTGCTTTTCTGCGCCAGCCGGTAGCGCGCCACGAACCGGTACAGGGCCTCGACCTGATCTTCGGGCGCGTCAGCCGCCTTTGGCAGGGCGAGAAACGCATGCATCAGGCGTGCGCCTGCGGATTGCGGCTTCATGGTCATAACAATGCGGTCAGATTTTCCGCGAAGGTTACGTCGGAATATTGCGTGGCGGCGGCCATTGCCCGGGCCGACAGGGTGTCCAGTTCTTCAACCGGCAGCCTGCATAGCCGACGCACGATGGCGGCGGCTTCCGCAATGGTGCGGTAGGTAAAGCCGCAACCCGCCCTTTCGACGATCTCCTTTGCGCCGCCGGCATTATAGACAATAGGAATACAGCCATGCGCCATGGCTTCCACGACGGAAATGCCGAAATGTTCCTGCCTTTCCGGCACGGCCGTCAGGCTGGCTTCATAACCGCAGGCGTGAATATACAGGTGTGCCTGCGT
>CAMLIY010000091.1 GCA_946480125.1 uncultured Asticcacaulis sp.
GAGATGAGTGACGAGATCGAAAACGAAGACGGTTACGAACTGGAGCAGGACGCGACCGAGTTGCTGAATGCCGAGCTGGAAAAGCTGACCGCCGAAAACGCCGCCCTGAAAGAACAGGCCCTGCGTTACGCCGCCGACGCCGAGAACACCAAGCGCCGCGCCGAGCGCGAAGGCAACGACGCCCGCGCCTTCGCCATCCAGAAATTCGCCCAGAGCCTGCTTGGCGTGGCCGATGTGCTGCAACGCGCCCTGTCGTCGGTGCCGGCCGAGGTCAGCGATCCGGCGTTCAAGAACTTCATCGCCGGTATCGACATGACCGAAAAGGAACTGGCCGGCGCGTTCGAAAAGAACGGTGTCAAGAAAATCGCACCGATGAAGGGCGACAAATTCGACCCGCATATGCACCAGGCGGTGATGGAACAGCCTTCGGCTGACGTTGACGGCGGTTGCGTGATCATGGTGATGCAGGCCGGTTATGAACTGTTCGGTCGTGTCATCCGTCCGGCCATGGTGGCCGTTGCCGCCAAGTCGGCCGCTGCGCCGGTGAAGAACGGCTATGACAATAATGACGCCGATGCGGGTGACCGGATCGACACCCAGGCTGAGTAATTTGGCCAAGTAATTTGGCTGATATTTTGAAAGCCTCCGTGGTCCGCTGCGGAGGCTTTTTTGTGCCTGCGACTCAAAAGTAAACGCGTTTCACCCGAACGCCTGAACGACACGGAAACGAATCAGCGACGAATCACTGACATTGCTCAGTTTCTACTTTGTTCACGGCTATATGTGGTGGCTTTACATGGGTTTAACCATAGACGGTTGACGGTCGTGGCGGCTGTAACTAACACTGACGGCCTCATTTGAAGGGCCTTTTATGCTGAAACACCGTCTTGTTCTCGCCGCCAGTCTGCTGGCTCTGGTTTCAACATCGGCGATGGCCGAAACCTGGACGGTGAAACCGGAGTGGGTAGCGGCGCATGAGGCTTTTCTGGCATCCGACGCCCTGCGCGGCCGCAAGAGCGCCTCGCCGGACGAAGCCATTGCGGCGGCCTATGTGGGCGCGCAATTCCAGAGCTATGGCCTCAAGCCCGCGCCGGGCATGGACGGCTATCTGCAAACCGCCGGCGTGGTGACGCCGAAACTGACGGGCAGCGCCGTATTGAGTGTTGGCGCCACTAAAATTAACGAAGGCGCCGGCCTGACCCTGCTCTATTCCAGTGGCAAGGCTGTATCGGGTAGTCTTGGTTTTCCCGTTTCGGATGACCCTGCGAAACTACCCGAAGTAGATATTGTTGTGGTAAGCGATCCGGGCAAGACGCCTCTGAGCGGCTGGTGGCGTGCGGCCAGGGCCAAGGGCATTAAACTGCTGATCGTGCGCGACAGCGATGACAGCCGCGCCCTGCTGAAGCGCTTCGGCGGCAAGACCGGCACGGCGCCGCGACTCGATAGTGGCCAGAACGGCATGGGCGGCGCCCGGCCGGACTTGATCAGCCTGTCGGACAAGGCCTTTAATGATGTGATCGCGGGATTTGGTGTACTCGGAACCCTGCCAGCGACGCTCGATCTCGGCGGGGCCACCCTGGAGCGGAGCGTCACCACCAATGCCATCGGCTATCTTGAAGGCAGCGATCCATCCGCCGGCGTTATTCTGGTGACGGCGCACCTGGATCACCTCGGCGTGTTGCCTGACGGCGCCATCATGCACGGCGCCAATGATGACGCCTCTGGCACGGTGGCGGTGCTCGAAGTGGCACACGCCCTGGCGGCCGGCAAAAAACCGAAGCGCGGCATTCTGTTCGTCGCCTACGGGTCGGAAGAGATCGGCGGATTAGGGTCGACCTATTTCGGCGAACATCCGCCGATCCCGCTGGCGCAAATCGTCGCCAATCTCGAATTTGAGATGATCGGCGCGCAGGACCCGAAAATGGCCAAGGGCGAACTGATGATGACCGGCTTCGAGCGCTCGAATCTCGGTGAAACCCTTAAAGCCAAGGGGGCGAAGGTGACCTCCGATCCTTATCCGGATCAGCATTTCTTCGAGCGCTCGGATAACTACTCACTAGCGCTGAAAGGCATTGTCGCCCACACCATTTCCGGTTGGGCGGTGACGCCGACCTATCACGACAAGACGGACGATATCGCCCATCTCGACCTGCCGTTTATGACCCAGGCCATCCAGTCGCTGATCGTGCCGGTGGAATATCTGGTGAACAGCGACTTCAAGCCGGAATGGAAGCCGGGCGGTAAGCCGGAATAAGCCATCTGCAAAGATAGCCCCCTCCGTCGCGGCCATGGGCCGCGCCACCTCCCCCGCTGCGCAAGGGAGGAGAAGATTAGAACGGTCCGCGTGAGGCGATGCCGTCGAAATCGGCCTGTAATTCTTTCAGTCGCTTGTCATAGGCGGCGGTCAGGCATTTGAAACTGCCTTTGCAGGTATTGCGCTCGGCCAGCCATTGGCGCTGGCGATCCTGCATTTCCCCGCGCGAGCCCGTCATGACCAGATGGCTGTTCATGGTGAACATTGTGGCCATCTTGACATCGGCGTCGCTCAAGGACCGATTACGGCAGATGGTCTTTTCGTCGGCGGTTCTGGCCTTGGCGCAGTCGAAACTGGCGGCATGTGCCTGTGACGCACCGAATATAGCGGCGAGACACAAGACGGGCATAAGTTTGTACATAGACGAGCCTCCTTTTGGCGGATGATAGACCGAAAAACGGGACAAAATCACGGCACGCGCAAAAAAGGGAGCGCCTTTCGGCACTCCCTTTACACATCCGACCCGTCTTGACAGGTTAGAAACGGTAATGACCACCGATTGAGAAGACGCTGGCGCTGGCATCGTTCAGCTCACCCTTGATGAGGATGGGAGTCTGGACGGGCGTGCCGGCATAGGCCGCGGTGGTATAGCTCAGTGTGCTCTTGTCGAAGGCGACATAGGTGAAGGCGGCATCGATAGCGAAGCTCGGCGTGACCTGATAGCTGGTGCCGATCGCATAGTCGATACGATCAGCATCGGGCACGCGGGCATCACGGTGGCCGTCACGCGTCGGGGTCTGGTCGGACTGGATACCGGCGCGGACCGTCCATTTGTCATTGATCACATAATCGCCACCGATGGCCAGGCTGACCGTGTCGCGGTAGTCTTCCGGAATGGCCTGATCGAACGGCTCACCCAATGTAATGTAATCGAACTCGCTCCAGCCGAAACTGATGGCCTGGGCGTGCAAGGCCAGCCGGTCGGTCGCCTGTAAGGTGATGCCGATCATGGCCTGCGAAGGCGTGTTGAACTCGGCGGAAACGCCATCCTGGGTCAGGTTGGAGCCAGCCAGCGGGCCCAGCAGGCCGGTGATTTCGACACTGCCATCCAGTTCGTGCTTGATGGAGGACTTATAGCTCACCCCGACCGTGACCTTATTATATTGCGCCTGGGCGCCGACCGTATAACCATAGTTCCAGCCGTCGCCTTCGAGGGTTTGCGCGCCATCAGGCAGAAGCGGCGACAGGTTCGGCAGGGCATTATTGAGCGTCGCCTTGGTGTATTCGGCATTAAGACCGACGCCGATGCTCAACCAGTCATTGACCTTGAAGGCCACCACAGGCTGGATATCAACGGTGGTCAGTCGGGTCTTGTCAGCATTATAACGTGCCCAGCTGCCGGTTTCATAATTGGTTTCGAAGGAAAACGGCGCGGTGACGGTGACGCCGATAGCCACACGATCATTGAGCGGCATGGAAAAGGAACCGTTGGGCAGAACGCCGGTCGAGATCGGGTCCTTGGAGGAGGCATTGCCACCGACCGATGCCGGGGCCTGGCCAGGACGGACTATGATCGAGCCCGTATCATCGACAGTCCCCTTGGGATCGATATAGGCGGCGCCGAAGGTCAGATCCTTTGTGGTCGAGCCGGCGATAGCGGCGGGATTCCACCACAGGGCGTCGGCGCCCTTGGCCGTGACGGCGCCGGAATAGGCGTTGCCCGCCTGTTTGGCCGAAAGGTCCTGGAGGTAGAAGCCACCGGCATGGGCGGCAGTAGTGGCGCCGGCCATGAGGGCGAGCGTGGAAGCGGCGATAAGGGCCTTGATCCGTAAAGTCGTCATGGGCGTTTGCTCCTGTAAATCATACTTTGAATGACGGCTCGCATTAATACGCGGACCGTCAGGCGTTCTCAGACGCGGTTGTGGCAAACATCCCATTACGCTTACGTTCACGTCAAGAGAATTGTTGTGAGCGGCCTCAGCTTTTTCCGGGGTGTAATAAATTTGACATTCTCGTCAGGACATAGTTACGTTAGCGTCAAGCGAATGGGCCAAAGCCCTTGCCTTAAATAAACAAGGCGCAGACACAAAGTGGAGAACGGCCATGATTCGTAAGGTCTTACTTGTAGGCGTAGTGGCGATGTGGGCCGGATCGGTTGTGGCCGCGGAGCCAATCGAGGGCGACTGGAAGACGATGGTGGGCGATACGGCCCGTATAGCGCCTTGTGCTCAGGGATTTTGCATTACGCTGGTAAACGGCAAATATACCGGCAAGATGATTGGTCACATGAAGGGGAACGGGGGCCTGTATAATGGCCAGATCACCGATCCCAAGGATGACAAGACCTATGACGGTTCGGCGGCGGTGACCGGCAATAATCTCAAGCTGCAAGGCTGCGTGCTCAAGGTTTTTTGCAAGACGCAGGTATGGACGCGGCTCTAGGCACGCTTTGGTGTCATCAGGGTGTTGAGCGTCAGCCGGCTGGTTCGCGGATCAGCGCCCAGGGTCGATTCAGCGAGTAATCCGGAATGCAGACTGGTGCTGCGATAGACGACCAGCCGGTTATAGGTGAGGGCGGCGCTATCGATCACCTCATAATTGAGCGTATCGCGGCCAGCATGGCGGGGTGAATCCTCTGCGGCCAGTTCGGCTTGCATCTTACCTTCGTAGGTCTTGAACCGGTCCTCATTAATATATTCAAAACCCGTCGCCTTATGACGAAAAAAGGCCGTTCCGCCTTGAGGCGCCTCGGCGGTGTCATGGCAAAGATAATGCACCATGGCGATCATGAACGGATCGCAGGAATCGTGATGGGGTACTTTTTGAATCGATTGTAAGTCGGCAGCGCCTTGTGTCGCCAGGGCAAAAAAGCTTGAGGCATTCAGCGCGACGTGCGACGGAATGCCAAACGCCTGATCGAGCAGCGGCCGCAGCACCTTGGCCAGGGACTGTGAATAGACAGGGGGCGCCGGCGCATTCAGGCCGGGATACAGGGTATGCGATGGCTGAGTAAAGGTGGCTGTAGCTGCCACAGCTACCATGTCGTCCGGCGCCGACAGGGCATTGTCGATGATGATCAGCGGCTGGCGTTCCTGGCCCATCGGGCGGATATCGATCCGGGCGTTTCGATTCAGGCTGAGATCGACCATGCGGTTTCCTTGACGACTGAGCGCCAGATAACGGCCGATGCAGCAAAAAGCGAGTCATTTCCGAGGCAAGCCTGAATGCCGGCTTACTGACTCTTTCTGGCCGTGGCAGGTTCATTATAAGCGTCATAAACAGGAGGACATAATGGCGAGCCATTTTATCTGGTACGAACTGATAACTTCGGATCTTGACGCCGCGATCAGCTTTTATAGCGAGGTTATTGGCTGGACTGTTGAGAAAAGCCAGATGCCCGGCATGGACTACCGCCGGATCATGGCCTCTGGCGAAGGGATCGGCGGGATGATGAAGACGCCGGATGCCGGCATGCCGCCCGCATGGTTCGGCTATGTCAATGTGGCCGATGTCGATGCGGAGGTCACCGCTTTCGAGGCCGCCGGCGGCAAGGTGCTTTGGCCGGCCAATGAAGACGCCGGCGTCGGCCGCATGGCCATGCTGGCCGATCCGCAGGGCGCGGCGATCTACGTCATGAGCCCGACCGGTGAAGGTGAAAGCCAGGCCTTCAAATCAGGCGCCCTGGGCCATTGCGGCTGGAACGAATATCATGCCACAAACTGGGAAACGGCCTTGGATTTCTATGCCGGCCGCTTCGGCTGGGTAAAGGACGTGGCCGTCGACATGGGACCGGCGGGCACCTATCAGGTGTTCACGTCCGGCGGCATCCAGACCGGCGGCATGATGAACAATCCGTTGCCGCAGCAGGCATGGTTATTCTATTTCAACGTCGATGATATCGATGCTGCGGTGGAGCGCCTGACCTCCAGGGGCGGCGTCATCCAGGTGCCGCCGATGGCGGTGCCGGGCGATCAGTGGGTGGTTGTGGCGCGCGATCCGCAGGGCGCCATGTTCGGATGTCTCGGATCGCGTTCCGCGAGTTAACTGGCTCTTGAGCTTCGTGATTATACGGTTTATATATGTTTCGTATATAAACCGTATGGCCGGAGACCCGAATGGGCATTGTGAACATAGAGGATGATCTGCACGAACAGGTGCGGCGCGCGAGCAAGGTATCGCTGCGCTCGATCAATGCGCAGGCCGCTTTCTGGATCAAGATCGGCATGTTGTGCGAAATTCATCCGACGCTCAGTTTCAACGACATCATGGCGCGCGAATTGAGCGCCGCCGGCGTATCGCCTCAATCATTGGCCATGCCGCTGACTGTGGAGGCGACATGATCAAGACGCCGCAGGAAGTGGCGGTGATGGCTGAATCCGGCCGTTTGCTGGCCTCCGTTTTCGGGATGCTCGACCGGACGCCGCTCGCCGGTCTGTCAACGCTTGAGATCAATGACCGGGTTGAGCGGTTTATCGTCGATGAACTTCAGGCGCGGCCGGCCAGCAAGGGGCAGTACGGCTTTGCCTTTGTGCTCAATTCGTCAGTGAACGACGTCGTCTGTCATGGCGTGCCGTCGCCGTCGGAGGTGCTGCGCGATGGCGATATCGTCAATCTCGACATCACGCTTGAGAAGAACGGCTATATCGCCGATTCCAGCAAGACCTACCTGATCGGCCAGGTCAATCCGGCGGCGAAGCGGCTGGTAAGGGTGACCTACGAGGCTATGTGGCTGGGTATCCAGGCCGTTCGGCCGGGCGTGCGGCTGGGGGATATCGGCTGGGCGATCGAACGCCACGCCAGGCGTAATGGTTATTCGGTAGTGCACGACTATTGCGGCCATGGCATCGGCCGCGAAATGCACGAAGATCCGCAGGTGCTGCACTTCGGCAAGCCGGGCACGGGGCTAACCTTGCGCGAAGGCATGGTTTTCACCATCGAACCGATGATCAATCGCGGCCGGCGCACGGTGCGGACCGAGGCCGATGGCTGGACGGTGGTGACGCGGGATGGCTCGCTTTCGGCGCAGTTTGAGCACACGGTGGCGGTCACCGCTTCGGGTGTGGCGGTGCTGACCTTGCGGCCGGATGAGCAGGCTATGTTTGAGCAGATGACAAACGCCACCTGAGTCAGGCCGGCGATCTTTGCGGATCAAGCTGCGGGTTCGGCGTTTAGCCCCAGCAAATCATCAAACTGGTTCATGCCGTTCATCATCAGGTCCGTGCATTTGGCGCGCCCTTCCGTGATGGTCGCGGTGGCGGGCAGGCCGGTGCCGGCGCGCCAGCAGGCGGCCTTGTCGGTGCAGAGATAATCGGCAAATTCGACCGTGGCGGCTTCCTGCTTTTTTATCTGGTCGTCCGTGACACCCATGGCGCCAAAATTGACGCGCAGCAGGACCTTGAAGCCTTCGTAATAGGTCGGTTCTAGAGCGCCTTTGCAGTTCTCATTCACCAGGGCCATGGAGGTCAGCAGGTCGAACGCCTCGTCATAGGCTTCGTCTTCGGCACTGGTGTCGGATGACGCAGATTCTTGCGTTTGCGCATGGGCTGTTGCGCTCAGGCTCAAGGTGGAGAAAGCGATAAGGGCAAGGGCTGATAAAAGAGGTCTTTTCATGGGCTCTCTGCAAACCTGACGGACGGGCTTTTGTCAGCCTATGCGGGAGAGAGATGACCGTCACCCTCTGAACAGAGGGGGTGGATAAAATAAAGCACCAACGATGGCGGTATTTTAGGAGAGGGCAGGATTCCACCCTCCTCCCTTGCGAGCCTCTTGGCGAAGCGGGGGAGGTGGCGGGCGAAGTCCCGCCGGAGGGGGCCTCTTTTCTTCTCGTAACGGCCCCCTCCGTCAGCGACACCGGCTCTTCGAGCCTCGCGCTGCCACCTCCCCCGTACGCTTCGCTACAAGGGAGGAGAAAGCTAAATAGGACACTTCATCAAGCTTGATGCGCTTCAGTTGTGCATAAAAATTGGGCCGTCATAAAATCTGTTCAGCACGAAGTTCGGAAAGAGCCTCTCCGCTCTGGCAATGAACCGCTTTATTGCCCAACCGTAAAGTGAATCAGAATTGGCAATGTGTAAGAGCTGCTCCGGTTCATATCTAACGGCACTCCCTAAAATAAATGCCGCGATGTAATAGTAAATTTCCCTCTCGAAGCTCGGTTTGCCCTCGATTTGCATGATGGCATAACCTTCCGCCTCTTCCGTCACCGTAACGCTAGGCAAGACCTTGGCCCATGCAAATCGAGCCATAGAGCTTAGAGTTGGATTTTCAATTGGCCGTTTTAAGGCCAAGCAATTTGCCTCCTTCAAATCAAACTCGTCAGCCAAATTAGGAAACCAGCTTTTCCAATGACGTTCAAACTCCTCGGATGATGGTCCGACTTTGAAGGTAAGACTTAAGTCGCCCGAATGTCTTGCGTCGACGCCGATATGAGCACTTCTCAAATTAGCAGTGCTAAAACCATTCAATTCAACGTATTCAGCCATCAATTCTGGCATGCAGCTAAAGCACTCGCGAAGCGATATTGTGTCTCCGATGTTAGCAGAAGAAGAAATGACTTTTGAATAGTCTCCAAATGTTCCTTTACAAATTTTTGCACTTGCCGACATAAGGTCAGAACTACCTTGAAATATGAGTCCGTGTCTTGTCGATTTTTCTTGTGAGTTAAACGCGATGAGTGCGCGCACGAGATTCAAGAACGAATAGTATAAAGGCAACGGTTGGGTCAAAATAGAGCCAGACTGAAGAGATCTGCGAAATTCTACAGACTGTCGAATGCGAGCGATGGCGTAATCTCCCCACTCCTCCCAAGGTTTTTCAATTTTAGGGGTCCAATTCTCGGCGGCAAATTTTGCTATTTCTGGAATCCCAAAGCGGCTAACCTGAGCCCACACCTCATCAAGCGGGGTTTCTGTTTTCAAAAAATGGCCAACGTGCATGGGGCCAACATATCTTAACCCAAAAGTAGTCATGTGAAATCTTCTGTTCAGTGCGGATAATACGTAAGCATTAGCAAGAAATAGAAAATTTGACCATTAAACGCTCACGTTGCCGCACACGTTGTCGCGTATCCGGGTGCAGGGTCCGCGACCCTGCAAAAAAATAAGGCCATTCCCTTGCGCCTTCGCGCATATATCCCATATCGGCTACAGCTTTCAGGCATTCCCTTTCACGAGGGGGCTTGAAAAAATCCCTTAATTCATCTTAACGGGGATGGACAATCGCGGCGCTTGCCTCACATAAGGCCGCTAAGAACCATTCGCCTTAACGGAGCAGATTGAAATCCATGGCTAAAATTATCGGTATCGACCTCGGCACGACCAATTCCTGCGTCGCTGTCATGGACGGCAAAAACCCCAAGGTGATCGAAAACGCCGAAGGCGTGCGCACCACGCCGTCCGTCGTCGCCATCGTTGACGACTCGGAACGCCTCGTCGGCCAGCCGGCCAAGCGCCAGGCGGTCACCAATCCCGGCAACACCCTCTTCGCCATCAAGCGCCTGATCGGCCGCAACTATGCTGACCCGATGGTTCAGAAGGACAAGGGCATGGTGCCCTACGAAATCTCCAAGGGCCCTTCGGGCGACGCTTGGGTGAAAGCCCACGGCAAGGATTACTCGCCGCAGCAGATCTCGGCCTTTATCCTCATGAAGATGAAGGAAGACGCCGAAGCCTATCTCGGCGAGACCGTCACGCAAGCCGTCATCACGGTTCCGGCCTATTTCAACGACGCCCAGCGTCAGGCCACCAAGGATGCCGGCAAGATCGCCGGTCTGGAAGTGCTGCGCATCATCAACGAGCCGACCGCGGCCGCCCTGGCCTACGGCCTCGACAAGAACGACGGCAAGAAGATCGCCGTGTACGATCTCGGCGGCGGCACGTTCGACGTCTCGGTCCTCGAAATCGGCGATGGCGTCTTCGAAGTGAAGTCGACCAACGGCGACACCTTCCTCGGTGGTGAAGACTTCGACATGCGCGTCGTTGATTACCTCGCCGACGAGTTCAAGAAGGAAAACGGCGTCGATCTGCGTTCCGACAAGCTGGCCCTGCAACGCCTCAAGGAAGAAGCGGAAAAGGCCAAGAAGGAACTGTCGACCGTCGCGCAATACGACCTGAACCTGCCGTTTATCTCGATGAACGCCTCCGGCCCGCTGCACCTGAACCTCAAGCTGACCCGCGCCAAGCTGGAAAGCCTCGTGGAAGACCTGATCGCCAAGACGATCGGCCCCTGCCAGCAGGCGCTGAAGGATGCCGGCCTCAAGGCTTCGGATATCGATGAAGTCATCCTGGTCGGCGGCATGACCCGTATGCCCAAGGTGGTCGACGCCGTGAAAAACTTCTTCGGCCGCGAACCGCACAAGGGCGTCAATCCGGATGAAGTTGTTGCGCTCGGCGCCGCCATTCAGGCCGGCGTGCTGCAAGGCGACGTCAAGGACGTGCTGCTGCTGGATGTTACGCCTCTGACGCTCGGTATCGAGACGCTCGGTGGCGTGTTTACCCCGCTGATCGAACGCAACACCACGATCCCGACCAAGAAGTCGCAGACCTTCTCGACCGCCGATGATAACCAGTCGGCCGTGACGATCCGCTGCTTCCAGGGCGAGCGCCCGATGGCCGCCGATAACAAGCTGCTGGGTCAGTTCGACCTGGTCGGCATTCCGCCGGCGCCGCGCGGCGTGCCGCAG
>CAMLIY010000092.1 GCA_946480125.1 uncultured Asticcacaulis sp.
TGTTTGAATTTGGCCGTGAACTGAGGCGCATCTTTCGTAACCACGGCCGGATCGACGCCGATCCCAGTCTGTACGAACTGATGAACCTGCAATTGCTGATCACGCAAGGGCGCCAGCTAGATATCGAAGGCGGACGCGTCTCGACCAGAAACCGCTTCGTCCCCTATCTCGAAGCCGCCCAGATCTGGCGCGAATACGGCCGCCGCACCGGTGATCCGTTGGCGCTGCGCCGCGCGGCATCGGCCGCCGAGAATGCGGGAAAAGAAGCCAATACCGCCGCCGAGGCCGCTATCGCCGCCCTGGAACAGGCGCAGACCTGCCTGCTGTCGGCCGATCTCTATGAAACCCATGATCTTTTGAATTCCGCCGAGGAATTGCTGGCCGGCGGCCGGGCGGCCATCCAGGATGATGACGCCTTACGTGCCCGTTTCAACCGCGTCGAAGCGCAGCTGGCCGCCCGCCTGGCTGTGAAGCAGGGCATAGAAGGCGATCTCGAAGTGGCGCTTCTGGCCATGTCACATATCGATCGTGCTGTTGATCGTGCCGATAAACGCGTCCAGCACAGCCACGCCACGGCCGACAAGATCGAGGCGGCGCAGGCGCGTTTCGAACGTGCCGACCTGCTGATGACGGTGGGGCTCGATCGCTGCGATTCCGCCTTGATGGCGGCGGTGATCAAGGACTTCGAGGCGCTTCAGGCGCGGTTTGATCCGGCCTGTGAGCCGGTCACCTGGTCGCGAGTCAATCTGCGTCTCGGTCTGGCCATGGTGTGGAAGGGCGAGATCGAGGGCAATCCAGGGACGATTTCGGAAGGCATTTCGCTACTCAGCGCCGAGGAAGAACCGGTCGATTTCGAGCATTCGCCGCTTGACTGGGTGGCGCATAAACAGGCCCTGGCCATGGGTTTGCAGGCTCTGGCCGAATTGACGCTCAATCAGCAAATTTATGACAAGGCCATGCAGGTGTATGACCTGGCGTTGAAGCGTCCGCTGCAAAAGGGACTGACCCTACGCGGTCAGCTGATCAACAACCGCGCCGCCTGCCTGGCCAAATACGCCGAGTTGAAGGGGGATCTCAAATCGCTCGACAAGGCCGAGGCGGATTTCAAGGCCGAGCTGCGCGCCTGCAAGCCGGAGCATGATCCGGTTGGCTGGGCGATCCTGCAAACCAATCTGGCGCGGCTCTATGTGGCGCGCGGCGATATCACCGGCTTCATGATGGAACGCACCGAGGCGGCCTATGCCCTGGAAGCGGCAGTGGAAATCTTCGATGAGCAGCACCTGAAGACCCTATCCAAAGGGGCGCAGACGCAGCTCAATCGTGTTCGGGAAATGGTGTAGCGTTTTTTTGACGTGCAATTTAATCAAAAAGTAGAATCCACTTTTTGGATTGCGCTTGATCCACATTGCCTCTTAACGGGCTTCGCGCTGATATCGACGCGGGTTGAAAAGAGGATATGATCATGACCGTAACCACTTCGAAAGGCCGGGCGCGCGACAGTGTGCTGAAGCCGGGTGAAACCACTTTAAGCGATGCCGGCGGCCTGCCGTTTACCGCCGAAAACCGCGAACAGCACGGCTCGGAATATGTGCCGACCGGCATAGATGACGCGCATCAGGTCCATAGCGGCGCGGCGCTTGATATCGATGCCGCTGACATGCCCGATGAGGGCGTGGTGGCTATCCATGACAGCGACGAAGACCTGCTCGATGTCGAGCGCGAAAGCCCGATAGCTGCCGATACGAGGCCGGTACGGTGAGCGCCTATGCCGTTGACCGTCTCGTTCTGACGCCGGACGATATTGACCTGTCACGTTCGCCGCTGGCTGGGCATTTGCCAGTGGAAACCTATGTGCTGGGCGCCTTCAATCCGGGCCTGACACGCTTGCCCAACGGCAATTTACTGATGCTGGTCCGTGTGGCCGAGGCCCTGCGTACACCGATTTTCGATAACCATGTCCATTCCATCCGCTGGGAGGCGGGCCGCTATCAGCTCGATCCGTGGCCCCTGGACCTGGTTGATACCGCTGATCCCCGCGTCTTCAAACTGCGCGGCGGTGGCTGGAAAATCATCGCCCTGACCTCTTTGTCGTGGCTGCTGCCCGTCGAACTGTCGCCGGACGGGCTGGCGATTATAGCCATGCACTACGACAAGGCGGTGGTGCCGCAGGAAAGTCTGCAATGTTACGGAATCGAAGACCCGCGCATCAGCAAGGTGGGCGACCGGTTTTTGATGACCAGTTGTTCGGTCAGTCCGGAACGTCATTCGACCACGCTCTACAGCTCGGAAAATGGCCTGGACTGGGTGTTCGAAGATATCGTGCTTGATCACCAGAATAAGGACATGCTGATCTTCGAGGGGCGGATAAACGGCGAATACTGGGCGCAGACGCGGCCACTCGGGGATGTTTATTTCGCCTATCCGCCGGGCAGCGAATGGCGCGCTGGTCCTTCGATCAATCTGGCGACCTCTAAGGACGGGCTTTACTGGAAGCCACATCGCAAGCCGGGGATCCGGCCACATTCGGCCACGGTGGCGACGGCGCGCATGGGCGGCGGCACGCCGCCGATCCTGACGCCTGACGGCTGGCTCAGCCTGTGGCATGGCGTTGAACCGAAGGAGATTGTCGGCATCTACCGGACCTACTGGTCGATCCTGGACAGGGAAGATCCGAGCCGTGTCATACGCAGCGACCATACGCCGCTGATAGAGGCCAATCCGGCCCTGACGCGGCCGATTGAGCATCAGATCTATATCCGCGATGTGGTGTTTACGACGGGTATCGTCGATGGTGGCGATCATTATATCGTGGCGTCGGGCGAGGGCGACCTGGCTTGCCGTATCACCCATATTCCGAAGTCGGTTTTTGCCGAAAAGGTGGAAACGGAAAGTCTCAGTGAGCAGGGCGTGAGCTAAGATAGCTCCTCCCGCGCTTTGCACGGGAGGAGACGTAAAATTACACCACCGGTTTTAACCTGTAATGCCCGACGCCCCATTCCGAACCGCCGTCATGGCCCCACAGGCCGGCCGTGGCCAGGAAAAACAAACGCCAGCGCCGGCGCCACACGCCCGCTTCCTGACCATAGACCGCTTCCAGAACAGGGGCGATTTCGGCCTGGTGGGTGTCGAAATTGTCCAGCCAGTCCATGGCCGTGCGGCGGTAATTTTCGCCTGACCAGCGCCATTCGGCCTCGACCGTGAACAGGTCCGGGAAGCGGTGCGGCAGGTCGCGCGCCGGCATAAGGCCGCCGGTAAAGAAGTATTTGCCGATCCAGTCATCGGCATCCGCCGCGTGATTGAAGCGGTAGGAGTGATCTTTCGAGGTGAAAACGTGCAGGAACAGCGCACCGTCCACCTTGAGCCACGAGCGGGCGCGTGCCAGCAGTTCGCGCCAGTTTGACATATGCTCGAACATCTCGACCGAAACGATGCGGTCAAAAGCGAGGTCGACTGTGAAATTATTCATGTCGGCCGTGATGACGGTCAGGTTCTTGATCCCGCGTCGCCGGGCTTCGGCTTCGATATAGGCGCGCTGGCTATGTGAATTGGATACCGACACAATGCGGGCATTGGGATAGTTCGCCGCCATGAACAAAGACAATGAGCCCCAGCCGCAGCCGAGCTCGAGAATGGTCTGGCCGTCGCACAGACCGGCATGAAGGCAGGTTTCGGCCAGGGCCAGGGTTTCCGCTTCGTCAAGTGTCGTGTTCGTGTCCGGGTAGAGGCAGCACGAATATTTGCGCTGCGGACCAAGCACCCAGCCAAAGAATTCATCCGGAATTTCATAATGCTGGGCATTGGCGGCATCGGCATGGACGGCGACCGGGTAATCATCCATGGCGGCTACGAAAGCGTCTTCCGGCAGGGCGGATTGCGCGATCTGCCGTTTGCTGCGGCCAACCATAAAGTCGATGGCTGCGAGCGTTACCGTATTCGGCAGGGGCAGGCGTTCGGCAAGCGTGGTGGCGAGGTTCATGATTTTTTCTCTTTGGGCTTTACCTTTGGCGGAAGGGGAAAGAAGGCGGAGGTGCGGGCGGCATAATCGTCAAAAGCCTGGCCGCGGGTGTCGCGCATATGCTTTTCGAGCGGCGGAATGCCGGATACATAGACCAGCAGGATGTACATCTGCACCGGCGCCAGTACGGCCAGCCAGCCGAAGGGCCCGGTAAGGGCGATGACCGCCCAGCCGCACCAGCCGAGCCATTCGAAAAAATAATTCGGATGGCGTGACCAGCGCCACAGGCCGGTATTGGCGACCGCCTTTTTGTGCGTTTTTCCGAAAGCCCGAAGCTGGGCGTCTGCCACCGCTTCGCCAATGAAAGCGACCAGCAGGATGGCGATGCCGATCAGGTCTGTCACGGCCGGGAAGGGGGCCGGATTGATGGCGGCGAAGCGGACGGCCATAACGAGCACGAAGGCAGCGATGGCCTGGGCCTGCAACATCCAGAAAAGATAGACCGGCCAGTCTTTCGGGTGATCGGCCTTGAGGGCGGCATAGCGTGGATCGTCCTCGCCTTGATGGGTGCGCGCGGCGATATGCAGGCCCAGGCGCACGGCCCAGATGGCGACGAGAATACCCGTGGCTATGCGGCGCATGTCATTTGCGCCTTCGGCCGGCAGCCAGGTTGCGGCGATGCCGCCGAGGCCGACCGTAAAGGTCCAGATGGTGTCAATCCAGCCGCTCTTGCCGGTGATGAGCTGCACCGCTGTGGCGACCATCAGGGCGAGGCTGACGCCAATGGCCAGGCTGATCAGTACAATAAGGTTCAGAGACATTTGCGTTTCCATGTGACCTGTGAAGCTTACGGCTGGCGGGCGCTGCCGGTTCACCAGCCGGCGAGAAATCTGCACTGATCCGGACTAAGCCCGTTGGCGTATGAACCAATGGGCGGGCGATAACCGGAGCGACCCCATGCGACCTATTCTGACGGCAACGCTTATTCTGACCGGGCTTTTGGCGGCTTCCGCGCAGGCGGCCTCGCCTCAGGGTGACTGGTCACGCGGCGACGGCAAGGCCAGGGTGAAGATCGCGCCATGCGGCACCGACCTCTGCGCCGTCAATACCTGGATCAAACCGGGCACCAAGGACGAAAAAACCGGCGATAAGCTGGTTATGACGATCGCCGATCAAGGCGATGGCCACTGGACCGGCAAGGCCTATGACCCGCAGAGAAAGCTGCATTATCGCCTGAAAATGCAGGTGGCGGACAAATCCATGACCACGAGCGGATGCGTGCTGGGCGGCCTGATCTGCAAGGGTGTCGACTGGAAGCGGATCAGTGACTAAGATGGTGACTCTCACTGACCATAAAGGTCTGGCAGTTCAGGCGCGATAAATCGCCTTCAGTTTATCAAGCGCGGCCTGTGCCGCTGCCGCATCGGCGATCTCATTGGCGTCGTTCCAGCCAAAGGCTTCATCCGGGCCGAAGTCCTGGACCACGATGCCGTCGCGGCGCGCCAGGACGCCGATGCCATCATGATAAAAGCCGTAATGGACGCCTGCCTGCGGGGTCAGCCAGACGATCTGGCCACGGATGGGAATGACGCTGTCGTCCTGCCACAAGGTGCGGGCGCCGTAGCCGGTGCAGTTGATGATGACTTTTTCCTTCAGTCTGGAGAATTCGGACGGGTCATGGAATTCGGCATGTACAAAGCGTCCGCCGGCCAGCAGGAAATCGGCCTCAAGCTGGCGGCCATAGTCAGCAATATTAAAGGAGAGGTTGGCGCCGCGCCGGATTTGCGTTGCCGCGAAGGGCGTGGCTTCTGGCGAGACAGTGCCGTAGGCCGGCATCAAGCCGCGCAGTCGGTCGTTCAGTTCGGCGAAACCGGGATCGAAAGGCGCAGGGCCCGCCGGCACAGGAGCGGCCGCGGGGCTTTCCGTCACCGGATCGCGCAGGGTGTAATAGTCGATCCATTCGACGGGATTGCCGGCGCTGCCGACAAAGGATTCGTGCATGGCGGCGGAGTTGCGGGCCATCCGTTCCCACAGGACGGGGAAACCGGCTGGCATGGCGGCCGTTTGAGCTACGCGCGAATCCGGCGACCAGATGCCGGTGGCGCGCGCCGAACGGACAAACGGAAAGCGCTCCTTCGCATAGATGGTGACTTCGGCGCCGGCGCGCTGGGCGGTGATAGCGGCCGTCAGGCCGAGGGCCCCGGCACCGATGACGGCGATTTTACGCGGTGAGGACTGCATGGCCAGCCCGACGGCGACATCTGCCGAGCCCCAGGATAGCGACCAGCCGCTGCCGCCATGGCCGTAATTATGAATGATTTGCTTGCGGCCGACGGTTTCGGCCTCCAGGCGCGGACCGGCCGCGCGGAAAGGGCGCAGGCAGACCGTGGTGCGGAAGACCTGGGCCGGATCGGTCCGGATGGGAATCAGCGGGGGTTCGGCGCGGGCGATAGCAGGCATGAGGGCGGTCGCCAGGCCACCGCGCATCACTGTTCTTCTGTCCATGACGACTCCGCCGGTTACATCGTCCGGCACCCTACAGAGGGTGGTGTGAGGCGGCAAGAAAGACGGGCCGAGGTCACAAAAAAATGAGGACGCGGACACGCCCTCATTTTGCTAAATCAGAGGCGGGTTAAATTAATGCCGGTTGCCGATGAAGCGGCCATTGTCATCGCGCTCACGCATATCCTGGCCACCGCGAGACATACGATCGTCGTCCCCATCATAGTCACGGCCACGGCCTTGCGCGCCGCCGTGGCTCATGCTGCCGGCGCGGGCGTGGCCTTCGGAATCCCCATGCCAGCCGCGACCTTCATTATCGCGTTGCCGATTGGCCTGGCCATGACGGCCCTGTTGGTGTGCGTGCCAGCCGCGATCGTGGCCATAGGCATGCCAGTCTTCAAATTCGCGGTCCTCGCTTTGCGAACGGCCACGACGGCTGGATTGACCGCCGGAGCGGCCTTGTGAGTCGCTGGTGAAGCGGCCGTCTTCATCGCGCTCACGGCCTGACGCACGGTTGTCAGAACGGCGGTCATCGTCATCATAGTCCGGCGCGCGTGACCGGCTGCCACGGTTGTCATGACTATGGCTGCCCGCTTCGGCGTGGCCTTCGTGATCGCCGAACCAGCCTCGACCCTGGCCGCCGCGATCGTCATCGTCATCTCTTGATTGCGCGCGCGCGCCGCCAGACCCGTTTGAAGGACTGGCAAAACGGCCATCTTCATCACGTTCGCGGGATGGTGAGCGACGCGGATCGTCACTATTGGAATTCCTGGACATAGTATCTCCTTTTCCCGCAAGCATGCGGAAGGGTCATAGTTTTCGCTGTGGTGATTTTCATGCCGGGGTACAGCCGGCAGCGCAGAAATTACGCCTGAGCCTGTAAGATTGTTATCGCTATGCCTGATAACAGGCGTAAATATGTAGTAAATTATGCTCCCTTGGCATGTAATCCGTCGTATATTTATCAATATTGCATATTCAATTATTTGAGTGATATTTCCAACAATGTGGATATTAGGAATGTGACGGCAAAAAAGTAAGTATTTATGATATATTTATTTAGAATGAGGATGGAAGTCTGTGGATTTTATGAAGTCGGTGCTAGGGTTGCTTTCATTTTAATGGGAGTTTTCCATGACTGTGCAAGATCCAATGCCAACGGTGCCTGATCCGGCGCCAACCGTACCGGATGTGGGGCCTGATATATCGCCGGTGCCCGAAGGTGAGGAACCGATGCCGACACCGGAACCCCTGCCGGCGCCTGACGCCTGGAGCCCGCGCGGCCCGGAGGCTGTGTGATGGCAGACGACAGCGCCGCAGCGGATGGCGGCAAGCCTTATCTGTCATGGAACCTGTCCGCCGGACATGATCTTCAGGATGATGAGAGAGATCTGGTGCAGGCGCTTGGCGTGGCCGTTGTCACGCGCTGGTTCGACCTGCCGCGTGATATCCAGAAGCAACTGTTTGAAGCGGCGGTAGTGGGGCCGCAGGCGCTGCGCGAGCCCCTGGCGAAGTTTCTGCATGATCATGGCGACGCATAGGCTTCATGAAAAAAGATGACAGCGCTGTCATTTTGAGCTTGCGATAGCGCTACCATTCTGCTATTTATTGCCTTCTAGGCCTTGTTCGAGGCCTTTGCCCTTCCTGGGCGTTTCCTCCCTGTAAACTGGCCGCGCTGTTTAGCGCGGCTTTTTTTTGCCCGGAAGAAAGGGAGAGGCTCAGACTTACAAAATGCGATGACTAATCGCATTTTGGCAAGCGCGACCGCGCGCCGCGCACGTTTGCGCGTAACCTCTTACAAAAAAAGCTTAATCGCTATTTGCTCCGCAAATAACGATTAAGCGGCATGGCCTTCAGCGCGGCGCATGCGCCAGAAACGGATGGTGCGAAGCGCCGTATCGCGTGGCAATTCGGTATAGAGACGGCCATAATCGCTGGCCTTGCCCATGGCGTTTTCCTGGTCGGCCAGCATGATCATGGCGTAGGTGAGGAACAGGGCCTTGTCGAGATCGGCGGCCTTGCAGGCGATCGCCAGAGCATCGATCTCCTTTTTCTCGACCAGATGACGGGCGGTAAGGAAATCGATATCGGCCATCTGCGACAGGGCGCAAAGGAAATAGGTCGGGTTCGGATCGCGCATGTAGCGCGCCAGCAGGGCCGGGGTCAGGCGCTGATTATGGCGCAGGGCCTCAACCTCGGTAAAAATCTTTTCGTAATCGTCCGGGAAGCTGCCATAGGCGACGGCGACCTTATCACGGCCACGCGACAGGGCGTGTTCAAGCACGGCCGGATCGAGTTTTTCGTTCTCGCGCATGATGCGTTCGCGCAGGCGGGCCTCAACGACAAAATACATATCATTCATCAGATCGACCGGCATATCGGCGCGATTGACCACGACCTCATGCAGCGCCGGATTGGCCTGGGCGCGCTGAATGACCTGCTCGTTTGTGGCGCGTGACAGGCGGGCGCCGTCATTGCTGAGAAGGGTGTGCAGCGTGGTGTCGTCACCGCGATTGACGATGACGCCGGAGACGCTTTCGGGCACATTTTCGCGTTTTGACACGGCGCGCAGGTGATCCTGGCCCTGCGTCGAGACGATGTGCATCAGGTCGGTTTCGCTGAGCGCCGTTGAGCGCGTCAGGATCGGTTCGGCCACGGCGATCGCCTCGGCGGCCAGGCGGCGCAGCAGGCCCAGGGGGGCGTTGCGCGTTTGCGAAATGGTGGTGGAGATCTCGGCGCGGACAACGGTTTCCATATCGGCGGCCAATTGGCTCATCACCGAATCGTACAATTCCATTTCCGGCCCGCTGATCTCTTCCGGACTGGTCATGAAGATGCCCGTTACCTGGCGCAGCAGTTCGCGGCGCTTGGCGCTCGAAGGTTCCTGGGCCAGTTCGATCAGGTCAATCAGCGAAGAGGTCGGGACGCGGGACATTCTGTTTCCTTAGGGGCCATTCTGGCGGGAAAAGATTTGGCAGACGGAGTATGGATCAGTTTTTATCGGGGTCGGATTTTTTGGTGTCGTCATCATTCGGATCGCCGCCTTCGACGACATCCGGTGAGACGGTCAGCAAGGCGCCCGTTGCGCCCGGCGTGACGGTGATGGGATCGGGACGCAGGCCGTACTGACGGTGCAGGCTGTACAGGCGTGGTTCGTCGGCCGGGGTCTTGTACTGTTCGCCGGGGATAAAGACGTGGTCGGCTTCCTGGGAGGCCAGGGACACTTCGAGCTCAGGCGCGGTGGCGGTCGATTTGACTTCGGGCTTATCGGTTTTGGGCGCTTCCGCGGTCGGTAATTGCGTGGCGCGGACGGCGGCGATGCGCGCGGCGTATTTGCTGGTGGTGGGCACCTGGTAAGCGCCATCCGTGCTCATGGCCGATGCGACCGCAGGGGGGGGCGGCGCGCTTTCGGTATGTGTGGGCGGTGGCGCCGAAGCTATGACCGGAACGGGTTTTACGGCCGGCTTTGGCGCAGCCACAGGCTCGGGCAGAGGTGCGGCTTTGGGGGTCGGACGGGATGCAACCGATGGTTCGGGAGCCAGATCGGGGTCATCGGCCAGACCGGGGTCTTCGCGTTCGGACGTTGGCGCCAAGGGCGTGACCGCCACCGGCTGAGGCGCAGACACCGGGGCAGGGTGCGAGACGGCCACCGGCGCCGGGGCGCGAACAGGGGCAGAAGGCGCAAATTGCGGTTGCGGCGGCGGTGAGATATTGGCGACGGGCGTCGAGACAACGGGCGCCTGTTTGGCCGGCCAGCCCAGGCGGCTGGCATAGGGATCGCCGACCTGACCATAGGGCGAGGACGGCACCGGATAGGCGCCTGTGGCCGTATTGACCTGTTCGCTTTGGGCCGGGGCGTTTGTGGGCGGCGTCTTGTTTTGCCAGCTCAGATAGGGGCCGCTCGTATTCGCCAGGGCCGCGCAAGGGATCGCGATCACCGCCAGGCTGGTGGCGGCGGAGAGCAGATTTCGGACGCGGCGGGCAGGCTTGGTCATGGCTTGCAGTCGGCTTTCAGGCGTGTACGTCAGGTTGTAACCCTGACACCTTAAGCTACCGAGTTTAATTAAGACCTAATAAGGGCTGGGATTTTTCGGCTATGACTGCGGGAAATGGATACAGCAGTCAAAAGAAACCCCCACCGCACGCGAAGCGAAGGGGTGGGGGTTTCTGGCTTTTGGTGCTCCTAACCTGCCAGCGCTGCGCGCTTCTCTTCCAGTTCCAGCCATTCCATCTCGCCTTTTTCCAGCGAGGTGCGGGTATGGGTCAGCATCCGCGTGGTCTGTTCGAAGGCTTTCGGCGCCTTGGTATAGAGGTTGGGATCGCTGAGGATCTCCTCCATCTTGGCGATTT
>CAMLIY010000093.1 GCA_946480125.1 uncultured Asticcacaulis sp.
ACGATCGACGCCCCCCTGCCCGCCGGCGCCAAACTGAGCGGCTTCACCGCCTGGCTAGCCAGGGCGCCCGCTCCGGTTTTCGCCCTCTATGGCGGTCTGATGGCCTTTGGCGCCTATTTCGCCATGTATGCCTACCGTAAGCCGTTCGCGGTGGCCAGCTATGCCGATGTCGCCGCCATAGGACTGCATTTTACCATTGACTACAAAATCGCCCTCGTCATTTTCCAGGTGTTCGGCTACGCCCTGTCCAAGGTCATCGGCGTCAAGGTCATTTCCGAACTGCCGGGCAAGTATCGCGCGCTGGCCATTCTCCTGCTGATCGGTTTCGCCGAACTGACACTTGTCGCCTTCGCCGCCGTGCCTGCGCCGTGGAACATCGCCTGCCTGTTCTTCAACGGCCTGGCGCTCGGCATGATATGGGGTCTGGTCTTCGGCTTCCTCGAAGGCCGTGGCACGTCGGAAATCCTCGGCTCCATTCTGTGCGCCAGCTTCATCGTCTCCTCCGGCGTGGTCAAGTCGGTCGGCAAGTGGGTGATGCTTCAGGGCTGGGCGACGGAATTCTGGATGCCGGCCGTCACTGGCCTGCTGTTCGCGCCCCTGCTCTTGGTCTGCGTGCTCGGCCTGTCTCAGATGCCTCCCCCCAGCGCCGCCGACGAAGCCAGCCGTACCGCCCGCGTGCCGATGAACAAAGCGGCGCGCAAGGCCACCTTCGCCGCCTTCGCGCCCGGCCTGATCGCCCTGATCGTGCTCTATATCGGACTGACGGCGCTGCGTGATTTCCGCGACAACTTCGCCGCCGAAATCTGGACCGACCTCGGCTTCAAGGACAGCGCTTCGATCTTCACCGTCTCGGAACTGCCGGTCGGCGCCGCCGTGCTGTGCGCCATGGCGCTGCTGACCGTCTTCCGCAACAACCGCATGGCCTTCATGGCCAATCTTGCCATGGTCGGGATCGGTTTGCTTTTGGCGGCGGGCAGCACCTTCGCCTTCCAGCAGGGGCTGCTCGGGCCGGTGTGGTGGATGATCCTTTTGGGTGGCGGGCTGTACCTGGCCTATACACCGTTTAACGCCCTGCTGTTCGACCGCTTCATCGCCGCCAGCCGCATGGCGGGTACGGCCGGTTTCCTGATCTATGTCGCCGACGCCAGCGGCTACTTAGGTTCCGTGGCGCTGCTTTTGTTCAAGAACTTCAGCGGCATCGTCCTGCCCTGGGCGCAGTTCCTGGCTGCCTCAGCCTATGCTACGGCCGGTGCTGGCCTTATCCTGCTGGGCTACAGCGCTGCCTATTTCATTCGCCGTCTGCGCACCTAGTCAACAAAAAGAAATATTACGCCTCTAAATCGAGTAAGCAATGCGCTGTAATGGCAAAGCAGATAGACCTCTGACTCTGTATGCCAAGCGCTGGATTGTTTCGCCGACCGTTGGCATACCCTTTGGGCCGTCTAAAGCCTTCCGCGACACTCCACCTACGCAATCCAAGACCTCGAAAGCCTGAATCTCCAAGATGGGGCGGTCGCCAAACGACGGTTCAAGCTGCTTCAAAAGCCACGCCTTTATTTGCGTCGCTTCCGAGTCCCCGTTGGCGGCCTTCTTAGCTAGATATTCATCGGCTACGAGTTGGAAAGTATTACCGTTTTGTACAGCTAGTGCTACGGTCGCCTTTTTCTTTTCGGCGCCGGGATCTTGCTGTTTGACAAGCTGCTCGCGCGCCTCATCCCGCTTCGCGCGCGCGTCTTTCAGGCTGAGCTCGGGATAATGCCCCCGCGAGAGTGTTTTTTCGCGTCCAAAGACACGATATTTCAGTCTCCACAGCTTGGCGCCCGAGGGAGAAGGACAAGATAAAGCCCTCCGCCATCCGTTATTTTATAAGGCTTTTCCGCAGGTTTTGCTGTGCGCAGTTTGATGTCAGAAATCGACATTGGGGGTATCGTCCTTCATGTGTTGAGGCGATACCCCAACGATACCCACAAATCACTCGGATTTAGACGGACGTCGGCAGACATCGCAGGACAAAAAATCCTGTAAGATACCAATTTTAAAGGGTTTTTTCTACGAGCCCATACCCTCTTAGAGGGTAGATGGTGCCTGGAGCCGGAATCGAACCAGCGACACGCGGATTTTCAATCCGCTGCTCTACCAACTGAGCTATCCAGGCCCTAAACGCGTCATCGGTGTAATCACGATGCCTCGAGCGGAGGCAGGTCTATAGGGGAGCTATACCCCCTTGTCCAGACGAAAAAGACACGGATTTTCGAAAAACCATCAGTCTTCCACATCATCTTCGGATGACGACGCCCGTGCCGGACCGGCATCACCGCTCTCATCATTGACAGACAGACCACCCTCACCGTCAATGACATAATCACCTTTCAGCCAATGAACCAGATCGACATCGGCGCAGCGCTTGGAGCAGAACGGGGCGAAGCTTTTTGCCGCGTTGACCACGCCTTCCAGCGCTTCACCATAGGGCTTCTGACAGCGGGTACATTTACGGATCATGTGATGATAACCTCGGACTTGACGGCAGCTTCCAGACGCATGATCGCCGACAGCGGATCATGGGATGCCGCCAGCAGCGGACGTATAATATCTAATGTGCTTGCCGGTGTGCGCAAGGTCAGCAGGCGCCCCGGCTCGCCTTCGGCGCGCTTTACGGCCTCACGCAGCAGCCGGTGCGCCGCTCGGACAGGTGACGCGACCGTATCCATCAATGGCGTAGCGCCCCAGGGACGGACAAACTCCAGCGTACCGAACTTGCCGACCGGACCAATAATCACTTTGCCGGCCTCGTCACCAAAACCGATCTGCAATAACTGACGCAGACGATCGGAATCATGACGCTTGCCGATCAGGTCGATAACAACCAGCCCTGCCAGCCCTGATAGTCGCAACCGCCGTCCGATGTCAGAGACAGCACGCTCATTGCAGGCCTTAGCGAAAGCCTTAGGCGTCAAGACGCCCTCACCGCCCGCCGAATCGATATCACAGGCGATCAGGGCGCGGGTGCGCTCTATGCTGAGATATCCGCCTCCGGATAAAGGCCCGGACGGGTTAAGGGCAGCGTCTTCAGCCGTGTCGAGCATGTCAATGTCATTATCATTGTTCAGTTCGCCGGCCTCACCCCGCAAGCCTGCGCTCGCCAACAGGCGATCCCTCAGAGACTGAACCGGCGATACCCGGCGAGGTTCACCGGTCGCGGGTCCAATCCACCGTGCACGCGCCCGTTTTTCCTGACGGGCTTCGGCGATGATCTCGACTTCCAGAGTGGAACCTTCAACCAGCCTTGAAAAAGCTTCATGCGGCACATCGAGTACAGCCTCCGCACCATCCGCCAGACTGAGGAAAGCCACCCCGCCGGCCTTGGTTTTCAGACGCGCCACTGATCGGACACCAACGACAGCCAATGATTGATCATATTCATATCCCTCGGCATAGAAATACGGCAGTCCATCGATGCAGACCGCTCCGCGCGCCAGACCGAACCGGCTGTTGTAAGGCACGGTAATCACGTTATAATTACTGGGCATATCCGGCGCCATCAAGCAGGCACTTCGTCTCATAGAGCGGCAGTCCCATGACGCCGGTATAGCTGCCGACCAGTTGCGTCACATAGCTGCCGGCGAGGCCCTGAATGGCATAGCCACCGGCCTTGCCTATGCCCTCACCGCAGGCCAGATAGACCGCGACATCGGCAATACTCAGGCGCTTGAAGATCAGGCGCGACTCAACCAGACGCGAGGATAATTTGCCAGACGGTCCCACCACCGCCACGCCGGTATAGACACGATGACCGCGGCCGGAAAGCAATTTGAGGCAGATTGCCACATCGGCTTCGGTTTCGGCCTTGTCGAGCACCCGGCGCCCAACGCAGACCACCGTATCGGCGGCCAGAACAAAGCCAGGCGTCATCGCCGCCACGACCTGCGCTTTCGACACGGCTAACCTCAGCGCCAATTGCGCCGGGGTTTCGTCTTTCAGGGGTGTTTCATCCAGATCAGCCGCCGCGGTATGGTCAGGCACCAGCCCCATCTGAGCCAGTAGGTCGCGGCGGCGCGGGCTGGCGCTGGCCAGTATCAGTGGAGCGCGCTCAGCCATCAGGCTTTACTTGAAGCGGTAGGTAATACGACCCTTGGTCAGGTCATAGGGCGTCATCTCGACCAGGATACGGTCGCCGGCCAAGACGCGGATGCGGTTCTTGCGCATCTTGCCGGCGGTGTGGGCGATAATTTCGTGGCCGCTTTCTTCCAGCTTAACGCGGAAGGTGGCGTTCGGGAGCAGTTCAACAACAGTGCCCGGAAATTCCAACAGTTCTTCTTTTGCCATACGGCCCCTCTGGATGCGGACGGAATCCGCACCCGGACTCACATCGCTCAAATATTCGATTGCGCCCTTTATACCCAAAGGCCGCAAGTGGAAAGCCCAAAAAGGAAAAGCGCTCCCTGCTGGAGCAGGGAACGCTTTCGGGAGACAGTTCTGTCGGGGGAACTAGAACTTTCTCACCAGGCTGAGGGTGGCCGTATCGGCGTTACCCTTATCGCCATTAAAGTCCGAGCGCGTATAGTCGGCGCGAACGGCATATTCAGGATTGATGTGATACTGGCCACCCACACCGTAATCGAGTGCGGTGCCCTGCTCCATCTTACCAGCCACGGCCGGCGCCTTCAGATCGGTATCGGACACACCGACACGACCGATCAGGTCAAAGCTGGGAGATACCGGCAAATAGCCAACGCCATAGACAGCGGCCTTGTTGGTCAATTTATAATTGCCACCAACGCCATTGTCGTCATTGGTGCCGAAAGCGGCTTCGCCTTCAACGCCGAAATGGGGTGTAATCTTGGTGCCGACGCGGGCATTGACGCTGCCGAGCTTGGAATCGGTATTGTCATTGTCGGTTTGCTGGTAGCCGAGCGAACCATAGACACGACCTACGTCCTGGGCGCTGGCAACAGTACCGATAGCAAGGGTGGCCACAGCAGCGGTGGCGATCATAAGCGTTTTCATAGCATGTGCTCCATATTTGAACGGGTCACGCACCGGGGAGGATGCGAGCCGGACGATCATTAACCGTTTGGCATTGTCGTCTGAGTTCAATATGGCGATACGACCGGGCGTTCGTGGGGCGATTGCGGGGTCTTTTTGAGGTCTTTGCGGCCAAATAAGACCGAATGGACACTGTGTCGCCCCAACTGAGGCGAACGGTGTGATAATCGTCCCTATTCGGACAGAATCACGCCCTATTGGTGAACAAAGATGAATATAAAAAATGTAATGAAATCATAAAGATAGGCAATTTATGCCGACTCATGGACGGACCAGAGTATTGACCAGTGTGAAAAGGCGACGCGCCGTTTCGTGATCAATAGCCACCTTTCCCGCCAGACGCTCGGTCAGCAGTTCGGCGCCCTCATTATGCACGCCCCGCCGCCCCATATCGATTGACTCAATTTGCGCCGGTGTAGCGTTCTTAAGCGCCTCGTAATAGCTTTCGCAAATCATGCGATAATCGCGCAGCATAGTCTTGAAGGGCGCCAGGGACAGCATGATCTTGCGGGCAAAATCGGGGCCGGTGATATCGAAGACCAGCCGGTTGTCTTCCAGAGCGAGCCGCAGGTCGAACGGGCCCTGCCCTTCCACCACACCTTCCGGTATAAAGCTGTTCCTTTCGATCAGGTCAAACATGGCCACCTTGCGCTCATGCTCTACCTGGTCGGAGGGCGCGCTTAAGGAAGCTTCATCGATGTCGATCCGGGCGATGCGCATGGCCAGTGTCTCACTTTCGTCTTCAAAGCAGGATGAGCATAACTCCACCTGATTTGGCAAGAGCCAGTCCCGAAAGGCTAAAAATGCTCGGGCATACTCTTGGCGCGGCGCGGTGCGGCCAGGTCGAGCAGCAGCACATCGACGCATTCGGCCTCGATACGCAGATCACGGTTTGTCGCGCCCGCAAAACGCAGGGTCAAGGCGATAGCAGGGGCTTCCAAAGACTCGACCGCGACATCAAGCAGACTCAGGGGAAGGTTACCTTGGTTGATATCGAGGCCTCGCATTCTGACCGCCGTCACGCCAGAAATGCGCAGTACGCCAGGGGCGCGCAGCGGCACATTCTTAACCGACTCATGGCAAAACCGATTCATGTGCAAGGTGAAATGACGGCCGGTGGCATCATAGCTGAGATCGCTTACGCGCAGGGCGGCATCCTGCACCAGGGCCGAGATGGCGGGCAAATCATCGGCATCCTGCGCCATAAGACGCAGAGGCTTGACTGGCGCTTTTCCTAAGCCGAACAATCCCATCTATTCGTCTTCCATCACCGGCGCATCGCCTTTGATACGACGGATATTGGCCCCACAGGCCGACAGCTTGCCTTCGAGATTTTCAAAACCGCGATCAAGGTGATAAACGCGGTTGACTATGGTTTCGCCACGCGCCGCCAGCCCGGCGATAACGAGACAAGCCGAGGCGCGCAGGTCGGTGGCCATCACCTGGGCGCCGCGCAGTTCGGCGACCCCATGGACGCGCGCTTCGCTGCCACTGACGCGGATATCGGCACCCAGACGGCTCAATTCCGGCACGTGCATGAAGCGATTCTCAAAAATGGTTTCCCTGATGACGCTCTCACCGCCAGCCAGGGTCATCAGCGCCATGAACTGCGCCTGAAGGTCTGTGGCGAAACCGGGATAGACATCGGTGGTCACATCGACAGGTTTGATCGCACCGGAACGCTTGATGGTCACGGTGTCGAAGCCGCGATGGACTTCACAGCCGGCTTCGACCAGCTTGTCGAGCAAAATCGAGATCAGTTCCGGCCGCACCCTGGTCAGGCGAACTTCACCGCCAGCCATGGCGCCGGCCACAGCATAGGTGCCAGCCTCGATGCGGTCGCAGATCACGGACCAGTCGGTGCCATGCAGGCTAGCGACGCCTTCGACGACAATAGTGGGGGTGCCCTGGCCGGAAACCTTGGCGCCCATGGCGTTAAGGCACTCAGCCAGGTCGGAAATTTCCGGCTCGCAGGCGGCATTTTTCAATACGGTCGTACCGTGGGCCAGCACCGCCGCCATCAGGGCGTGTTCGGTGGCGCCGACCGAAACGAACGGAAATTCGATTTCCGCACCTTTCAGACCGCGCGGCGCCTGGGCGAAAACATAGCCTTCGTGCATGTCGATATGGGCGCCCAGCGCTTCCAGCGCCTTGAGATGCAGGTCGACCGGGCGGGCGCCGATGGTGCAGCCGCCGGGTAATGACACCTTGGCATGGCCGGTACGGGCGATCAGCGGTCCCAACACGTTGAACGACGCGCGCATCTGGCGCACCAGATCGTAGGGTGCGAAGGCCGAGGTGATCTCCGGGGTATGCAGCAAGGTCTGCTGGCCGTCAGGGCCATCCGCTTCCGTGATCTGGGTGCCAAAGCGTGTCAGCAGGCGGCCAAGCAGGCGGGTATCGGCCAGGCGCGGCATATTGGTCAGGCGGACCGGTTCGGAGGTCAGCAGAGAGGCAGCCATCAACTTGATGGCGGAATTCTTGGCGCCCGAAACAGGGATGTTTCCGAAGAGAGGGCTGCCGCCCTCGATAGCAATGCGATCCATAAACCGGCCCGTAACTCAAGGTCTGCGCCAAAGCGGCGAATACGCGGTTCTACATGACATTGGAACGCGCGCAATACATGCTTGCGCTTTTAGGACGGGTTTTGCTTCCCTTTTTCGTTATCGGGGAACTCCTGCCCTGCCCCTTCGGGGCTTGAGGGCGAAGGGGAGCCAGGAGCGCTTCGCGCGGTCGAGGCCTGGGCCTCCTGTCCTGCGGCTTTGCGTCGGCGCAGATTATCGCGCAGCGCCGATTGCAGGCGGGCAGCGCGCATTTCGGCCTGGGTCAGTTTACGTTTCGGCGCTTTCGGCGTTTCGGGGGTATCGGACATAAAAAAAGCCGCTCGGTTTATGACGAGAGGCGTTCGGCTTAAGAAATCCGGGGATTAATTGCAAGCGGGATGATTTTTCAGACCGGCCCGCGCATTTTTCGCTTTGTCTTTTCACAAACTTTGGCTATAGCCCCCGCCTCGGGTGGCGTTCGCGTCCCCGTTCGCCGCGTTAGCTCAGTGGTAGAGCGCATCCTTGGTAAGGCTGAGGTCGAGAGTTCGAGTCTCTCACGTGGCACCATGTTTCCCCGACCCTTAAAGGGTCGGGGAAACACCATTTTTCAAATCAACGCTGTAATCCGTTTATCGCCTGATAGAGTTCAGAATCGAACCCGCACATATGGCGCAAGGTGTCTGACGTATCCAGTTTGCGGTGAAAAACCGCATCGCTGACCCGTCGACTTTTTGCACGGCTATGCTCAAATGTACGTTGGGTAAAATTAAAATTGATGCGAAACATAACACCATCCTTGTAATGAACTGTTACAATAAATAGCGTTTCGTGAAAAATAGCGCGATATCGGTTTAAGGCCAATCCTGCAAAAACGGTGTAAGTAAACCGGATAGACTGATTTGTATCACTGGCGCTCACCCTGATCGACAAAACGTCCGATCAGGCCAGCGACGGCAACCAATGCCGTAATCCTGGCCATGCCCTGAGCCGGGATTAAAGCCTTCAATTCATCCGGCACCTGCAACCAGATCGTGGGAATGGCCACCACAGCGCCCAGTGCCCAGGTGGAATAAGCACGCAGGGTTTCGCGCCAGTTATCAATCAGCTTCATTTGATCAGCTCCTGTAGGGGTAGGTGAAGATGGAAACGGAAGTCATCGCGCGGTCGCCCGTCCCGGTATTGGCTGTGGCGCAGAACAATCCTAATTCAGGCGACCAGCACACCCCATACCAGCCATTGTCTGCGGGGCTTGACCGGCTCGACCAGTTGATGCCGTCCGGAGAGGTCATAATGCGGTTGCCTGTGCCCGAGTCGCTGACGGCGCAAAACAGGCCAAGCCGAGATGACCAGGCGACACTTTGCCACGTATTGTCAGCGGTGCTGGTGCGGCTTGTCCATGTCACGCCGTCCGGCGAGGTCATGACCCGGTTGCCCGTACCTGTGACGGAGACGGCGCACAAAAGCCCTAATTCAGGCGACCAGCAGACCCCGTGCCAGTTGTTGTCCGCCACGCTGGTGCGCCCGGTCCAGATTATGCCGTCAGTGGAAGTCATGACGCGATTACCCGTACCGCTGTCACTCACGGCACAGAAAAGACCCAGTTCGGGCGCCCAGCAGACGGATATCCAGTTATTGTCTATGGCGTTGGCGCGCGCGGTCCAGGCGATGCCGTCAGGGGAGGTCATCACACGGTTACCCGTTCCCGTCGCCGATACGGCGCAGAACAGCGACAGCTCCGACGACCAGCATATACCGCGCCAGGCATTGTCAGCCGCGCTTGTACGGGCCGTCCAGGTGATGCCATCCGGCGAGGTCATGACACGGTTCCCCGTGCCGGAGTTGGCAACCGCACAGAACAAACCGGCCTCCGCCGCCCAGCAGACAGACAGCCAGTTGTTGTCTACAGCGCTGGTGCGCGCGGTCCACGAAATGCCGTCCGGCGAGGTCATGACGCGATTGCCCGTGCCGGTTTCACTGACGGCGCAGAACAGCCCCTGCTCCGCTGACCAGCACATCGACCGCCAGCTGTTATCGGCGGCACTGGTGCTGATCAGCCAGGCCGAGCCGGTCAGATAATTACGCGCGGGAATATGTGGCGTTTGAAAATTGTCTTTGCCTAAGCGCACGCGACCACTGAAACAGTTGATCGCGAGCGCATTACGCCAACCCGCCCCGTCGCCTGAAACTTTCAGGGTCAGATCGTTGTTTCCAAGCAATCCGATGATAGCCCGGCCACCATAGCCCTTCTGCAATAGTATCTGCGCAGTGTTACCATCGTCCGCCTTGTTGAGGACCAGAGAAATGTCGCCGCTGCCGCCTTCGGCCACCGTCTTGCCACTGAGCAGCGCCGCAGGCCCTTTCATGGCCAGCACATTATAGGCGTCTGCGGTTGTGCCGACACCGAGACGACTGAGATTGGTCAGCGTCTTGATCGCGTCCTCGAACGCCGTCCAGCCCCAGGCCGTGCGCAGCAGGAAAGCGCCCTCGGCTTTGATATAAACGATCGCACCTTCGGGAAAGCTCACCGTTTCCCAGACGCCCCCTTCAGCGCGCACAAAACTGCCCGCTGGCAGGGATGCCCATGTCGCGCCGGTAGGGCTGGCCGGCAGGATATAGCTGTCGCCATCGGCGGGCGCAGCGGGTTGCGCGCCGGTGGTCCGGCTGATCGCCTGCGCCTGCACCAGGCTTTCCAGCCGCATCAGTCCGGCGTTCATCACGATGCGCTTCTGGCTGTGATCGCCTATCAGCGGCAATTGTAATCGGGGGGTTGTATCGCTCACGCCTCACCTTTTTTTTTCAGGAATATACTTCCTGAAGGATGAGGCCCGCCTGCGCTGAGGGGATTAGTTATTGAGATAGACGAGGCGTTTCTTGCCCTTGGTCGCGCGCATCTCACTGACATTCCCCTGGTGACTGCCGTCACGATGGGCCTGGGATGCACTGGCTTCGATATAAAGGGTCTTCTCGATATCCTTCTGGATCATATGGGCGGCATAGAGATGGCCCTGGAAGAAGGTATCGACGGCTGAACCGAGGATCGGGATAACTGTGTCCGTGGTCGAAATGCCGGCATCGATCAACAAGGCCAGGAAAGCGCCAGCCAGAGTGGTGGCGTCACAGCGGGCGCGCAGACCCTGATAGAGGATAAAGGCGCCAGCAAGCACCGAATAGACCGTTCCCAGGCCGGGTATCGGTATCCAGGCCAG
>CAMLIY010000094.1 GCA_946480125.1 uncultured Asticcacaulis sp.
TGCAACTGGTTGGCCCAGGCGCAATGGCTGTCACCGGACACCACAACCGTGCGGGCCTGCGCCGTCTTGAGCATAGTATAGAGTCGCTCGCGTTCGGCTGGATATCCATCCCAGCTATCGAGATTGAGCGGCAGGGGATCGGCGCTTTCGAACAGGGCGATAAAGGTATCGAGCTTCTGGCGCGCGCCTTCGGGGGCGAGGTTGCGCATGGCGGCGATGGTGTCCGGTCCCAAGCGTTTGACGATGTCCGGGCCGTTGACCCTGGCCATGACGACCTGATTGCCCAGCACCTGCCAGGTGACGCCATCCTTAACCGACTGGCTGAGGGTGGTTTGCAGCCACTGGCGTTGCTCATTACCCAACAGTTCGCGGCTTTCCGCGTTCAGTTTGGCGCGGAAAGCGGTCTTGTCCGGCTTGCCGTCGGCATAGGTCAGGTCTTCGGCATAGTCGAGCTGCTTGCTGCGCGCCAGCAGACGGCTTTCCAGCATGACCAGTTCGGCAAGTTTGCCAAAGCGGAAGCTGCGATAAATGGCTTCGCGCAGCTTGCCGGGTGCCGGATCGCGAATCGGCATCCACTCGCTGTAGGCCTTAAGCGCCGCAGCCTTGCGCACCCCCCAGTCGCCTTCATCGGGCTGGTGGTTTTCGGCGCCGTCACGCCACGGATTGTTACAAATCTCGTGGTCGTCGAAGACGCAGATCCACGGCGCGCGGGCATGGGCGGCCTGAAGGTCTTCATCGCGCTTGTACTGGGCGTGGCGCATGCGGTAATCGGCGAGCGACACGATTTCATGCGTCGGTTCGGGGATACGCATCAGCATCCGGCCATTACCCATGCCGTAGTCGGTCAGGCCGGCGCCATATTCATAGATATAGTCACCGAGATGAACGACGGCATCAACGCGCGCCAGATCGGCAATGGCGCGATAGGCGTTGAAATAGCCATTGGGGTGCAGGGAGCAGGAAACGACCGCCAACACGACCTTGTCCGTTTGCAGCGGCAGGGTGCGGGTGCGGCCGGCCGGCGAGGAGATCGGGCCGGCGAGAAAACGGTAGTGGTATTCGGTATCCGGCATCAGGCCGCGCACATCGACCTTGACCGTATAGTCGCGGCCCGCATCCGTGAAAACCTTGCCCTCAGCCAGCACAGCCTTGAAGCTGTCGTCTCTCGATATCTGCCAGGTGATGTCGGCGCCGCGGTCCAGACCGCTGATTCGTGTCCACAGGATCACCGCGTCAGGGAGTGGATCACCGGAGGCAACGCCGTGCTCAAATCGCACTTGCGCGGGTGTTTCGGGAAGGGCGGACGCGCCGAGCGCGGGCGCGGCGGCAACCGTTCCCACGGCGAACAAAACTTTCCGGCGGCTGACCATCCCCATAAGGCTCCCGCAGTTTGCGATAAACCAGCGGATCGAAGCGCAATCCGAAAAGTGGCCGCCACTTTTCGGATAAATTGCGCGACAAAACAAAAGCTTAGATCGCAATGATATCCACTATTATTGCGATCTAAGCCGATTTGATGACAGCCGTTTAGCGGTTAGGTGACGGTTTTTCTTCAGAAATCTTAATGACGAACAGTTACGGCTGTTCGGCCAGCGAATAGATTCGCTCCATTTCCAGCCAGGTCGAGCCTGCCGGACCGAAGGGCAGGGGCTTCTGGAAGGTGCGCATCAGGGCGTCCCAGGCTTCGACATCGGGATTATTAGCGTCGCGTTTCGCCTTGGCGTCCGGATCGAAATCCGGGCCCTGTTCCATGATCAGCACCATGCGGTCGCCGATCAGGTAGATTTCCAGCTCACGGATATCATCGGCGCGAATCGCGGCGGTAACGGCCGCTGGTGGGCCGCCAGCCCTGTGCCAGGCTTTATAAGGTTCAATCCCTTCGGCGTGGATATCGACGGCGAAGACTTTTCTCATTCCGGCCAAACTCATTCCGGTATGTTTTCCTTGAAGATCGCCTGGACGCGGATGGGAATATAGGATTTCACTGTCTCACCGCGGACCGTGCGCGCCAGTTGGTCGATCGTCTCGCGCGCCTCGACATGGGCGTTCTGGTCGATGACGGCATCCATAATGCCATCCAGCAAAAATTTACGTGTGTGATCGGTCAGTTCGTGGCCGATGAAGACAATCTTCTGGTCGCGGCCTGAGTCTTCCAGCGCCCGCGCGATGCCGCGATTACCGGCGCCGATATTATATATGCCGGCCAGGTCGGGATATTGCTGGAGCAGGGCGCGCGCCTCGCGGTAGGCGGCTTCGTCATCGTCATGCACCTCGCGAAGTTCGACGACCGACAGGTTGGGATAGGATTCGCGCAGGATATGACGGAAGCCCATCTCGCGCTCCTCGTGACCGCGATAGGACAATGAGCCGGCGAACAGGGCCAGCTTGGCGGGCGCTTTCGGCAGCAAACGGCCGAGCAGATAGCCGCTCAGGCGGCCGGCAGCGCGGTTATCGATGCCGACATAGCCTTCACGCGGCACATTGGAGATGTCCGAAATCAGGGTGAAGACGATGGTGCCGGAATTGCGCAACTGACGCAGCGCCTCGCGCACCACCGGATGATCGAGTGCGATGACCGCGACGGCTCTCGAATGACCGGCCAGTTTCAGCAAGGCGTCGGCGAGGGCGTAGGGATCGAAGCCCTCGATGAAGTGCAGGCGCAACTCGATATCGCCGCGGTCGGCGCTGATCTCTTCCAGTGATTTCGCCAGGTTGCGGATGAAGCTGTTGGCGCCATTGGGCAGAATGAAATCGAGCGCGACCGGCGCGCGGCTGATCGAAACCTCGCCCGGCAAGGCGATATAGCCGAGACGGGAAGCGGTCTGGAAAACGATGTCGCGAGTGCGTTCGCGCACGCCGGGGCGCTTGTTCAACACGCGGTCCACGGTGGCGGTGGAGACGCCGGCTTGTTTGGCGATATCGATCAGTGTGGCGCGTGTGACGGCCATGAATGCGCCCCTCCTTGTATGGCGCGCAACGGGCGTGGTGCTTGCGGCCTTTGACATCAAAATACATCGGAATTGGCACGTGAAGTCAAGCAGTATTATTGTGAGCCGTCTGTCACTATACACGGTTGGTTGGTTATATGTGAATCTAATTCATTGATATTAAAATGATAAATTACAAATTCACTCAACGGAAATGAGAAATTACACATATGATGTATGATGATGCATTGACATCAGGATTGATCGGTATATGACTGGTCGCTATCAAAAAATAAGCGCGTACAGGGATTTGGATCGGGCCTATGGCTGAACTGTTTAAGCAAACCTATTCGCGTCGCGATCTGGCGGCGCATACCGGTCAATTGTCGCAATTTGCCGGTGTGCGGCTGATGACGCTGGGTGATGGCGTCGAGCGCGGCATCCGTATGCTGGAGTTCCGCACCGGGTCCGGTTTGCGTTTCACGGTCCTGGTTGATCGCGCCATGGATATTGCCGATTGCGAGCATAATGGCCGCGCCGTCGGTTGGCATTCGCCGTCGGGCTTCAAGCATCCCGGCCTGCACGACTATGAAGGCGAGGGCGGTCTGGGCTGGTTCCGCTCGTTTTCGGGCCTGATGGTGACCTGCGGGCTAGACCATATCCTGTTCATGGACGACGATTCCGCCGACCAGTATCATTACAACGCCCGCAAGACGGTATCTTCCTCCCTGCATGGCCGTATCGGCACGATTCCGGCGCGGCTGACCGGCTATGGCGAAAGCTGGGAGGGCGACGAATGCACGCTGTGGGCCGAGGGCGTGGTCCAGCAATCGACCGTCTTTGGTGAGGATCTTCACCTGATCCGGCGTATCGAGGCAAAGGTCGGTTCCGATGAAATTCATCTGCATGACCGTGTGGTCAATCATGGGTTCTACCGCACGCCGCATATGTATTGTTACCATATCAATGTCGGTCATCCGGTCCTGGCCGAGGGCGCGCGTTATGTGGCGCCGATCCGCGATGTCGTCTGGGCCGCCCATGCTGAGGATTACCATAAGCAAGGCGTTGGTTATCGCACCCTGTCCGGTCCAAAAATGAACTTCCACGAGCAGGTCTGGCAGCACGACATGCAGCCGGATGCGGCGGGCAAGTTCAATGTCGCTTTGGTCAATGAAAACATTGGTTTCGGCTTTGAAGTTGAGGTACTGAAAGAACAGTTTCCCGCCATGTATGAGTGGCAAAATCTCCAGGCCGGCCATTATGCCCTGGGCATTGAGCCGTCGAGCAATCATGTTTTCGGCAAGCCGTTTGCCAAGGAGCGCGGCGAGCTGATCTGGCTGGAGCACGGCGATGAGCGCCGTTACGACAGCGTATTCCGTATCCTGCCCGATAGCGCGGCCGTGGCCCATGCCGTCAGCCGTATCGAGGCGGTAAGCCTCCAGCCGTCAGAGAATTATCCCGCGCCGTCCGGCAAGTTTCCGCCAATCGGAGGCCGCTAGTATGCAGGGGCGTACCATTCTCTATACGGGTGCGGCCGGTGGCCTGGGCCTGCAAACTACACTGAATTTTCTGGCGCGCGGCGCCACGGTTGTGGCCGTCGATCATGATGACGCCAAAATCACGGCCCTGACCACGGCGGCGGCCAGCATAACCACCGGTCGTCTGCTGGTGACGCGCTCCGATATGTCCGATCTCGAAAGTTTCCGTGCCGCTATACGCGCCCGCCGCGAAGAAACCGGCGGCTATGATGTGGTGATCAACAATGCCGCCATCTATCCGTCGAAATCGTTCGAGGACTTCACGATCGAGGACCACCAGCGTGTCCAGTGCGTCAATGTTGATGCCGGCATCGTCGCCGTGCAGGAAGCTCTGCCGGGTATGAAGGCGAAGGGCTTCGGGCGCATCATCAATATCGCTTCGATCACGCTCTCCGGCGGCTGGGCCAATATCTATCCGTATGTCGCCTCGAAAGGTGCCCTGATCGGCCTGACCCATGCCTGGGCGCGCGAATTCGGCCCCTATGGCGTAACGGTCAACGCCATTTCACCCGGCGCCTTCCCGACCGATGCCGAGGCCATCAATCCTGACCCCGAAGGCTATAACCGCCACGTCCTGGCCCAGCAGGCGATCAAGCGCCGCGGTCATGTCGGCGATATCGCCAACGCCATCGCTTTTCTTAGCTCCGAAGATACAGGTTTCATCACCGGCCAGACGCTCAACGTCAATGGCGGCTGGGTGATGGATTAAAAATTTTACATAAAGGTTTGAATTTATATGGGTATCTTAAGTGGTATTCGCGTTCTGGATTGCTCCATCGCCATGGCAGGACCGTTCGCGGCGCAGCGCATGGGCGATATGGGCGCGGACGTCATCAAGGTAGAGCCAACGACCGGCGAATGGCAGCGTCATGCCCCGGCCGGCGGCGCCTGGGGCAATGAGATCAATGTCTCCTTCCTGTCGCTGAACCGCAATAAGCGCTCTCTGGCCGTCGATCTCAAGTCGCCCGAAGGCAAGGCCCTGCTGCTCGATCTGGTCAAGTCGTCCGATGTGTTTTTGCAGAACTATCGCCCCGGCGTGGCGGCGCGCCTTGGTGTCGATTATGAAACGCTTTCGGCCATCAATCCGAAACTGATCTATGTCTCGATGTCGGGCTATGGTGAAGATGGCCCTTACAAGAACTATCCCGGTCAGGATCTGCTGTTGCAATCCATGTCGGGCGCCATGATGTCGGCGGGCTCGAAGGATACGCCGCCGTCTCCGGCCGGCCAGTATCTGGTCGATGCCATTACGGCCTATACCGCTTTTGAGGGCGCGTTGGCGGCCCTGTTCCACCGCGAACGGACGGGCGAGGGGCAGAAGGTCGAGGTCAATATGCTGGACGCCATCACCACCATCCAGATGCAGGAACTGTCGGTTTTCACCGTCGGCAAGAAGCCGCAGACCCGCACGGTCGAACCGCACGCCCACAGCTATATTCGTGCCCCTTACGGCGTCTTCAAGACGAAGGACAGCTATCTCACTATCGCCATGGCCAATCTGAAAAAGCTCGGTGAGCTGATCGGTGAGCCCTTCTTCCTGGATATGGAAGACCAGACGGATTCGTGGATTTACCGCGATGAAATCTACGCCATGACGCGTATCAAGCTGGCGGAAAAGACGACGCAGGAATGGCTCGATATGTTCCGTCCGGTCGATATCTGGTGCGGGCCGGTTTATGGCTATGAGGATGTCGTCAACGATCCGCAGATCAAGCACAATGGTACCTTCGTCGAATATGATCATCCGACCGAAGGGCGCGTGAAGACGCCGGGCTTCCCGATCAAGTTTTCCAAAACGCCATCAACCGTTGATCGCGGCGCGCCGCGCGTCGGTGAGCACACACGTGAAATCCTGGCCGCCGCCGGCAAGTCAGAGACCGAGATCGACGCCCTGCTGGCCAGCGGCGCGGTGAAACAGGCAAATGTCTAAGCATAGATATAAAGGCCTGACCTGGGATCACCCCCGCGGCTTCAACGCGCTGGATGCCGCCGCCAAGGCGGCGCCGGAACTTGGCCTGTCATGGGCCATGCATTCACTGGAAGGCTTCGAGATCCACCCCATCGCTGAACTATGCGCGCAATATGATCTGGTAGTGCTCGATCATCCGCATGTCGGCGAGGCGGTGGCTAGCGATTGCTTGCGGTCGCTGGAAGATATCTTTTCAGCCGAAGAGATTGCCGGTTGGGCGCGAGACTGCATCGGCCCGTCGCTGAAAAGCTATCAGTTCGCCGGAAAGCACTGGGCTCTGCCGCTCGATGCCGCCACGCAGGTCATGGCTATCCGGCCGGGGTACGAGATACCCAAGACCTGGGATGAAGTATTGGCCTTCGGCGGGCCGGTGGCCCTGTCCCTGGCCGGACCTCATGCGGCGCTGAGTTTTCAGTCGATTTGCGTGGCGCTTGGCGAACGGCCCGCCACGGCTAATCCCGACGTATTGATCAGCGAAACGGTCGGGCTGACGGCGCTCGAAATCATGCAGCGCCTGACCGATGCCTCACCCTTGAGCGTCCGCGAGAAAAACCCGATCGGTATCCTTCAGCACATGGTCGATCACCGGGATGTCGCCCTGTGTCCGCTGATCTATGGCTATGTCAACTATGCGAATGACCTGACTTTCGCCAATGCGCCACGCGGGGCTGGCGGAATCGGCTCGACCCTGGGCGGCACCGGTATTGGCATCTCGAAGCGCTGTAACGTCACGCCGGAATTGCTTGATCATCTGCGCTGGCTGATGTCGCCGCAGGCGCAAACCGGCTTCATTCCGGCGCATGATGGTCAGCCTTCGCTGCGCGTCGCCTGGCAGGATGCGGTGATCAATGCGCGCTGGGGTGATTTCTACCGTAACACCTTCGATACACTGGAAGCGGCATATATCCGGCCGCGACACAACCACGCCATCGCCTTCCAGACGGCCGCTTCGCAGGCCATCCGCGACACGCTCTATTCGCAACGGCCGCACGATCAACTATTGATTCAACTGCAAACCCTTTATGCCGGAACACACGTTCCGGGTTCGGAACGCTAATGTCTGAAGAACTGCTTTTTGAAGTAGATGGCCACGTCGCCGTTATCACCATCAATCGCCCGGCCAAGCTCAACTCGATGACGCCGGAAATGGCCTATGCGCTCGAAGCCGCCGTGGCCGAGTGCAACAAATCCAACACCATCCGCTGCGTGATCGTGACCGGCGCCGGCGAGCGCGCCTTCTGCGCCGGCTCGGACATCCGCACACTCGATGATTACGCCACGCCATGGGAATTCCGTAATCGCGGCGATTATTGCGACGCCATCCGCCTGTGCCTCAAGCCGACCATCGCCGCGGTCAATGGCTATGCCTTCGGCGGCGGGCTGGAAACCGCCATGAGTTGCGATATCCGTATTGCGTCGTCGAACGCCCAGTTCGCCGCACCGGAAATCAAGCTCGGCTGGATCGGCGGCGGCGGTATGGCGGCGGGGCTGGTCCATTCGATCGGGGCCTCCAATGCGTCGCTGATGATCCTGACCGGAGACGCGATCAGCGCACAAAAAGCCGAGCAATGGGGCCTGGTCAGCGAGGTGTGTGAAACGACCGACCTGATGACGCGCGCCCGCGCCATTGCCGAAACCATCGCCAGCCGCGCGCCGATCGCTGCCGAAACCGGCAAGCTCAATCTGCGCGCCGCCCACACCATGCCCTACGAAAAGGCGGTGGAATACGAACGCGACCTGCAGACCATCTGTTTCGCCACCGAAGACGCCCACGAAGGCCGCGCCGCCTTCAAGGAAAAACGTGCGCCGGTATTCAACAGGCGTTAGAAGAAGAAAAACTGAGAGATTCCGTATGACTCGTCCCAAGATTCTGATCACCCGTTCCTGGCCCGCCGGCGCGCAGGCCTATATGCAGGCCCATTACGATACGACGGTTAATGAGACGGGCAAGCCCCTGACCCATACCGAGCTGATGCAGGCGATGCTGGATTACGACGGCCTGTGTTCTTCGCTGGGGGATCCGATGGACGCCGGAGTCTTCGGTGTGCCGAACGCGCGCGTCAGGATGATCGGCCACTATGGCGCCGGCTATGATAATATCGATGTCGCCGCCGCCAAGGCCGCCGGCATCACTGTTTCCAATACGCCGGACGTGCTGACCGATGCGACGGCCGATATCGCCCTGATGCTGATGCTGATGGCCTCGCGTCGTGCCTCCGAAGGCGAACGTCAGTTGCGTGCCGGCCAGTGGAAGGGCTGGGGCACGACCACCCTGATGGGGCAATCGCTGGAAGGCAAGACGCTGGGGCTCGTTGGCTTTGGCCGCATTGCCCAGGCGACGGCCCAGAAGGCCGCCAGCGCGCTCGGCATGAAGATCGCCTATTATAGCCGCCGCCAGGCTGCCTCGGATATCGAAGGCGCTCTGGATGCGCGTTATGTGCCGTCGCTCGATCAACTGGCGGCAGAGGCCGATGTGCTGTCATTGCATACGCCGGGCGGGCTTGAAACAAAGCACATGATCGACGCGCGCCTGCTCAAACTGATGAAGCCGACCTCGATCCTTATCAATACGGCGCGCGGCTCGGTGGTCAATGAAGCCGACCTGGCGGAAGCGCTGAAAGCCGGCACCCTCTGGGCGGCGGGGCTCGATGTCTATGAGGCCGAGCCGGTTGTGCATCCGGCTCTGCTCGACCTGTCGAATGCTGTCCTCTTGCCGCACCTCGGCAGCGCCACGGTCGAGACACGCGAAGCCATGGGCATGCGGGCAGCCACGAATGTCGATCTCTTCTTCGCGGGGGAGCCCGTACGTGACCGGGTCGCTTGAAACGGTTGAGGCCAAGGTACGGGGTTGGGTGAAAGACGCGAAAAAGCCCTTTGTTTTTGGTATTTGCGGGGCGCAAGGATCGGGTAAATCAACATTGAGCGAAGGGTTGGCGAAGTGTCTGGAAGACAAGGGGATGACGGTCGCGCTTCTGTCGCTCGATGATCTATATCTCGCACCGGAAAACCGGCCTGTCGCGGTCTCGCCGCTGTTTGTCACGCGTGGCGTGCCGGGCACGCATGATGTCGCTTTGGGTGGACGCGTCTTTGCCAGCCTGAAAGCCGGACAGCCGACGCGTCTGCCGCGCTTCGACAAGGCGAACGACCGGCCTTTTCCGGAAAGTGACTGGCCGGAAATCATCGCGCCGGATGTGATCATTTTCGAGGGCTGGTGCGTTGGCGCAAAGCCACAGGCCGATGAGGAACTGGCCGAGCCGGCCAATGATCTGGAGCGCGAGGATGATGGGACCTGGCGGCGGGCGGTCAATGAAGCCCTGAAAGGGCCTTATGCCACCCTGTTCGGTCATATCGACCGGCTGATCCTGCTGGCCGCGCCCGGTTTTGAAATCGTGCGTGACTGGCGGACCCAACAGGAAAGTACCCTGCGCGCCCGCCTGAAAGCAGAAGGTCGCACCGGCGCGAAGGTGATGAGCGATGCGGAAGTGGCGCGGTTTATCCAGTATTACGAACGCCTGACCCGGCACATCCTGAAAACCATGCCCGACTATGCCGACCTGACCTTGCAACTTGATTCATCTCGGAATATGAAATCAAGTCCGATATATTGACCAATTGAGACCCCTGATGATCATTTCCGCTGCCACTGATTACCGCGAAGCCGCCAAACGCAAATTGCCGCGTTTCCTGTTCGATTATCTCGACGGCGGTTCCTATGCCGAAATGACTTTGCGCAACAATGTCAGCGACCTGTCTTCGCTGGCCCTGCGCCAGCGTGTGCTGAAAAATGTCGCCGACCTGTCGCTGGAAACCGAACTGTTCGGGGAAAAAATGGCTATGCCGGTCGCCTTGGCCCCGGTGGGCCTGGGCGGTATGTACGCTCGCCGTGGCGAAGTGCAAGTAGCCAGGGCCGCCAAGAAGGCAAGAGTTCCCTACATTATTTCAACAGTTTCCTTGTGTCCTCTTGAGGAAATCGTTGAGAAGTCCGGCTGCGATATCTGGTTCCAGCTCTATGTGCTGAAGGACCGCGGCTTCATGAAGCATGCCCTCGAACGGGCGCAGGCCCTGGGCGTCACCAAACTGGTTTTCACCGTCGATATGCCGGTGCCGGGCGCGCGCTACCGCGACAAGCATTCGGGCATGAGCGGTGATTTCGGCCCGATCCGTCGCATGATGCAGGCGATGATGAAACCGGAATGGGCCTATGATGTCGGCCTGCGCGGTACGCCGCACGATCTCGGCAATGTGTCGAAATATCTCGGCAAGGCCACCGGTCTGGAAGACTATATCGGCTGGCTGGGCGCCAATTT